>JBBRYD010000249.1:0-1516 GCA_038238065.1 Propionibacteriales bacterium | reverse complement strand
TTCGCCCCGGAGTGCCTGGGTGAACCGTCCGTCGAGGTACCTGCCCGCGGCCGCCTCGGAGACGGCCATGCGGCGGATCCACTCGGTGGTCGGCGGTACGGCGTAGGGGGAGTGACGCTGGTTGAGCTCGATGGGCCGGTTAGTGCCGAGGGCGTCCTGGTACCGGTTGTGGCCGTGCTGGTGCAGGGAGACACCGACGGCGTGGGCGGTGACGTACAGGGCGTGCATGATCCGGGCGCGAGCGGCCTCGAGGTCGCGGTAGCTCTCGGTGCGCTGGACCGGGATGTCGGCGCCGTAGCGGTGCACCAGGTCGCTGGCGTGACCGAGGGTCCTGGTCATCTGGGTCATGCGCCGATCGGGCTGGCTCGCCGGTGGCCAGCTGGTGTTGCGCAGGCTCCTGCCGATCGCGTCTGCGACCGAGACCAGGCGGGTGATGGGTTCGTCGCGGGTGTGCGCGCCTGCCCCGAACTGCTGCCCGGGCAGGCTGCTCCACAGCGTCGCCGCGGCCGCGACGAGGTCGGGCCAGTCGTGGAGGAGTCGGCCGGCGTCGTCGCCGGCGACGTCCATCAGGAGGTGGCGCGCCGTGTGGTCGACGTCGTGCAGCAGCTCGCCGACGGTGCGGATGTCCCGAGATGTGAGCGGGATCTGCGTGGTGTCGAAGAGCGCGTCGTCGACGTCGGCGAAGCCGCTCCGGTGGTCAGCATCCAAGGTCGCGTGCCTCCCGGATCAGGTCGCACAGGTCGACCACGAGCTGGGAGCTGTTGACCAGGTCGGGGCGGTGGGCTGGGAGCGGCCGGGTGAGTTCCTCCGCGGCCGTGAGCAGCTGCAGCGCGCTCTGCCCTTCGAGGTCCTCCTGATCGACGTCGGGCAGCCGGTAGTCCTCGGGGAGGAGCGAGCTGGCCTGTGCCTGTGCCAGGTAGACGCCGAGACCGAGGGACTGCAGCGGTGAGTCTGGTTCCGCCCCTTCCCAGGCGCGGGTGGCGGCCTGGTGGAGCAGCTGGGCGATGGAGCCGAGGCGGTCCCAGGTGTCATCGGCGGTGAGGGTGTGCACGGGGTGGTTCCTTTCGGTCGGAGTGGTCCGGGATCGGGTCTGGTTCATGAACCCATGGCGGGGCCGGTCCCTGCTCTGGCGTGGATTGGGGCTGTGGATAACTCCGTTGTGTCGGCGGCTGGGCACAAACTGGTCTCGTTCGCCTAGGTCGCGCGGAGGTCGTCGGACGATCACCCCGCGGCAAAGTCGAGAGATTCGCACTAGTGCTGACTGATGGAGGTGGTCGAGATGAAGGTCCCGATGACGGTGCTGAGGGTCGTGACCCTCGGGCCTGCGCTGCTTGTGAGCTTCGTGCTCGCCGTGGTGGTGTTCGCGCTGCTGCCGCCGGCGCTGGGCCTGGTGCTGGTCCTGGCCTCGGCGGCCGTGCTGGGCGCGTTGGCGCTGGGCCAGCTCGAGGAGGTGGCGATCGGGTTGCTGACTCGGTCGCGGCCGGCGACGGAGGCCGAGTTCCGGGTGATGGCGCCG
>JBBRYD010000248.1:0-1653 GCA_038238065.1 Propionibacteriales bacterium | reverse complement strand
CCCTGTCTCGACATCAAGACGACGAACACGTCATCCCGTACCTGCCGATGAGCCGGGGTGGGCCACCCGGACAGACCGACCCCGCCAAGATGGCCGAAATCACCAGACGCCACCACCGGGTCAAGACCTTCGCCGGCTGGACCGTCAAACACATCAGACCAGGCGCCTGGCTCTGGCGCACCAGACACGGCTACCACTTCCTCGTCGACCAACACGGCACCACCGCACTAGGTCGACTCTGAACTGGGCAAACTCTGAAACCGGCTGACTCCGTTCGGCCAGGGCAGACTGAGCGCATGCCCGTAGACGAGGATCCGCTGGGCGTCCCGGTGGTCAGCCCGGTGGGAGTTCCCGCCGCCACCCCCAGCACAGACCCCGGCACTGGCATCAGCACCGGACGGGCCGCCGCCGTGGTCGGCCTGGGCATGATGACGATGAACGTGCTGGCCTACGCGTTCACCTTGCTGGCGGCGCATCTGCTCGGCCCCACGAAGTTCGGCGCGGTCGGCGCTTTGCTCGGTCTGATCATCGTGGCGAATGTCGGCTCATTGACCATCCAAGCCACGGCGGCGCGGCGACTTGCGACCGCGGACCCGCGCGACCTCGACGGGGTGCGGCACGGAATCCTTCGCAATGGCCGGTGGCTGGCCGCCGCATTGGGCGCGCTGCTGCTCGCCGCCGCACCGCTGCTCGACCAGGGGCTGCAGCTCGACGACTGGGTCGCAACCGGGAGCGTCGCGCCGACCTGCGCGGCGCTCACCATGATGGGCGCGTATGCCGGCATCGCCCAGGGCGAGCGTCGGTGGGGGGCCGTGGCGGCGATCTACCTGGCCATGGGGGTCGGCCGGATAGCAGGGGGCGCGGTCGCGCTGGCGATCGACACGTCCACCAGGTCAGCGATGATCGGCGTCGCGGTCGGGAGTGTGCTGCCACTCGTGGTCGGCTGGCGGCTCTACCCGGTCGTGCCCGCGCAGTCGAGCGGTGATCGACCGGTTCTCGGGGAGCTGTGGCGCAATGGCCACACGCTGCTCGCGTTCTTCGCGTTCACGAACCTCGACGTCCTGCTGGCGCGGCACCTGTTCTCCCATCACGACGCCGGCATCTACGCCGGCGGCGCCATCCTCACCAAGACGTGCCTGTTCCTTCCGACCTTCGTACTGGTGATCGCGTTCCCCTCGATGGCGACCGAGCGGGCCGGTCGGCCGTGGGTCAAGCCGGTGCTCGTGGTGCTGGTGCTCGGCGCCAGCGCCGTACTCGGGACACTCGTGCTGCCGGGCCTCGCCGAGTCGTTCGTCGGGGGCAGCGAGTATGTCGGGCTCGGCCACGAGGCTTGGGTGTTCGCCTCGGAGGGAACGGTCTTCGCCGCGCTGCAGATCCTGGTCTACGACACGATCGCGGGCCAGACCCACGCGGCCACCCTGCTCTGGATCGCGATCATCGCGGTTGTCGCGGTCGCGATCCCGGTGGCTGACTCGGTCGCGAGCCTGGCTGCCGTGGTCGCAGCCATCGCGCTGACAATCGGCCTGGTCCTGGTGGCGTTGCCGGGACTCAGGTTGATGTCAGGCACGGATCGCCGACCGAGAACGGCACCGTCACCGTGAGGGAGTCCGCTAGCTGAGCGACCGGCGGGTCTGGCTGTGCTGCTCTCCCTTG
>JBBRYD010000247.1:0-1695 GCA_038238065.1 Propionibacteriales bacterium | reverse complement strand
GAAGGAGCTGTTTGCTCGGGTGGCGACCGCTGATGATTTCGAGGCGTTCCTCACCGTGCCCGCGTACGAGACGCTGCCCTGATGTGGGACCGGCGCGAGCCGACCCGCCGCCATGCCACCATCGTGCCGCGGCCCCGGTCCGTGCAGCCGCAGTCCGGCACCACGACGCTTCCCGCTGACCTCGCCATCGACGCCTCCCCTGAATGGGCCGCCATCGCCCGCCGGCTCCTGTCCCCCGGCACCGGGCTCGAGCTTCCGCGCGCCGAAGGTGGCGCCCTGAGGATCCTCTCCGACGACTCGTTGGCCGACGAGGAGTACCGGCTGCTGGTCGGTCCGGCCGAGATCCAGATCGCAGCATCCAGCGAGCGTGGCGTCAACTGGGCGGTGCAGACCTTGCGTCAGCTGCTGCCCGCCTCCGCTCTGCGCCCGGCACCCAGCGGCGAGCCACTCGAGCTGCCGATAGTGACCATCCACGATCGGCCCCGGTTCTCCTGGCGCGGGGTGATGCTCGACGTGGGCCGTCACTTCCAGCCGTTGAGCGACCTGTTCAGATGTGTTGACCTGCTCGCCCTGCACAAGTACAACGTCTTCCACCTGCACTTGAGCGATGATCAGGGATGGCGGTTCGAGTCCAAGAGACATCCCAAGCTGCATCAAGTCGGGAGCTGGCGCACCGAGACGCGGAAGCATCACGATGAGCGAGCTGACGGCACCCCGCACGGCGGTTTCTACACCCAGGACCAGCTTCGGTCCCTGGTGACTTATGCAGCCCAGCGCGGCGTCACCATCGTGCCGGAGATCGACCTCCCGGGGCACGCGCTGGCGGTACTGGCGGCTTATCCGGAGCTTGGGAACCATCCAGAGGCGGGCTACCGGCCCGCCATCACGTTCGGTGTGTTCCCCGAAGTACTGAATCTGTCCGATGCGACGCTGGCTTTCGTTCTCGACGTCTACCAGGAGCTGCTCGACGTCTTTCCCAGTAGGTACGTCCATGTCGGCGGCGACGAGTGCCCACGCATCGAGTGGTTGGCCAGTGAGGCCGCTCGGGGACTGGCCGAACAGCGCGGGCTGGTCGGCCCTGGGTATCTGCAGCGGTGGTTCACCGAACAGCTGCGGGACTGGCTCTTGGCGCGCGGCCGCCAGCTCGTGGGCTGGGACGAGATCTGCGACGAGGGTCCACTCGAGGGCGCGGTCGCGATGGCGTGGCGAGGTGCCCAATACGGCGTCGCGGCGGCTGCCGCCGGCCTTCACGTGGTGATGTCGCCCGTCAGCCATACCTACTTCGACTACTATCCCGGATCCGGCGAGGACGAACAGTACGCCATCGGTGGGCTGACCACCACCGAGCAGGCGTACGCGTTCGAGCCGTTGGACGCGATGTCGGAATCCAGCCGCGAGCGGGTGCTGGGCACCCAGTGTCAGATCTGGACCGAGTACATGCCCAACATGCGTCGGGTGGAATACATGCTGTTCCCGCGGGCGTGCGCGCACAGCGAGGTGGCCTGGTCGTCGCCGGAAGGCCGTTCGTGGGAAGAGTTCCAGCCCCGACTCAAGGCTCATCTCAACCGACTGGACGCCCTCGGGGTGAACTACCGGCCGCCAGCAGGCCCGCATCCCTGGCAGCAGGGTGGCACCGGAGCCTTGCGTCGGCCAGACGCGCACCGCACCGGTCCAGCCGGCTAGCTGCCGACGTCT
>JBBRYD010000246.1:0-1752 GCA_038238065.1 Propionibacteriales bacterium | reverse complement strand
GACGACGGTGACATCGTCACAGCCGCCGGGGTGAGCGCGGGGATCGACATGGCACTGCACCTCGTGGCCAGGCTAGCCGGCGTCGACCGGGCCAAGCAGGTCCGGCGGGGCATCCAGTACGACCCGGAGCCGCCGGTCTAGATATCCCACGGTCCTAACTTGTCAAGCGGCCAGGGTTTCTGGTTTGGGCCAGGCAATGCTTTCGTTGTAGGGCTGGCGGTGTTCGAGGCAGCCGTGGAGGATGCCGACGAGACGGTTCGCGAGGGCACGGAGGGCCTGATGGTGGGTCGCGCCGCGGCCGCGTTGGCGGTCGTAGAACGCTCTGGCGCCGGGGGAGCTGCTGAGGGCGCAGAAGGCTTGCTGGTAGAGCGCGTCGGCGAGCCGTCTGTTGCGGGCGTGGCGGGCGAGCACGACGCGTCTGGTGCCGGATGCTCGGGTGACGGGCGCCATGCCGGAGTAGTTCTTCCGGGCTCGGGTGTCGGCGTAGCGGTGCGGGTCGTCTCCGAACTCGGCGAGCACCCGGGCACCGAGGACCTGCCCGAGGCCGGGCTGGCTCAGGTAGATCTCAACGTCCGGGTGCCGGCCAAAACTCTGCCTCACCTCGGCCTCGAGGATCTCGATCTGGGTCGCCATGGAGGTCAACACGGCGACGATCGCACCCACCGACGCGGCGTAAGCCGCGATCACACCAGGGCGGGCGGCCAACTGGTCCATGCGCAGCGCTGCCTGGATCTCGGCGGCCCGGCTGGCGATGTAACGTTGCCGACCGGCTCGACGCAGCAGCGTCTCGATCCGGCCGATGCTCAACCGCGACCCCAGCTCCGGGCTCGGTGCGGCGCTCAACACAGCTAACGCGTCGCGGCCGGCCAGGTCGTCGGCGAACGCGACCA
Source organism: Propionibacteriales bacterium (assembly GCA_038238065.1). GTDB lineage: Bacteria > Actinomycetota > Actinomycetes > Propionibacteriales > Propionibacteriaceae > Microlunatus. The sequence continues at coordinate 862 of JBBRYD010000246.1, read as the reverse complement.
GCGCCGCCGGGTAGTACTCACGCAGCATCGACCGCAGTTGGTTGGACTGACGCTGTCGGGTCCAGATCATGCTCTGATGGGTCCGGGCCAGCACCTTGACATGCTCAGCGACATCGGAGTCCCCGACCAGCGGCCGGTGATGGTGGCGGTCGAGGCGGACCAGCTCGGCCAGCACATGCGCGTCGCCCGGGTCGGACTTCGCGCCCGCCGTACCGTGCCGCTCGCGGTACCGCGCCACCTGCATCGGGTTCACCGGGTAGACGGTGTAACCCGCCGCGAGCAGTGCCTGCACCCACGGCCCCCGATCGGTCTCGATCCCAACCTGCACCTGGCCGGGTTCGTCGTCGTCACCGAGATGGTCAGCCACCAGGCCGTGGAAGGAGGCGATCCCGGCGACTCCTTCCGGCAGCCGCCGCGCCGCCAGCACCCTGCCGGTCTCGTCGACGACCTCGACATCATGATGGGCCTCGGCCCAGTCGTCACCCACGAACAACACGTGCATCGCTCCTCTCAGCTGACGGTCCCGAAGCCCATCGAGGAGATCCAGGCGACCTAATGGATCAGTGCTCCAGGCACGACATCCCACCAGCCCTACAACCTCCTCACCAACCGAGGGGGGCACGATCTAGACCTAGACCTCAAAAGGGCCAGGCGTTCGCAGTGCTCACCCAACGGCGGCTCGGACACCACACTGCCGCAACAGCGTGCGATGCACCCCCATTAGGCGGACCGGAGTACCTGGTCGATCAGCTCGGCGGACGCGTGCCAGCCGAAGTCGTGCGCGCGGAGCTGCGCCTTGCTCCCCAGGCCGGTCCGCAGCGCCTCGTCGGCGAGCAGGCTGCGGGTGCAGGAGACCAGGTCG
>JBBRYD010000245.1:0-1894 GCA_038238065.1 Propionibacteriales bacterium | reverse complement strand
TCATGGACGCCCAGCACACATGCCGACAACTCTACCGATGAATGGTCGGGTCGCCCGCGTCCGTCCCAGAAACATCCGCTCATGCTTGTTACGCCGATCGGCTCGGTCAATGGAGACTGGGTCGATAGATGAGCTCTTGGGTGCGGCCGTCGAGCGTCCGGCTCTCCAACAGCTCCAAGTCGAAATCGGCCAGCGCCACCGCAACCGCAGCGAGCTCGGCGGCCACGTCGGGATGTGCTGAACGGAGCAGGGCGGTGCGCCGGTCGGTGGACTCCCGTGCGCGGTGATCCGCGGTGCATCCGACCAAGAGTGCGTCTTTTCGCACGTATGCGTCGGCGAATTTCCCGGTCCAGACGGGGTTGCCAGGCGGGTCACTGATGTGCGGGTCCGGTGCCCGCGGACGAGAGGTAGTTGCGCACGGTCCCCGGCGAGAGAGATGCCCGGCGAGTGACGACTGTGGACGGTTCGCTGGAGCTGAACCTGCAGCAGTCACCGCCTAGAGGGATCACTCGGTGACGACGTCCTTTGCCATCCCCCATGGACTTGACCAGGGCGACGCCGTGGCGCGGGGATGCCAGCCAGGGAAGGTTGAGTCGACATCGCGAGGTGGCCAGCCGAGAGACGGGACGGTACCGTCGTTGAGTGGCGGATGGGAAGGTTCGGGAAAGGCTCGGCAAGGCCGCGGCCGCATTCACCAGCAACGCCCGAAATCCCGCCCTCCGGCGAGCCCAGCTTAGCTTCCTCGGAGCCTGGACTGCGGAGTGGGCGTTCACCGTGGGGCTCGGGATTGTGGCTTATCGGGACGGTGGTGCCACAGCAGTCGGGCTGGTTGGCCTACTTCGCATGGTGCCGTCCGCGATCCTGGCCCCCTTGTTGTCGCCTATGGCCGACAAGGGCCGCAGGGAACGAGTCCTGATCCTGGTGTCCACGCTGCGTGGTGTTGCGACCGGTGCAGCAGCAGTCGTCGTCGGCATGGACGGTCCGCTACAGATCGTCTATGCGCTCGCAGTGTTGTCGACCATCGCCGCCACATTGTTCCGACCGGCGCACTCGGCCCTGTTGCCCTCCCTCTGTCACACCGGCACCGAGCTCGCCGGCGCCAACGTGGTCCGTGGGCTGCTGGACGCGGCGGCCACGTTGGTGGGTCCGCTGCTTGCAGCGTTGTTGCTCGAGGTCGCCGGTGTGACCGTGGTCTTCGCTGTCGCAGCAGGCGCCTCCATGTGGGGGGCCGCGTTGCTAGTGCGACTGCGCTACGACGCGCCTCCGCGTCCACCCGCACCAGCAGGGACCAACTTGCTGAAGTCGGCAGCGGAGGGTATTCGCGCCGTCCGTCGGAACCGTGACATTGCCCTCATCATGGGCCTGGCCGTGGCGCAGACCCTCACGCGCGGCGCGCTGACCGTGTTGACCGTCGTGGTTGCCATCGACCTGTTGGGGACCGGCGAGCCGGGGGTGGGGATCCTCACTGGGGCCATCGGGGTGGGTGCGGTCCTCGGGGCGCTCGGCGCGTCGATGCTGGTCGACACCCGGCGACTCGGCGCATGGTTTGCCGTCGGGGTCGCCCTGTGGGGCGTGCCGCTCCTCGTCATCGGCGCCTTCCCACAACAGGGGGTCGCACTCGGACTCCTAGCCGGGGTCGGCGTCGGCAACTCGCTGATCGACCTCGGAGGTTTCACGCTCCTGGCGAGGATGGCCCCTGACGAAGTGCTCGCGCGGGTCTTCGGAGTGCTCGAGAGCCTGGTGGCGTTGTCCACCGGGGTAGGGGCGGTCCTGGCCGCACTGGCGATCGAGCTGTACGGCGTACGCGGTGCGCTGGTAATCGTGGGTCTGCTGTGTCCGGTCGCCGCCGCGGCCTCCTGGCGGCGGTTGCGGCACCTGGACCAATCCATGGACG
>JBBRYD010000244.1:0-1967 GCA_038238065.1 Propionibacteriales bacterium | reverse complement strand
GGGTGTTCTTGTTCAGGTCGTGACCCGGGTCGATGATGATCCGGTCCTCCGGTACGCCGAGGCTGACCGCCAGCTCGACCCGCCGGGACAAGAAGTCGCGGACCTCGGTCACCACGTCGTCGTAGTGAGGACGCAGCAGGTGCTCCCTCGGCCGGGCGAGGCTGTGGGTGATCACCAGGGAGGCCCCGGACTCGGCCACCAACCCCGCGATCTCCGGGTCCCGTAGCCCGCTGGTGTCGTTCACCACGCTGGCCCCGGCGGCCACACACCGGCTGGCCACCTCCGGCCGGAACGTGTCGACCGAGATCACGATGTCGGAGGCCGCGGCCACCGCCGCCACCACGGGAACGACCCGGTCGATCTCCTCGGCCTCGCTGACCTCGGCCGTGTCCGGTGAGAACGGCACGCCGCCGATGTCGACCCAGCCCGCACCCGCCTCGGCCGCTTGCAGTGCGGCGGTGACCGCCGCGTCCAGCCCGAACGTCCGGCCCGCGTCGAAGAACGAGTCCCGGGTGCGGTTGACGATGGCCATCACCACGACCTGTGCGGAGAAGTCGAACGTCCGCCGCCCGATCGTGCGGACGGCGTGCCGGATGGGCGGGAGGTCGACGGGGGGGACGGTCACCGTCCCAGTGTGCTCGCCCGCTCCGAGAGGCCTGCGCCGTGCCGGTCGACGTGGCCTGGAGCCGTCCGAGGCGGTCTAGCGCGCAGCGCGGAAGCCGTCAGCGAGAGCGTCGGAAACCGTCCCCGACCGCACAATTGATGTCTCCCGGTCATCGGCGGCAGTGATCCAGGAGACCGTGTTGCCGAATCGCATCAGCTCGAGGCGGGTCGATCCCTGCGCATCGCTGGACGACACGGAGAACGCGAAGTCAGTCCGTGCGTGGGTGGCGGTGCCGAACGACACCCGGTCCACCCGGAAACGGGTTGCGCCGAAGGTGAAGGTGGCACACGCCCTCACCGCGTTCTCCAGCTGGGTCAGCTTCTCGCGAGCTGTGGCCGAATCCGCGTACCGGTACGTCACGGTGGAGCCGGACCAGAGCCGCTCCTCGAGCACCGGGGTCAGCCCGGCCTGCACGTTGTCCAGGCTGGCCGGCGCCCGGTCGGGCACCATCAGGTACGCGCACACGGCTGGTTGCGTGACCGGCAGGACGATGTCGGTGCCGTCCGAACGGGTGCTGACGCTGCTCGGGTCCCAGCGTGCGCCTGTCGTCGGTGCGTGGCGGAGGCGATAGACCGACTCGACCTGGGCGTGGGTCAGGGTCGGGTCCAACGTCTGCCGCCACCAGCCGATGTTGCCGACGACGACCAGCAACACCGCCGCGGCGATCATCAGCCGGCCCAGCCGACGCTGCCGCCGGGGGGTCCAGAACCTCGAGTCCGCTCCCAGCACGAGCACGTCGACCGGCCGGGCGCTCCCCGTCGTCATCGGAGCAGACCGAAACCGGTGACCAGCTCGTCGGCGACCGTACCGACGTCGCGGGAGCGTTGCGAGGTGCTCACCCAGCTGATCGTGTTGCCGTATCGCACCAGCTCGGACCTGCTCGGGCCCGGTACGTCAGGATCGGTGTCGATCATCGTGAAGGACAGGAGCGAGCGGGACCTGGAAGGCTGTTCCGCGGATACCGCCGTGACCTGGAACCGCGTATCGCCGTAGCTGAACCGCTCGCAGTGCTGCGCCGCGTCGACCAGCTGGGCGAACTTGCGCCGAGCCTCCGAGGGGTTGGCGTACCGGTAGGTGGTCGCGCTGCCGGCCCAGATCCCGGTGCCCAGCCCCGGGTTGAGCACCGCGCCGACGCGGTCCAGGCTGGCCGGCTCCCAGCTCGGCACCAGCAGCACCACACATCCGACCGGCACGGTGGCAGGCGACGTGGAGTCGGCATCGCCCGGCTGGCTGAAGGTGCTCGCCCGATCCCAGCCCAAGACGTCGCCGCTCGTGCTCGGCGCCCGGTAGACCGACACGACTT
>JBBRYD010000243.1:0-2037 GCA_038238065.1 Propionibacteriales bacterium | reverse complement strand
GGTCGACGAGCTGGGCTGGCTCAACGTCGGCTCCCGGCCGATGCGACGACCGGGCAGCAGGAAAGCCACGCTGGAAGGGCTGCGGGCGATCCCGTGGGTGTTCGGGTGGACCCAGACCCGGATGCTCGTGCCCGGTTGGTACGGCCTCGGCAGCGGGCTGCGGGCCGCCCGGGACGCCGGGCTCGGTCCGGTCCTCGAGGAGATGCGGGACTGGGCGTTTTTCACCAACCTGCTCGGAAACGTCGAGATGATGCTGGTGAAGACCGACCTGCGGATCGCGGAGTCCTACGTCTCGGCCCTCGTCGAGCCCAGCCTGCAGCCGCTGTTCGACACTATCGTCGCCGAGAACGACCTGACCCGGTGTGAGGTGCTGCAGCTGACCGGCGGCTCGACACTGCTGTCCCGGCACCCCCTGGTGCGTCACACCCTGCAGGTGCGGGCCGCCTACCTGGAGCCGCTGCACCACCTCCAAGTCTCGCTGCTAGCCCGCCGTCGCGAAGTGGACGAGCCCGACCCCGACCTGCGACGGGCCCTCCTGCTGACCGTCAACGGGATCGCTGCGGGCATGCGCAACACGGGTTGAGCCGTAACCAGCAGACAACGACACCGAAACGAGGCCAGTGGACGGTGGAGGTGTGGATGGGCCGCCGACACTGACGCACTGCCCGTACTGCTCGCTGCAGTGCGGCATCACCTTGCGGGTCGCTCCCGACCGGGTCCACCTGGCACCTCAGGAGGATTTCCCCACCAACCGAGGTGGGCTGTGCAGCAAGGGCTGGAACGCGGCCGAGTTGCTCGACTACCCGCAGCGGCTGACCGAGCCTCTGGTCCGCGACCGGCGCGATGCGCCACTGCGGCCCACCACGTGGGATGACGCGCTGGACCGGGTCACCCGTGCCGTGCGCCGCTCCCAGCAGGACTACGGCCCAGACGGCGTGGGCTGCTTCGGTGGCGGTGGGCTGACCAACGAGAAGGCCTACCATCTCGGCAAGTTCGCCCGGGTCGCGCTGGGCACCTCGCAGATCGACTACAACGGCCGGTTCTGCATGTCGTCGTCGGCGGCGGCGACCACCCGCGCGTTCGGCATCGACCGGGGCCTGCCGTTCCCGCTGGCTGACATCGCCGCGGCTGACGTCGTCGTGCTGGTCGGCGCCAACCCGGCCGACACCATGCCGCCGGCCATGCAGTGGTTCGACGAGGGTCGCAGTCGCGGCGCGACGCATATCACCATCGACCCCCGGCGTTCGTCCACCGCCCGTGGCTCGAAACTGCACCTGCAGCCGGTGCCTGGCACCGACCTGGCGCTGGCCAACGGGCTGCTGCATCTGGCGATCCGGCACGGCCACATCGACACCGACTACATCGCCGAGCGAACCTGCGGGTTCGAGCAGGTCCGCCGGGTGGTGCGGTCGTACTGGCCGGATCGGGTGGAGCGGATCACCGGCGTCCCGGCGGCCCAGTTGGATGAGGCCGCGGGACTGCTCGGCGAGGCATCGACGGCGATGGTGCTCACCGCCAGGGGGGCTGAGCAGCACAGCAACGGCACTGACACCACGTCGGCGTTCATCAACCTGGCGTTGGCTCTGGGCCTGCCCGGACGGCCCGGCTCCGGGTTCGCCACCCTGACCGGGCAGGGCAATGGGCAGGGCGGTCGGGAGCATGGTCAGAAAGCCGACCAGCTACCCGGCTACCGGCGCCTCGACGATCCGCAGGCCCGCGCGCACGTCGCCGCGGTGTGGGGAGTCGACCCCGACAGTCTGCCCGGTCCGGGCACGTCGGCCTACGAGATGCTCGACCGGCTGGGCACCGACGGTGGGGTGCACACGCTGCTGGTCTTCGCCTCCAACGTCGCCGTCTCCGCGCCGCACGCCAGCCATGTCGCTCAGCGGCTGGCCGGGCTGGACTGCCTGGTGGTCAGTGACTTCGTGCTGTCCGAGACCGCGGCGCTGGCCGACGTCGTGCTCCCCTGTACGCAGTGGGCGGAGGAGGAGGGCACGATGACCAACCTGGAGGGCCGGGTGCTGCTGCGCCGCAAGG
>JBBRYD010000242.1:0-2043 GCA_038238065.1 Propionibacteriales bacterium | reverse complement strand
GCAGACATCCCAGGTTCTGTGGTGTCAAGCAGCGGCGTTGAGGATGTGTGCCCAGGCGGTGTGCTCGTCGTAGGCGGTCTGGGTTTTCAGGCAGCCGTGGAGGATGCCGACGAGGCGGTTGGCGAGCTGCCGCAGGGCGGCCTGGTGGCCGATCTTCCTGTTGCGGAGTTGTTGGTAGTAGGCGGTGGCTCCGGGTGATCCGCGCAGCGAGCAGAACGCCCATTGCTGGAGGGCGTCGCCGAGTCGGCGGTTGCGTGCGTAGCGGGCCAGGACGACTTTCTTGGTCCCGGAGGCGCGGGTGATCGGTGAGGTGCCGGCGTAGTTCTTGCGGGCTTTGGCGTCGGGGTAGCGGTGGGGGTCGTCGCCGAACTCGCCGAGGATCCGGGCCGCGAGGATCACGCCAAGGCCGGGGAGGCTGGCGTAGGTCTCAGCGTCCCGGTGCCGGCCAAAATGGTCCGCCACCACCGCCCCGAGCCGGTCGATCTGGATGTTGAGTGCGGTGATGACCGCGACCTCACTCGCCACGACCGCGGCATAGGCCGTCTGCAGCACCGGTGGCTGCCGCAGCTCCTGGGCGCGCAGTAGGGCCCGCAGCTGCTGGGCCCGGTCCTCGACGTTGCGGCGCCTGGCGCGTTTCAGTGCGGTGGTGATCACCGCGATGCTCAACCGGGAGGCCTGGTCGGGGTCGGGGGCTCGGCCCAGGAGTTCCAGGGCGTCGGGGGCGTCCAGGTCGCTGAAGGCCTGCAGGGCAGCGGGAAAGTACTCCCGCAGCGTCGACCGCAGCCGCAGGACATGGCGGGTGCGGTCCCAGATCAGGGACTGGTGGGTGCGGGCGGTCAGCTTGATCGCTTCGCCCTCGTCCGAGTCGCCGGCCACGGGTCGATGGTGGGCTCGGTCCAGCCGGACGATCTCGGCCAGCAGGTGCGCGTCCGCGGCATCGGATTTGGCACCCGAGGTGGAGTGCCGTTCGCGGTAGCGGGCCACCGACATCGGGTTGATCGGGAACACCTCATAGCCGGCGCTCACCAAGGCGGCGACCCAGGAGCCGCGGTCGGTCTCAATCCCGACCTTCACCTCGGCCGCCGCGTCTCCGACGTCGAGATCGATCAGGTCCTCCGGTAAGTGTTCTGCGATCAAGGCATGCAGCCGAGTCACTCCTTTGAGCCCTTCCGGTAGCCGCTTTCGAGCCAGCACCCGGCCGGCATCATCGACGATCTCGATGTCGTGATGATCCTCGGCCCAGTCATCTCCCACGAACAACATCGCGTCTCCTGTCCCGGGCCTGCATCGGCGCAGACACCGTCAGCAGCGTGGAGGAGACAGCCAGCTATCTAATGGTCAAGTGCTCACCGAAACGGCCGGGGCACGTCATCCCAGCAGCGGTTACGCCTCCTCACGACCAGCGGGCGCACGGTCTGCCGCGAGACCTCAAAAGTCAGATCCGAAGAGTGCTGACCCACCAGCCGCTACCAGAACCGAGCCTGCCAAACAGACCCGGCCAAAGCCATTAGATCCGACCACTTCTCCGCGCCGACAGGCGGCGGAAAGACGCGTCTCCGTCCAGCCATTCCGGTCGGCATGGTCGGGTGTGGTTCCTGGGACAGAGTTCGGGAGAAGTTCCCGGGTCATCCGGGAGCGCGCCTGATTCCCACGCGTTCGGAAGGCCGCACGCTCGATGTACCAGTTCCCGATATCACGGAGGTACGCGTTATGACCACCATCACCCAGACCCGGCCGGACACCGGCAGCGACCTGTCTTCCACGCTGTGGCGGATCGGCGGCGGGCTTGCCCTCGCGCACGTCGTGGTGCTGTTCGCTGGGTTAAGCCAGGAGGTTTTGGTCGTGCACGGCGACAGCCTCACCACAATCCAGAGGGTGTACGGGGGCGCGAACCTGACTCGGGTGTTCGCGGGCGGGTACGTCGAGGCGTTGTCGTTCCTGGTGCTGACGGCTGCGGTCGTCGTCGTCGCGCGGCTGGTCGGGCGTCGCACCGAGGCTGGCCGGCTCGCGGCGCAGACCTTCCTCGCGCTCGGTGTGGTATTC
>JBBRYD010000241.1:0-2107 GCA_038238065.1 Propionibacteriales bacterium | reverse complement strand
GTCCACGTCGAGGCCGAGCGCCGCAGCGAACTCGCCGAACATTCCGACCCAGGAGTCGAGCTCGCTGGCCCCGTTGTTGCAGTGGACCATCGCCACCAGGTCCCCGGCCGGGGTCGTCACCAGGTCCAGCTCGCGGTGCACCTGGCTGAGCTCGTGGTCCAGTACGACCATCGCGAAGATGCTGGTCCCTGCACTCACGTTGCCGGTGTGCGGAGCCACCGAGTTGGTGGCCACCATCCCGGTTCCGGCGTCGCCCTCGGGAGGGCACATCACGACACCGGGACGCAGCCGTGCGGCGGGGTCGAGCAGGGCCGCACCCCGTTCGGTGAGCCGGCCGGCGGGCTCTCCGGCGAGGCGGACCGTGGGCAGCAGATCAGCCAACCGCAGCGCGGCGCCGTGTTCGGCCGCCACCTGGTCGAACTGGGCGAGCATCGTCGGGTCGTAACCGCCGGTAGCGGTGTCGATCGGGAACATGCCGCTGGCGTCACCCACGCCGAGCACCTTTTCCCCGGTCAGCTGCCAGTGGACGTAACCCGCCAGCGTCGTCAGGGAGGCGATGCCAGCCACGTGGTCTTCGCCGTCCAGGATGGCCTGGAAGAGGTGCGCGACACTCCAGCGGTGGGGGATGTTGTGACCGAACAGGGTGCTCAGCTGCTCGGCGGCGGCACCGGTGTTGGTGTTGCGCCACGTGCGGAACGGCGTCAGGAGCTCGCCCTCGGCGTCGAAGGCGAGATACCCGTGCATCATGGCCGAGACGCCCAGCCCACCGACCGAGGTCAGCTCGACGCCATGGCGTTCACGAGCGTCGCGCACGAGGTCGGAGTAGCACTGCTGAAGCCCCGACCAGACCGCGTCCAGGGAGTAGGTCCAGTTCCGGTCGACGAACTGGTTCTCCCAGTCATGGCTACCCACGGCCAGGGAGGTGAAGTCCTGTCCGATCAGCACCGCCTTGATCCTGGTCGAACCCAGCTCGATGCCGAGGGTGGTGCGACCCTCGGCGATGGCTGACTGTGCCGATGTGGCCACGTTGCTCATGGGCCCAGCTTCCTACTGACCCCGGAGATAGCGCTGCTGTGGTCGATTCCTGCAGAGACGCTGCTGTGGGCCCGTGCTGCGACCTTACCGGGTGGCGTCGTCGCGACCAGAAGGACCTGCCGGGGGTCAGCGCTGGCGGGACTTGGCCTCGTCGATCCAGCCGGAGACCTGCTTCTCCGACAGGCCCACCACGGATCCGTGGCGTTCGGCGATCATCTTGGTCAGCGACGCAGGGTTTCGGTGGCTCAGCTCCTTGATGGAGTCGACACCGATGCTCTCGAGCATCTCGGTGTGCTTGGGGCCGATGCCCTTGAGCTCGTGCAGGTCATTCTCCATCGCTGCAGTCATGATCTCTCCCGGTCCGTGGTGGGTAAAATTCCTACCCGCAACATAGACGCGCGGCGCGCCGCTGTCCACGATCAGGGCGGCACCGCGGTTTTCCTCCTGGGCGGTCCGCGGTGTTGTGACCGTGTACCCCCAGGCCGCCTCACGAGCGCCCCATCTAAGGTGAGCCCACGACCGATGGAGCCGACCGCGAGGAAACGTCAGATGCCTGCCACCCCCCTGAGCGATGTCGCTCTGCACCTCAGCGAGATCGACGAGGTCGCCATCGCCCTGCACCCCCTGCCGGCCGGCACGGTGCTGGGCCTGGGCGTGGATGATGTGATCATCCGGGCCGACATCCCGCGCAGCCACAAGTTCGCTCTCCGGGCGGTCGCTGCCGGCGCCCAGGTGCACAAGTACGGGCAGTCGATCGGTCGGGCCACGACCGCCATCGCCGCCGGCGACCATGTCCACACGCAGAACCTGGGGATGGACGACACCGACCGGCAGCATCCGTTCGGCACCAACCGCACCTCCCTCGAGGTACCACCGGGACCGGTACCGACGTTCCTGGGCTACCCACGGGCTGACGGGCGTGTCGGCACCCGCAACTACGTCGGCATCCTCACCTCGGTCAACTGCTCGGCCACGGCGGCGAACCTGATCGCGGAGACCTTCAGAGGGAACGCCCTGGACGACTACGCCGGCGTCGACGGGGTGATGGCGTTGACTCACAACAGCGGCTGCG
>JBBRYD010000240.1:0-2146 GCA_038238065.1 Propionibacteriales bacterium | reverse complement strand
GCCGTCATGGACCAGGTAGCTGCGGTCACCCAGGGTCGGGGTCTCGATCGGGATGATCGTCGGGATCTGCGCGGGGTTGGCCATCGGGTCACTTCCCTTCCAGGTCGTCGGTGTCGACCGGGCGCCCGCTGTCGGTCCAGGCGGCGGTACCGCCGATGACGGAGTGGGCGTCGAAACCGTGGTGCAGCAGCACCTCGGTCATCGCCGAGCTGCGGCCACCGCCCTGGCAGACCACGAACACCGGCCTCGACCGGTCGATCTCGGCCAGCCGGTCCGGCAGCTGACCCATCGGGATCGAGGCCGCGCCAGGCACATGGCCGCCGACATACTCGGCGGGCTCGCGGACATCGACCACCTGCGCAGCACTGGTGGCGTGCGCGGCGGCGAAGTCGTCAAGGGTGACAGACATGGGTGCTCCTTAAGGATCAGATACCCTGGGGGGTATGTAGAGGTAACGTTAGACGACGGGCGGGACATTCCCAACCGGCCCCGGGAATGCGCGGCGGCCCCGTGTCGCTATACCGGACGGGTATCCAGCGCCGCTGTAGAAGGAGAGACCTCATGAGCTACGCCATCAGCACCACAGTCGACCAGCCTTACGACGCCGTCGTCACCCAGGTTCGCGCCGCCCTGGACGACCAGGGCTTCGGGATCCTCACCGAGATCGACGTCCAGGCGACGATGAAGGCCAAGCTCGACGCCGACGTGCCTGCCCAAGTCATCCTGGGCGCCTGCCGGCCGCCGCTCGCCCTGGCCGCGCTGCAGGCCGAGCCGTCCATCGGGCTGCTGCTGCCCTGCAATGTCGTCGTCCGCGCACTCGACGCAAACACGACCGCCGTCGAGTCCGTCGACCCTCAGACGATGGTGTCGATGACCGGGAACCCCGCACTGCAGGCCGTGGCCGACGAGGCCGCTCACCGGCTCACCGTCGCCCTGGACAGCCTCACCGACGCCCCAGACGCGGACGTCTGATGGTTCAGCTCAACCCGGACACCCTCCGGCCCGTGTCTAACCGGCTCAAGCGAGCCCAAGGCCAGCTCAACGCCGTCATCCGGATGCTCGACGAGGGACAGGACTGCGAAGCCGTCGTCACCCAGCTCGCCGCGGTCAGCCGGGCCCTCGACCGTGCCGGCTTCGCCATCATCGCCACCGGGCTCAAACAATGCCTCACCGAAGAAGGCGGAGCCGAAAGCCTAGACACCAAGAAGATGGAGAAGCTCTTCCTCTCTCTAGCTTGAGCCGTGCCTGACCACAGCAGCGACGGTCGTCACCGGCTTCACGCCAACGGCCGGGTGGCCGACCGTTTTGGTGGCATCTTGCAAACGATCGTCTAACCGGAAGGACTCCACGACCGATACCTGGCCGCCGCCGGTGTAGCTGAGCCCCTCTTGATCCGCTGCCACCGTTCCGCAGGACGACCGATGACCGCATGAGCCGATTCCGCACGGACCCGCCCAGTGCGACAACGGCGCAAGTGTGCCCTGTGGCTGGTTCGGTGATCCGTCCCGGCGCCTGGGGGGTAACCGGCACGGGGCTAACCAGCGTAGGGCAGGAAAGCACTCGCCGACACAGCAGGCCCCGGCGAGGGCCACCGCAGCGGGTTCGGCTGAAGAATTCGACAAGATGATGAGATTTGGGCCTGGGTGCGCCGGATTCGCCGGTACAGGGATACAGTCGCACTCGGTTCGGCTTCGGCCGGCTACGGCGCAATCACCATGGCGAACACGATGTCGAACCTGCCCGAGCAACTCGCCCGGTCGGTAACGTGCTACCGCGGCAAAGAGATGTCGGCTCACGGTCTCCTTCGCCAATACTTCCTGATGGGCACTGACCTGGCTCGGTGGTTAGCCGAGGAGCTTGAAGCAGTCGCGCATGCGCTGTGAGCATGCGGTGGTCATGATGTACAAGCTCCTCGCGTGCGTCGCGAGTCGTCGGGTCAGAAGCTGCGTACCTCAGGCGCCCCAGGCAGCCTGCTGGCTGCGACGCGCTCTCCCTCGATCCGGCATGGGTAGCCCGATCCGGTGTGCGCGTGCATCGGGTCGGCCGGCAGCCCACGCGACCCCCACCACGCGGCGAGGCGCGGCCGCACGTCTGTCGAGAGGGCCTCCATCGATGGCTCCAGGTTCGTGTCGATGCGCGTCCATTG
>JBBRYD010000239.1:0-2209 GCA_038238065.1 Propionibacteriales bacterium | reverse complement strand
CGGCACGATCTGCCGCTGGCGGCCGGCAGCATGGTGCACGTCGCCCCGGGTGAGCCGCACTGGTACGGAGTGACCGGACAGGCTGGCTGGGACGAGGTCTACCTGGTCTTCGACGGCCCCCTGTTCGCCCTCGCCGAGAGGTCCGGTGTCGTGGACCGGACGCAACCGGTCCACACCGTGCTGCCGGTGGAGCTCTGGCGGCAACGGATCGAGCGGTTCCGGTTACGCCGACCGCCCCGTACCGCCCAGGGTCGCGACGCGGAAGCGTGTGAGGTGCTGCGCCTGTTGGTCGACCTGCAGGGCGAACGAGGACCGGGCTTGCTTTCCGAGGAACCCGACGACTGGTTCATCTGTTCTCAGGACGGACTCGAGGCTGAGCTGGACCGGGAGCTGGACCTGGTCCAGCTCGCCGTCCAGGTGGGCATGCCCTACGAGACCTGGCGTCGCCACTTCCGGGCCCGGGCGGGGGTGCCGCCGGCCCGTTACCGGCTGCTCCGCCGGATCGATGCGGCCATCGGACTCCTCGAGCACACGTCCCTGGCCACTCGGGAGATCGCGGCCACTCTGGGGTTCAGCGACGAGCAGCATCTCAACCGGCACTTCCGGGCGGTCACCCGGCTGACGCCTCGCCAGTACCGAAACGCTCGGCGATAGTGGCCGACAGCAGCGTGAGGTCGACCGAGCGGGGGTAGTGGCAGGCCACCAGCCGACCCGGTTCGGCCTCGACCAGCGGGGGATCCACGTGGACGCACAGTTCGGTCGCGTAGCGACAGCGGGTGCGGAAGCGACAGCCTGATGGCGGGTCGATCGGGCTCGGAACATCGCCGGCCAGCACGATCTGCTCGCGCTCGGCGCTGCGACGGGGGTCGGGAATCGGTACCGCCGACAACAGCGCCTCAGTGTAGGGATGCATCGGCGCCGCGTACAGGGCATCGGCATCACAGAGCTCGACCAGCCGGCCGAGATACATGACCCCGATCCTGTCGGAGATGTGTCGGATCACGGCCAGATCGTGACTGATGACCACGTAGGTCAGGCCGAGCTCTGTCTGCAGGTCCGCCAGCAGGTTGACCACCTGGGCTTGGACTGACACGTCGAGTCCGGAGACGGGCTCGTCGGCCACCACCAGCCGGGGCTGCATGACCAACGCGCGGGCGATGCCGACCCGCTGGCGCTGGCCACCCGACAGACCCCGCGGAAAGCGGTGGGCGATCCCGGCCGGCAGCCCGACCCGTTCGAGCATCTCCGCCACTCGCCGCTGCCGGACACCGGCGTCTCGTTCGCCGTGCACCAGCAGCGGGTCTCCCACGATGTCCTCGATCCGCCGACGCGGGTTCAACGAGGCGAACGGGTCCTGGAAGACCATCTGCAGGTCGCGCCGCAACGGCCGGAGCCGTCGCTCCGACAGGTGGGTGATGTCGGTGCCGGCGAACTGCAGCCGACCCGAGGTCGGGGTGGTCAGCCGGATCAGTGAGCGGCCGAGGGTGGTCTTGCCGCAACCGGACTCCCCGACCAGGCCCAGCGTCTCGCCTTCGCGGACCTCGAAGCTGACGTCGTCGACGGCATGGACAACCGCACCGCGGCGGCCGCGGACGCTGAAGTGCTGGACCAGCGACTCCACCTGGAGCAGGGCGTTCACGGGGTCCTCGTCTGCATCAGGTCGGCGCGCAGGGCAGCACGTTCGGCGGGCTCGCGCCAGCAGGCGTCGAGGTGTTCGGGCCCGCTGCGGGGCAGCAGGTCCGGCTGCTCCCCACAGCGCTCGATCTGCACCACGCAGCGTGGTCGGAACGCGCACCCGCTCGGCAGGTCGTCCAGCTGAGGCGGTGAGCCGGGGATGGCCTGGAGCCGGTCGACCCGGTCGAGGTCGATCCGCGGCACCGAGGCGAGGATGCCCCAGGTGTACGGATGCTGTGCGGAGTAGAAGACCCGCTCCTTGTCCGCCTGCTCCACCACCCGGCCGGCGTACATGACCGCGACCCGGTCGGCCACGTCGGCGACGATCCCGAAGTCGTGGGTGATCAGCACGATCGCGGTCCCCCGGGTCTCACGCAGCTGCCGGAGCAGCGCCAGCACCTGGGCCTGGATGGTGACGTCGAGCGCGGTGGTCGGCTCGTCGGCGATCAGGATTCCGGGATCGGCGGCAAGCGCCATGGCGATGCCGACGCGCTGGCGCAAGCCCCCGCTGAGCTGGAACGGATAGGCGTCGATG
>JBBRYD010000238.1:0-2213 GCA_038238065.1 Propionibacteriales bacterium | reverse complement strand
GAACACCTACGGCGTCCCCGCGTTCACGCTCGCCAGCACCAAGCCCGCCCCGAAGGACCAGCCGATCGAGGTGCTGTCCGGATACTGGCGGATCGCGTACGACTGCAACCTGAACGGCTTCGCCTACCGGCTGCACGAGGACGTGTGGGACTGGAACAACTCCCTCCGCTACTCCGACGGCGAGTGCCAGGTCATCGGCGGCACCTCCGGCAGCCCGGTGTTGGACGCGAACCGGGTCCAGATCGGCATCAACAACACGATCAACGAGAGCGGCGGGCGCTGCACGTTCGACAACCCCTGCGAGGAGGACCGCAAGGGCCACATCACCGTCCACATCCACCGCGGCTACGGGCAGCAGACCTGGATCTTCTCCACCTGCCTGAACGGCACCACGATCGACCTCTCCAAGCCCGGCTGCAAGCTCCCCAGCCCCTAACGAGTCCTGCAGCCTGGTTATCAGCCCAGCCACCCAACGGCCGGCAAAGGCGGGTGGTCACCCACATTGACCCCCACGCTTGAGGCGAGCGGGGTCAGGGGCGCCAGCGGCGGTGGTTGATTCCTGACTCGCCCTCGCGGGCGAGCTGGAGGCGGGATTTGGGGCCGTCGGTGCGGCCCAGCTGGGGTTTACGGCGTCCGGCCCGCCAGGGCAGCGGCCATCGGGCACCTGGTCCGTCGTAGTCCTGCTCCACGGCGGCGTGCAGGGTCCAGCTCGGGTCGTACAAGTGGACCCTGCCGAGGGCGCAGAGGTCGGCGCGACCGGCGAGGATCAGCGAGTTCACGTCGTCGTACGACGAGATGATGCCGACCGCGATCGTCGCGATAGCGACCCGGCTCCGGATCGCGTCGGCGAACGGCGTCTGGAACGAGCGGCCGAACGCCGGCCGCTCCTCCGCGCTGACCTGGCCGGTCGAGACGTCGATGGCGTCCGCGCCGGCCCGCTGGAAGGCGCGGGCGATCTCGACGGCATCGTCGACCTCGATCCCGCCGTCGACCCAGTCGGTGGCGGAGATCCGTACCGTCATCGGCTTGCCCGCCGGCCAGACCTCACGGATAGCGGCGAACACCTCGAGCGGGTAGCGCAGCCGGTTGGCCAGCGAGCCGCCGTACTGGTCGGTTCGCTGGTTCGTGAGGGGTGAGATGAAGCTGGACAGCAGGTACCCGTGAGCACAGTGCAGCTCGAGCAGGTCGAACCCGGCGGCCGCACCCCGGAGCGCGGACGCGACGAACTCGTCCCTGATCTCGGCCATCTCACGTAACGTCAGCTCGCGGGGCACCTGGTTGACGCCGGCCAGATAGGGCAGCGGTGACGGCGCCACCACGGGCCAGTTGCCCTCCTCGAGTGGCTGGTCGATGCCCTCCCACATCAGCTTTGTCGACCCCTTGCGCCCGGAGTGGCCGAGCTGGATGCCGATCGCCGCGTCGCTCTCGGCATGCACGAACTCGGTGATCCGGCGCAACGCCGCACCCTGCTCGTCGGTGTAGAGACCCGCGCAGCCCGGGGTGATCCGGCCTCCCGGGGACACGCACACCATCTCGGTCATGACCAGGCCAGCCCCACCGAGCGCCTTGCCGCCCAGGTGCGCGAAATGGAAGTCGCCAGCCACGCCGTCGATGGAGCAGTACATGTCCATGGCCGAGACCACAACCCGGTTGACCAGGGTGAGCTCGCCCAAGCGGAACGGCTGAAACATCGGCGGCCGCACGTCTCCGGGCCCGTGTCCGGCGCGCTCGACGGAGTCCGCGAACCACGCGTCGGCCGCGTCGACGAACTCGTGGTCGCGCATCCGGAGGTTGTCGTAGGTGACCCGCCGGCTGCGGGTCATGATGTTGAACGCGAACTGCATCGGCTCCTGGTCGAGGTACTGACCGAGATTCTCGAACCACTCGAGGCTGGCCTGCGCCGCCCGCTGGGTCGAGAGCACCACCGGTCGGCGCTCCTCCTCGTACGCCGCGAGGGCGGCCTCGAGACCGACGGCGGGCTGGCCGTGCGGAGTCAGCCCATGCTCGTGGAGGCACGCCGCCAGGGCGAGCGCGTCCTCCATCGCCAGCTTGGTGCCCGACCCGATCGAGAAGTGCGCGGTGTGGGCGGCATCGCCGAGCAGCACGACGTTCCCGCTGCGCCAGCACTCGTTGCGCACGGTGGTGAAGCCGATCCAGCGTGAGTTGTTGGCCATGACGTCGTGGCCGTCGAGGACGTCCGCGAACAGCTCCCG
>JBBRYD010000237.1:0-2376 GCA_038238065.1 Propionibacteriales bacterium | reverse complement strand
GGCCAGCGGCAGCACGGCGCCCGGGTGCGGCTTGACGATCGTGGGGTTGCCGGTCACCAGCGAGGCGAACAGGCCCGGCCAGGAGTTCCAGGTGGGGAACGTGTTGCACCCCACGACCAGCGCGAGCCCGCGCGGGACCACGGTGAACGTCTTCTCCATCCTGATGGGCGCGTCACGAGCCGGCTTCTCCCACACGGCCGTGGCCGGGACCCGGGTCATCTCGACGTACGCGTAGGCGATCGACTCGAGCGCCCGGTCGAGCGCGTGCGCACCGCCCGCCTGGAACGCCATCACGAAGGCCTGCCCCGAGGTGTGCATGACCGCGTTCGCCAGCTCGAAGACCCGGCCATGCAGCCGGGCGAGGATCTCCAGCCCGACGCCGACCCGGGCCTCGATGCCGGCGTCACGCCAGTCGACGAGTCCGGCCGAGGCCGCGGCCACCAGGGCGTCGACGCCGTCCGGAGAGATGCGTGGGTACGCGATCTCGAGCGCCTTGCCAAACGGTGACTTCTCCGTCGAGACGGTGCCGTCGGCCCCTGGCGTGGCGAGTGGGAACGTCTCCCCGAGGTGGCCCTCGAACGCGGCCGCGCCGTCGGCGGCCGCGGTCTCGCCGTACCCGCGAGGGCTCGGCGACTCGGGGTATGCGCTGAAGTATGCCCTGGTCCGGATCGCCTCGACCGCCTGGTCGAGGGTCTCCCGATGACGGGCGAACGCATCGGCGGCAAACGGCATGGCGACCTCCAGAGCGGATCAGCTGGGTAGTGCCGGCTCGATACCGGCTCGACAACCCGAGTCTAGGAGACCGGCATGATGGACTCATGGCACCTACGGTTGGCGACGTCGCATGGCCGGTTCGCAGCGATCGACTGACCATCCGCAGGGCCACCGCGGCGGACCTCGAGGCGACCTGGGAGTTCCGCCGGCTGGACGCCGTACACGAGTGGATGTCGGGTGCACCGAAGGACCTCGAGGAGTACCGCAACAGGTTCGAGAACCCCGACCGGCTGGCGAAGACGCTGGTTTTCGAGCTCGACGCCGTGGTCATCGGCGACCTGATGCTGGGGATCGAGGACGCGTGGGCGCAGACCGAGGTCGCCGACCAGGCCAAACGGGTGCAGGCCGAGCTCGGCTGGTGCCTCGATCCCCGCCACGGCGGTCAGGGCTATGCCACGGAGGCGGTCGAGGGTCTGATTCGGGTCTGTTTCGAGGCGCTGGGTCTACGCCGTGTCACGGCCGGCTGCTTCGCCGACAACGCGGCTTCGTGGCGGCTGATGGAGCGGGTCGGCATGCGACGCGAGGTCCACACGGTCAAGGAGTCGCTCCACCGGTCGCGCGGGTGGCTGGATGGGCTGTTCTATGCGCTGCTCGCCGACGAGTGGCGCACCCGCCAGACCGCCCAGGCTCACGAGTGCGAGGGGCTGCCGCCCTCGCCGTCCAGCTCGAACGTGACCTCGTCGACGTAGCAGAAGTACCAGTCCTCGCCCGGCTCGTACAACTGGATGAGCGGATGGGTGGTTGCGTGGAAGTGAGCGGTGGCGTGCCGGTTCGGTGAGCTGTCGCAGCAGCCGATGTGCCCGCACTCCGCGCACCGGCGAAGGTGTATCCAGCGGGCGCCCATCTGCAGGCACTCGAGGCACCCGTCGCCGCTCGGCGGCGCTTCCGCGATCGTCTCCAGGTGTGTGCAGTCCTGTGCCATCGGGCTCCTTTCGCCATTGGACGGATCTGCTGGCGAGCCTACGTCTGGGTTCAAACCCGAGCCCGGACTCCCGCTACCGTGGGTGCGTGCCCGATGTCGCAACCAGGCCCGCGACCCTAGCGGACCTCGACGGCTTGCTGCGGTCCAACGTCGCGTTGTTCGCGATGGACGCGGCGGCCCGGGACCCGCTGCGCAACACCGAGTGGCCGGTGACCCACGGCAGAGAGTGGCTGTCCAGTCTGATCGCCGATCCCGACGCCCTGGTGCTCGTCGCCGACAACGGCGCCTACGTGGCGGGGCATCTCATCGGCACGTTCTCCGAACCCTCGGACATGTGGATCGCTCCGCGGGCGGAGCTGCTGAGCATGCACGTCGACCCGTCGTGCCGCGGGCAGGGCGTCGGCGCTCGTCTGGTTGCCGAGTGCGTCACCTGGGCCAAGGCGCATGGCGCGGCTCGGCTGCATGTGTCGGCCTATGCCACCAACGAGGGGGCAGCCCGCTTCTACCAGGCGAACGGCTTCGCGCCGTTCTCCCTGGAGCTCGTCCAGACCCTCTGATCATCCGGCCGCGCTGGTCACACCATCCGGCCGAGTTGGTCACATGATCCGGCCAAGCTGGTGTGAAGCGTTGGTACTGCGGTCTGAGTGTGAAAGGCGGCAGCAAGGCGCGCTGGGTCGGTC
>JBBRYD010000236.1:0-2394 GCA_038238065.1 Propionibacteriales bacterium | reverse complement strand
CGCTGGTCCCCCGTGTGGCGATAACTCGCCCAACTCCCCCAGGGTCGGAAGGCAGCAAGGGTAAGTGAGCTCTTTCGGGTGCGCGGGGGACCGTCAATATGTTCAGGCCGCCCGCTCGTTACCGATGGCGTAGCCGCTGAGGATGTCCTCCAGGGCCGGCCGACCACCGTGGCGCGGGAACAGCTCGGCGTGGATGCCTGTCGTCTTGGCGCCCTCGACGTTCACCTCCGTGTCGTCGACGAAGAGCACCGAGGCCGGGTCGACGTCGAGCCGATCGAGGATCGTGGTGAAGTAGGCCGGGTCCGGCTTGGCCAGACCGAGCTCGCACGAGTAGAACCGCTCGTCGAACACCTCGTCGTAGGGCAGGTTGACGTGCATCCACTGGGCGCGACGGCTCTGCTGGTTGGTGGCCAGACAGCACTGGATGCCCTGGCGACGCAGGTCCAGGACGGCCGCGATCATGTCCGGGTTGGGCTGGATCTTCGTCCACACGTCGAGGATGTCGTCCACGTCGGCGGTCACGGTGAATCGGCGCAGCACCTGCTCCATCGCCTCGACGATGTCGGTCCGGCCGTCCATCGTGGGTCTCTCGGCCTGTTGGACGGCGGCGACGAAGAGCTCCCCGTCAGCGTCGCCCCGGTCGCCCAACAGTCCGACCAACGAGTCGTGCCAGCTGTCGTCGGTGCGCTGCAGCACCCCGTCGGCGTCGAAGAGAATGGTGCTGATCAGGTCGCTCGCGGCGCGTTTGCTCACGCCGCATCATCTCAGGTATCGCTACGGGACAGAGAGCGAGACCAGAACTGTCAGCCGTCCGGACTAGGGTGCAGCCGTGGGAGAAGCGATGTTCGAAGAGCCACTCGAGAGCACTCAGACCGAGGTGCTCTTCGAAGGATCCGCGCCGACCACCGGCGTGCCCACGTCCCAGCTGGCCCTCTACCGCCGCTACCGCCCCGATACCTTCGCCGACGTCATCGGCCAGGAACACGTCACCGAGCCACTGCAGCGGGCGCTGACCAACAACAAGGTCAACCATGCGTACCTCTTCTCCGGCCCGCGGGGTTGCGGGAAGACGACCTCCGCTCGCATCCTGGCCCGCGCCCTCAACTGCATCCAGGGACCGATCGCCGAGCCGTGCGGGGTCTGTGACTCGTGCCGCGACCTGGCTCGCGGCGGTCCGGGCAGCATCGACGTGATCGAGATCGATGCCGCCAGTCACGGTGGCGTGGAGGACGCCCGTGAGCTGCGGGAGCGTGCCTTCTTCTCCCCGGTCAGCAGTCGCTACAAGATCTACATCGTGGACGAGGCGCACATGGTCACCACGGCCGGCTTCAACGCGCTGCTGAAGCTGGTCGAGGAGCCGCCACCGCACGTGAAGTTCATCTTCGCCACCACCGAGCCGGACAAGGTGATCGGCACGATCCGGTCCCGGACCCACCACTATCCGTTCCGGCTGGTCCCGCCGAAGGTGTTGAACGGCTATCTGGCCAAGCTGTGCGTAGCCGAAGGGATCAAGGTCGAGCCGGCGGTACTGCCGCTGGTGGTGCGGGCGGGAGCGGGTTCGGTCCGTGACGCGCTGTCGGTGCTCGACCAGCTGCTCGGGGCCGCTGACCAGACCGGCGTCTCGTATCGACAGGCGACGGCGCTGTTGGGATACACGCCGGACTCGCTGCTCGACGAGTTCGTCGACGCCTTCGCCGCGGGTGACGCGGGCGGGGTCTTCTCCTGCGTCGACAAGGTGATCGAGGTCGGCCAGGACCCGCGCCGGTTCGCCGAGGACCTGCTGCGCCGGCTGCGTGACCTCGTCATCGTGGCGGCGGTGCCCGATGTTCTGACCTCGGGGCTGATCGACGTCTCTACCGACCAGGGGGAGCGGCTGTCCAGCCAGTCCGCCACGTTGGGTGCCGGCGAGCTGACGCGCGCCGCGGAGGTGATCGCCGTCGGCCTGACCGACATGCGCGGTACGACGGCACCCCGCCTGCACCTCGAGCTGATGTGCGCTCGGGTGCTGCTGCCGGGCGCCGACGTGGCCGAGCGAGGCATCCACGCCCGGCTGGACCGGCTCGAACGTCGGATCGGGATGGTCGGGCTGGCCGGCGACCCTCCGGCGCATCCCGTCGCCGCTCAGCCACCAACGCTCGCCGAGTCGGCTCCGGCGCTTCCCGCGGCGCCGCCCTCGCCGGCGGATACGACGACGTCGGCCGAGTCGGAGCCCGCAGCCGCCGCGGCTGCTGAGCCACAGCCTGGGAGCCAGCGCCCGGCGGCTCAGTCGACCCCCGCCCAGCCAGCCCCCCGCCGGGAGCCAGCTCGCAGCCCCCCCCCCCCACCGGCCCCCTCACCCACCCCCGACCAGGCCCCCGGCCGCGTCCACTCGGTCACCCAAGTGCGCCCTCGGTG
>JBBRYD010000235.1:0-2440 GCA_038238065.1 Propionibacteriales bacterium | reverse complement strand
CGATCCTGCTGCGACCGCTGGGCATCGACGCCGCCACCGTCGTCGCAACGCTGCGGGCACCCTCCGGGCGGCCCATCGCCAGCGGGCACTCGGTCAACACGACCCTGGGTCGGACCCGGCCCGTGCAGCAGTCACTGGCACCCGCCGAGGCCCCTGCCGGGGCCCTGGCGATGAGTGCCGACGATCTGGTTGCCCTGGGACTGATGCACATCGGACCGGGAGTCCCCCAGCTGCTCCCGGCCACCTACGCCGAACGGATGCGGCGGGCCGTTCCCGGCGCCAATCCGTTCGGACTCGCTGACGGCTGGGGCGCCGGGCTGGCCGTATTCCGTGACGGGATCACCGCCTGGGTCGGTCACGACGGCAACGCGAACGGCACGTCCTGCTACCTGCGCATCGATCCGGCAGGCGGATGGGTGGTGGCGCTCACCACGAACGCCAACACCGGGTCGTCCCTGTGGGAGGAGCTGCGTACCGAACTACGCCAGGCGAACCTGCCGCTGGGAGCAGGTCGTCGGGACATGTCGATGCGAGCGCTGGTCGCAGCCCCGACGGAGTGCGCGGGTAGCTACTCCAACGGCCCAACGGAGTACCTGGTCGCCGCCGGGGATGAGGGGGTCCCGTACCTCGCGAGCGGCGACGAGCTCATCGGGCGGTTGGCCTTCTACGACGACTTGGATTTCGTGCTCCAGGACCCGACCTCGGGCCAGGGACTGCATGTCGGACGTTTCATGCGCGACCCGATCACTAAGCAGATCGACCAGTTGCTGCTCGGCGGCCGGATCGCCCAGCGATGCCGGCCTCCCGGCGTGCCGGAACCTCGACCGTCGACCGACTCGCTGAATCGAGCCTCCGCCTGAGTACCTGCCCCGGGATCCCGTCATCGCGGCACAGTGCCCAAAGGATTCGATAACACAGGGTTCGATTACACACAGTGCCCAAAGGATTCGATAAAATATGGTGGCTTACGAGCCGACGTCCGTGCCGAGCGGAAATTCCATTGTCTCTCACGGTCCGCTGAAGGTACCGTTCGTCGAACAACTCCGATACTGGGCGGGGCAACTGGACGGCGTGTCCGCCCCGGAGTTACCCACCGATCATCAGTGGCCGACCAGCGCGCGCTCAGGCATAGATGCACATGCCTTCGCCGTACCAGCGGACGTGACTGCTGGGCTGCTGGGGGTGACCGCCCAGCTCGACATCACCCTGCTCGACCTCACGGTGGCAGCCTGCCAGGTTCTCCTGTGCCGTTACTCGGGCCAGGAGGATATCGCAGCGACCATTTCCGCGCCGGAGTCGGGGCACCCCCTGGTGCTGCGATCCCGGATGAGCGACGCGACGCCGCTGCGGGAGGTCCTGTCCGCGGTGCGCGCCACGGTGAGAGCCGCCCTCACGCACTCCGAGATCCCGTTCGAGTCCCTGGCCGAGGAGCTGGACCTGGGATCGGAGCTGACGCGCGTGGCAGTGGCGTCTACGCGAGGTGCCCTGCGGTTCAGCGCGGACCTCACGGTGCGGCTGGTCGAGCGGGGTAGGGAGCTGTCGGGCGTCGTCGAGTACCGCAGCGACCTCTTCGAAGCTGCCACGATCGGGCGGCTGGCCGAGCAGCTGACCCGGGTGCTCGCCGCCCTCGCCACCACTCCCGATGCGCCGCTGGGCACGGTCGACCTCGTCGCCGAGGTGGAGCGTGCTCGGCTGCTGGTGGAGTGGAACGACACCGATCAGGAGGTCGCCGCTGTCGCGTTGCCAATGCTGTTCGAGGCTGCGGTAGCGAGAGCTCCGGGCTTGCCCGCCCTCGTGACCGAGGACGGGTCGGTCAGTTACCGCGAGCTGGACGAGCGGGCGAACCGACTGGCTCGGCTGTTGCTGGCTCGCGAGGTGGGGCCGGAAGCAGTAGTGGCTGTGATGTTGCCCCGGTCGGTCGAGATGGTGGTGGCGCAGCTGGCGGTCACTAAGGCCGGCGGAGCCTTCCTGCCGGTCGACCCGGCCTATCCGATCGAGCGGATCCGGTTCATGGTGGCCGACGCCGGCGCGGTCGTGATGCTGACCTGTGGGGTCGCCACGGTCGGAGCCGGTGTCGCGAGTCTTGTCGACGAGGCCGTACCGATGGTGGTGATGGACGAACCCGCGGTGCTCGCGGAACTGGCCGCGATGTCCGACCGTGCCCCCAGTGATGCCGATCGGCCCACACCGCTGCTGTTGGCCCATCCGGCTTACGTGATTTACACTTCGGGGTCGACTGGGCGCCCCAAGGGTGTGGTGGTGACCCATGCCGGGTTGGCGAGTTTCTCCGCGGCTGCGGTGGCGCGGTATGTGGTAGTCCCGGGTGATCGGGTGTTGCAGTTCTCCTCGCCGAGTTTCGATGCGTCGGTGTTGGAGCTGTGTATGTCGTTGCCGGTGGGGGCGGCGTTGGTGGTGCCGCCGCCGGGGCCGATGCTCGGGG
>JBBRYD010000234.1:0-2470 GCA_038238065.1 Propionibacteriales bacterium | reverse complement strand
GCGCCCAACACCACGCGCGGCGTCGGGGGTCCCGCTCGCGCGATCGTCGTCTGCCGCACCGAGGCCGAGCTGCTCGCCACGGTCCGTGACCTCGACGCGGCGGGTGAGGCGGTGCTGATCCTCGGCAGCGGCTCCAACGTGCTGATCGGTGACGACGGGTTCGACGGCACGGTGGTCCTGGTGAACACCCACGGCATCGATCCGGACGTGTCAGCCTGCTCCGGCGCGGTCGTCACCGTCGCGGCGGGGGAGGACTGGGACGCTCTGGTCCAGCGCACCGTGACCGAGGAGTGGAGCGGGCTGGAGGCTCTGTCAGGCATTCCCGGGCTCGTCGGTGGGTCCCCGATCCAGAACATCGGCGCCTACGGGGCCGACGTCAGCCAGACCATCGAGAGCGTGAGGACCTACGACCGGCGCACGCGGCAGCGCGCCACCTTCGCCGTCCCCGACTGCGGGTTCGGCTATCGCACCTCCCGGTTCAAGACCGAGCCCGGCCGCTACCTCATCCTGTCAGTCACCTTCCAGCTCAGGCTGGGCTCGCTGTCCGCTCCGGTCCGCTACGCCGAGCTGGCCCGAGCCCTCGGCGTGGACATCGGTGAGCGCGTCGACGCGGCCC
The DNA here is from genome assembly GCA_038238065.1 of Propionibacteriales bacterium. Classification (GTDB taxonomy): domain Bacteria; phylum Actinomycetota; class Actinomycetes; order Propionibacteriales; family Propionibacteriaceae; genus Microlunatus. Next base: position 1,854 of record JBBRYD010000234.1, on the reverse strand, counting down.
GGGTCCGCGAAGCCGTGCTCGCGCTGCGTGTCGGCAAGGGGATGGTCCTCGACGAGACCGACCACGACACCTGGAGCGCCGGGTCGTTCTTCACCAACCCGATCCTCCCCGCCGCCGCTGCTGCGGTGCTGCCGCCGGACGCCCCTCGTTTCGGCCAACCCGACGGGACTGTCAAGACCAGCGCCGCCTGGTTGATCGAGCACGCCGGTTTCGGCAAAGGCTTCGGCTCCGGCCCGGCCACCCTCTCCGGCAAGCACACCCTGGCGCTGACCAACCGCGGCGGCGCCAGCGCTGACGACGTGCTCGGTCTGGCCCGACAGATCCGATCCGGTGTCGAAGCCGCCTTTGCCATCACCCTCGTGCCCGAACCACTCCTCGTAGGTTGTGAACTGTGAACGCTCCCATCACCGTCTGGGCACCCCTCCCGGAACGGATCACCCTGGTGATCGAGAGTCCTGGCGACGCCTCGATGCGCCACATCGCGATGGCCAAGGACGAGGGCTCCTGGTGGCACCCGATCGAGCCGCTGCCGCTGGCCTCGGACCCGGCCCGCCCCCTCGACTACGGCTTCATCGTCGACGACGAGGACCAGGTGCTGCCCGACCCGAGATCCCGCCGCCAGCCCACCGGCGTGCACGGACTCTCCCGTACGTACGACCCGGCGGCACACGTCTGGACCGACGAGATGTGGACCGGCCGTCAGCTGCCGGGTGGTGTGATCTACGAGCTGCACATCGGCACGTTCTCGGCCGAGGGCACCCTGGTCTCGGCCATCGAGCACCTGGACCACCTGGTCGAGCTCGGCGTCGACTTCGTCGAGATCATGCCGGTCAACGACTTCAACGGTCCGCACAACTGGGGCTACGACGGCGTGCTCTGGTATGCCGTGCACGAGGAGTACGGCGGCCCGGAGGGCTACCAGCGTTTCGTCGAGGCCTGTCACCGGCGTGGTCTCGGCGTCATCCAGGACGTGGTCTACAACCATCTGGGACCCAGCGGCAACTACCTGGGCAAGTTCGGGCCGTACGTCAAGGAGGGCAGCGCCAACACCTGGGGCGACACGATCAACCTCGACGGCGAGGACTCCGACGAGGTGCGCCGCTACATCATCGAGAACGCATTGATGTGGCTACGGGACTACCACGTGGACGGCCTCCGCCTCGACGCCGTGCACGCACTGATCGACACCCGCGCCAACCACCTGCTGGAGGAGCTGGCGATCGAGGTCGACGCCCTGAGCACCTTCCTCGCCCGGCCACTCTCCCTGATCGCGGAGTCCGACCTCAACGACCCGCGGCTGATCACCACGCGCGAGGGCGGCGGCTACGGGCTGACGGCCCAGTGGAGCGACGACTTCCACCACTCGCTGTACGTCAGCCTGACCGGGGACACGTCCGGCTACTACGCAGACTTCGAGTCCCTGGCCGCGCTCGGGAAGGTCTTCGAGAACGGTTTCTTCCACGACGGGACCCACTCCAGCTTTCGCGGGCGGAGCCACGGGAACCGGATCGACACCTTGCGCACGCCGACCTGGCGGCTGGTGGTCTGCTCCGACAACCACGACCAGATCGGCAACCGCGCCACCGGCGAACGGCTGTCGGCCAGGGTCGACCACCAGCAGCAGTCCATCGCGGCGCTGCTGACCCTGCTCAGCCCGTTCACCCCGATGATCTTCATGGGCGAGGAGTGGGGGGCCTCCACCCCGTGGCAGTTCTTCACCTCCCACCCCGAGCCCGAGTTGGGCGCCATCGTGGCCAAGGGCCGGCTGGAGGAGTTCGCGGCGATGGACTGGGACACCTCCGACATCCCGGATCCGCAGGACCCGGCGACGTTCGTCAGGTCCAAGCTCGACTG
>JBBRYD010000233.1:0-2548 GCA_038238065.1 Propionibacteriales bacterium | reverse complement strand
CGAACGGGTGCGACGAGTTGGCGTTGAAGAACCCACCACCGTTGGTGCCGAGCTCCTTGATCGCCTCCTGGCTGGCCACCGGCCCGCCGGGCAGGCTCTGGGTGTGTCCGGTGATGGTCGAGACCAGGGTGTCCGGTGCGAAGTTCTGGATCACGCCCGCGGCCATGAGGATCACCGCGGCGACCAGGGAGAACGGCAGCAGGATCCGCAGCGTGATCCTTACCAGGTCCACCCAGAAGTTGCCGAGGTCGCCCGTGCGTTTGGCCAGGAAGCCGCGGATCAGCGCGGCCGCCACGGCGATACCCACGGCCGCGGAGGTGAAGTTCTGCACCGCCAGACCGGCCATCTGGGCGGTGTAGCCCAGGGTGGACTCGCCGGCGTAGGACTGCCAGTTGGTGTTGGTGACGAACGAGATGGCCGTGTTGATCGCCATGTCGAACCCCATGCCCGGCAGGTCGCGGCTGAACGGCAGCCCTTCCTGGCCGACCAGGATGAGGAACAGCACCACGCTCGAGACCACCGAAAAACTCGCGACCGCCAGGGTGTAGCTGCGGCCGTTCTGCTGTCCGTCCGGGTTGACGCCCAACAACCGGTAGGTGGCACGTTCGGCCCGCGAGTGCTTCGTCGGCGTGAGCACCGACGCGAGGTAGTCGCCGACCGGTACGTAGGCGATGGCCAGCAGCCCGAGCAGCGCGGCGATGGTCAACAGGCCGGCGGCGGTGTCGTTCAGGGCCGGGTGCATCAGAAGCGCTCCGGAAAGATGAGGGAGGCCAGCAGGTAGATCACCAGGGCGACCACAGCGGCCAGCAAGGCGATGGAGGTGAAGCTCATGGGTCCAGCCTGGGATGGGTCGAGTCTCGAACCGGCGCTCTTGACGCGGTCCTAGGAGTTCTTGACGCCGTCTTGACATCGGGGCCGGATGGGCTCCAGATGGCGTCCGGGTGGTCCGCGTATCGATGGCGTCAGGGTCGCGTCAAGATCGTTGACAACGCCGGGGAACGAGCGTGTTCTTCAAGCATGAGCCTTCTCGTGGACCGGCACCGTTCGGTCGCCCTCGTGCTGGCAGCGGTGCTGCCGTTGCTCGCCTGTGCACTGCTGGCCACGGTGCGTTCCAGCATCGAGAACACGAACGCCGCGCTGCTGCTGGTGCTCATCGTGGTGGCCGCGGCTTCGACCGGGCTCCGCTTCGCCGGGGTGCTGGCCGCGGTGTCCAGTGCGCTCTGCTTCGACTACTTCCTGACCGCCCCGTTCCATCGGCTGGCCATCGACGACCGTGCCGACCTCGAGACGGCGGTGCTCCTGGTGCTCGTCGGGGTGGCGGTGACCGAGATCGCTCTGTGGGGGCGCCGGCAGCAGGCACGTTCCAGCCGATCGCAGGGCTATCTCGACGGGATGCTCCAGACGGTCGGCAGCGCAGGTTCGGTGGTTGCCGACGGGCCGTCGCTCTCCGACGTCGTGGCCGACGAGCTCCGTGACGTGCTGGCCATCGACGACGCGCGATTCACGACCAGCTCGGCACTGGTCACCTCGGCGCGGTTGGAACGCGACGGGGAGCTCAGCCGGGACTCGCGTCCGGTGGACGTGGACAGCCACGGCCTGCCCACCGATACCGAGATCGAGCTGGCCGTCCAGAACGCCGGCGTGGTGTACGGGCGGTACCTCCTGACGGCCTCGACCAGGATCTGCCGCCCGAGCCTGGAGCAACGTCGAGTCGCTGTGGCCCTGGCGGACCAGGTCGGAGCCTCGCTCGCCGCCGCCGGCCGGCACCTGCCCGCCGGCTGATCACGTCCCGCCCCCGGCCGCGCCGACCGTTCCTGGTGCTCGTTCCGGTGCCAGTTCCCCAGGTAAACCTGAGGATCTGTCGCCTGACCCAGGAAGTTTCCTAGGTCAGGTGACAGGAGTTCGGGTAGAGCCCGGCTCGTACCCGTGAGATCCGAGACGGGCGCGGCGAGCGAGAATGAGTTCGTGTGCCATCGTGAACCCTTCGTCACCGCGCCGCTGACCGTCGCCCCGGCCACCGCGTGAGTCCGGTCGAGCAGCAGGCGCCTCCTCGGCTCAACCGGGCGCTGGCGCTGCTCGTGGCCGGTACCTTCTTCATGGAGAACCTCGACGGCACCATCATCGCCACGGCGGCGCCGGCGATCGCCTCGGATCTGGCCGTCCAACCGGTCGACATCAACCTGGCCATGACGGCCTACCTGGTCACGGTGGCTGTCGGCATCCCGGTCAGTGGCTGGCTCGCCGACCGGTACGGCGGCAAGCGCATCTTCATGATCGCCATCGCCATCTTCACCGTCGCCTCCGCCCTCTGCGCGATGAGCACCAGCCTGACCATGCTGTCGGTCTTCCGGGTGCTCCAGGGCCTGGGTGGCGCCATGATGGTGCCGGTCGGTCGGCTGGTGGTGCTGCGGACCACCGAGAAGAAGGACCTGCTGGACGCCATCGCCTACCTCACCTGGCCGGCGCTGATCGCCCCGGTGATCGCGCCGTTCCTGGGCGGCTGGCTCAGCACCTACGCCGGCTGGCAGTGGATCTTCCTGGTCAACAT
>JBBRYD010000232.1:0-2584 GCA_038238065.1 Propionibacteriales bacterium | reverse complement strand
CGGTGACAGCCGTGGCAAACGCACCTGCGGCGCCCGCAGCGGCTGGTTGGTGGTGAGCGTCTCAGTCGGGGATTAGCTGCGGCTTACCCCGGTCTTGACGACCCTGAACGTGCCCGCTCCCTAGAACCGGCAGGTCGTCTTCGACCTCTCCGTATGCGTCGAGACGAAGCCCGTCTCGGCAGTCGTCGTCCCGTCGATGGTGTAGGTCCCGGCGACGCCCACAAAGCGGTCAGTGAACTTGATCTTCGTGGTGCACGTGCCGTCTTTGGTCGTGCTCTTTTCGGTCGTGGTCGTGATCGGCCCGGTCGGTGAACCGCCGGCCGAGACGGTCACCGTCTCGACGGCTGGGTCATGCACTGCTCGACAGGAGAAGCTAACCCAGCCTATGACGCGAGCGTGAAGCTGGTGAGTCCGCTGGGATTCGAACCCAGGACACGAGGATTAAATGTCTCACTGGGCGCCGTCCATGGCGTCGCTTAGAGCCACCTGGCGTCCCTTCCCCGCGCGGTCGCTATCCATGGGCTCCACTTGGTTCTACCTAGGTTCACCGCCGTGGCTGTCAACGCGGCTGTAAGGACACGCCTATCGTCTAGGGGCATTCGACCGTCCGGACGAAGGAGTGACCGCTGGCACCATAGGTCGCACGCGTGCCCAATCGAGCCCCCGAGACCGCTGCCGAGCGGAGGTATCGCTATCGACCGGATGCCTGAACGCGAGGATCAGGCGACCATTCAACCCGCAGGACCTGCATCGAGCCTTGCCAAGGCTGATCCCCCGGCATGCAGTGCTGTGGGTCCGTGTACATGACCGCCGGCCGACAACTACGCCGCCATGGCGGCGGCCGGCTCCTCGGCCACGATCTCCGGCCGCCGCATCGCCGACCACCCGACGGCGATCCAGCCGACGGCCACAAACAGGCCGGCTGCGGCCCCGCCGAACGACCTGACCTCGTCCATGAACCCGACGTTCACCCAGACGCCGAGGTAGCCGAGGTCGAGGATCGCCGCACCACCGAGCAGGACGAGCGTCCGGCGGGAGGCGACCTCACGGCCCCAGAGCATCATCGCGGTGGCCAGTGTCCCGAGCAGGACCAGCGCCGTGCCGGCGAACAGCACCGGCTCCGCATCCGGGGGCACCAGCCGCACCTCCGCCGACAGCCCGTTCCGGACGAGCAACGCACTCATGAGCACGGCCCCGACGGCGGTGAACGACAGCGCCGCGACCGCGAGCAGCCGGTCACGACTTCGGGTCTCGCCCCTCGGAGCGAGGCCCGCGATGGCTATCAGGATGAGCGGGCCAGCTCCTGCCAAGAGCGCCACCGACCGGAGGTCGTAGTTCTGGGACGTGAGCATCGCGGCGAGCCACAGGGCGACGTAGGTGCCCAGCCAGGCGAGGCCGCCGGCGACCGCCAGCAGACCGGCGATGGGATGCGCGTGAACCAGCCACGCAGACCGCCGGTCGGCAGGCCCATGGCGCCAGGATGCCGACGCGCCTCGAGGGCGCCGCGGAAGAGTGCGGGGATGTCGCCCGGATGGGACCCCGCCTCATCGAGCAGCTGGCCGACCTCCGCCTCGTACCGGGCACGCCAGGCAGCGGGATAGAGTCGCAGCAGGCTCTTCATGACGGTCGTGCCTCCAGTCGGTCCAGGCCCGCGGCGCTGAAGCGCGCAAGCTCCCGCAGGCGGGCCTCGAGTGCCCGGTTCCCATCGTCGGTGAGCTCGTAGGGTCGACGCCGGTCGTCGGCATCGAGGGCACGGATGAGGCCCCGGGTCTCGAGCCGTGCGATCGCGGTGTACAGGGTCCCGGGAGCCAGCCGGCGTCCGTTCCGGGTCTGGATATCGGAGGTCAGCAGGTAGCCGTGCTTGGGCCCATCCGCGAGGCTCTCCAGGATGAGCAGCTCCGCTCCGTCGATGGGCTCCGTGCCGACTTTCGTGGCCATCTCCGCCTCACTAGTCCGAACATCGATATACCACTTATCGGTATATACGCCCAGCGAGATGCCGGCGTCAAGCGACCAGAGCGACAGGTGGGGGCGGCCCAGGCGGTCCACGACCTGGCACCGACTCCGAGGCATCCTCGGCCAAGGCCACTCGGCGGTCAGCCGATGAGTGATCCTCCAAGGCGGTCCGCACGACCACGAACTGCGCTCGTAGCGCCCGCCGCCGGGCATGAGCATGGCGGCCGTGCCGGGGTCGCGCCGGCACCGTCTCCAGCGCCGGGTAGACGGTCAGCCATCGTCGGGACGAGGACCCAGCGACCTCGGAGGCCGTGCGGTCGTGGAGTTGAGCCATCCATGCTCTGTCACCCACGACACCACGCCCACCGCGTGCTCCCGCCGTGGCACGCAGTTGGGCTGTCAGGGCAGGCTTTGGGGAGTCTAAAAGGCCACATGGTGCGCGCGACACCTAGTGCACCGTCTCACAAATGAGTAGACAACAGCCGGGTGATCGGCGTACCGTGGCGGCATGTGGACCAGCGCGGAAGCCCTGCCTGTTTCGCCAGAACAACGCCAGATCCTGGAGCGCTGGATTCGGGCGGCCAGCACGCCCCAGAGCATCGCCCTCCGAGCCCGGCTCATCCTGATG
>JBBRYD010000231.1:0-2653 GCA_038238065.1 Propionibacteriales bacterium | reverse complement strand
CCGACCCCTACGTTCGCCAGCGGGACAGCGCGGCCCGCCGCGAGACTGCGACGATGACCATCCTCCGTCGGCTCGATCCGGTCCGGGGCCGGGCGTTCAGTCGGTTGCTCGGGTGGGCCCAGCGGATTGCGCCCGAGCGTGAGAACGCCCTGGCCGACGTCGGCCTGGCCTGGCCGCAGCTGCGCCGCATGCTGGCCGAGCTCGGCGACCGGGCCGTGGAGGCGGGCGTGGTCGCCGCGCCGGAGCAGATCTTCTGGCTGCACTGGGTCGAGCTTATGGATGCCGTGACTGCGGCTGAAGGTCCGAACCCCCGCGGCTCGTTGACCGACGTGGTGGCCGGGCGGCAGGAGCTCTGGCGCGGCCAACGGCGGGCCAACCCGCCGCAGCTGCTACCCACCGGCACCTGGATGGATCGGCTGGACAGCCTGATGCCGGCTGCGTCGGGGAACCAGACCGGGGACGTGCTGACCGGGATCGGGGCCAGTGCCGGCCACGTCACCGGCACGGCCCGGGTGCTCGCCGGGCCCGCCGACTTCGCCACGCTGCAGGCCGGTGACATCCTGGTGGCCCGGATGACCACCCCGGCCTGGACCTCGCTCTTCGCCCGGGCGTCCGGCGTGGTCACCGACGTCGGGGGACCACTCAGCCACAGTTCCATCGTGGCCCGCGAGTACGGCATCCCCGCCGTGCTCGGGACCGGCTCTGCGACCCACCGGATCCGCAGTGGCCGGCGCGTCGCCATCGACGGCGACGCGGGCACGGTCACTCTGCTCAGCGAGGGCGGTGACCCAGCGGGTCCCGTGGCGCCTCCCGCCGGCCACGCCGTCCGGCCGGCCGACAGGTCGGTCGTCCTCGCCGCGGCCGCGTCGCTGGCCGCCCTCTGCGTCGGCTGGCTGCTCCGTCGGCGCCGACGTCGCTCGTCGTTCGACACTCAGGTCAGCGGGAGATGTCCACCCCGAGGCCGAGGTCGGCGATCGTGACCGGCAGTCCGGTCCGCAGGGACTCGTTGCCGGCCATCCCGACCGAGATGGAGCGGACCCCGTCGACCCAGTTGGACGGCCGCTCGAGCCAGTCGTCGCCCGGTCCGCGGAACACGTCGGCCAGCAGCAGCGCGTCGCCGCCACCGTGCCCGCCCTCTGCTGCGGAGATCGTGATGTCCTGGGCCGCCTCCCAGTGCCGTTGCAGGGTCAGCCGTTCACCGTCGCGCCGGGTCGACGACGCGGGCAGGGCACTCGGGTCGAGGACCAGGTTGCCGTCGGCGTCGGTCAACACGGCGGACCGCTCGATCACCTCCAGCTCGGCGCGACCTTCGGTCCCGTTGACGTAGATCCGGTAGCCCTCCCACGGCGAGTGCGCGTTGAGCGAGTAGCTGAGGGTGGCGCCCCGGCTGTAGTCCACGATCAGGGCCAGGTTGTCCTCGGTGGTCACGCCCGGTCCGAACACGTCCTGGTCCCGGTGGTATCCGTCGTAGGACTCGTTGTCGAGGTAGAGCGCCTTGAGCCGCGCGTCGGTGCGGAGGTCCAGCTCCCACGGCGTGTGCGGACCGTCGTGCGTGCCGCGGTCCGGCCGTGCGGCCAGGCCGCGGGCGTCGGCGTTCTCGGCGCCGTAGAACCGCACCCCGCCGCGAGCGTAGACCTTCGTCGGGGCGTCGGCGAGCAACCAGTTGATCAGGTCGAAGTGGTGTGAGGCCTTGTGGATCAGCAGGCCGCCGGAGTTGGCCTTGTCCCGGTGCCAACGGCGGAAGTAATCGGCACCGTGGGCGGTGTCGAGCACCCACTCGAAGGTGACGGACAGCGGCGTACCGATCGAGCCGTTCTTGATCAGCTCCTTCAGACCCGAGTTGCGGGGGGAGTACCGGTAGTTGTGCGTGACCACCACCTGGCGGCCCGAGCGCTCGACCGCCTCGGCGATCAGTCGGGTGCTCTGGGGGTCGATGGTGAGCGGCTTCTCGACCACCACGTCGACGCCGGCGTCCAGAGCCCGCACGATCAGTCCGGCGTGGGCGAAGTCCGGGGTGGTGATGATGACCCGGTCGGCTCGGGTCTTCGCCACCACCTGCTCGAGGTCGTCGGGGTGGCCGGTGACCAGATCGGTGAGGTCGAGGCCGGCGTCGGTGAGTCGGCTCTCGTGCACCGACAGCCGCCCGGGGTTGGGCTCGAGGAGGGCGACCAGCTCGGCGTCCTCGCGATGGTCGCCGGCGATCGCGTCTAGGTACATCTGGACGCGGTGTCCGGTACCGACGACGACGTAGCGTCGCTTCGAGGTCATAAGGGTTGCCTTTCTGGAGCTGGGCACGCCCGATCTGGGTCGCACCCGGTCAACGTGCGCGGTTACTTGCCGCCGGTGGTGGCGATGCCCTTGACCAGGAACCGCTGGCCGAACAGGAAGGCCAGGAAGATCGGGACCAGGGAGAGGATCGACATCGCAAACATTGCGCCCCAGTTGCTGCCGCTGGTCGAGTCCAGGAACGAGCGGAGGGCCACCGGCACCGTGTACTTGTCCGGCGAGGTGAGGTAGATCAGGGAGGAGAAGAAGTCGCTCCAGGTCCAGATGAACGTGAAGATCGCCGTGGTCGCGAGCGCCGGACCCATCAGCGGGATCATCACCCGGGAGAAGATCTGCCAGTGGCCGGCACCGTCGATCCGCGCGGCCT
>JBBRYD010000230.1:0-2656 GCA_038238065.1 Propionibacteriales bacterium | reverse complement strand
GAAGGCCGTCAGCACGGTGGCGATGGTGTAGACGCCCAGGGTGATCATGAACAGCTTCTTGCGCCCGAACCGGTCGGTGAGCTGGCCGAAGAGCAAGGCACCAAGGCAGGCGCCGGCGACGTACGTCGACCCGGCCGCACCGATCGCGTAGCCGCTCAGGCCGAGGCCGTCCGTCGGGTCCTGGAGTGCTGTGGACATGGATCCGACGATCGTCACCTCGAGACCGTCAAGGATCCACACGGTTCCGAGCCCGACGACGATCATCCAATGCCATCGGGACCAAGGGAGCCGGTCCATGCGGCCGGGAATGTTGGTGGTGATCGTGCCAGTCTCGACGTCTGACGACATGGCTCTTGCTCCTCTGTCGGTCGCGGGGAGCCTGGGTGAGGACGCTCCCGTGACGGAATTTACCCCTCACGAGGCACCGGGAAACCTCGTGCGCTCGGCGAGTCGGGCACGATGGCGCTATGCGGCACCACGACCTGATCGTCATCGGAACCGGCTCCGGCAACTCCATCGTCGACGAGCGGTTCGCCCACCTGGACGTCGGAATCGTCGAGGAGGGCACGTTTGGCGGCACCTGCCTGAACGTCGGATGCATTCCCACCAAGATGTTTGTGCACCCAGCCGACCTGGCCACGTCGGCCCGCGGCAGCGGGCGCTTCGGCGTCGACGCACACGTCGACAGGGTTCGCTGGGCGGCCATAAGGGACCGGATCTTCTCCCGGATCGACCCGATCGCGGCGAGTGGCGAAGCCTACCGTCGGGAGAGCCCGAACGTGACGGTGTACGGCGAGCATGCCCGCTTCACCGGCGAGAAGCGGCTGGAGCTGGCCAGCGGCACGGAGATCTCCGCCGACCGGATCGTCATCGCCGCGGGCGGCCGAGCCGTGATCCCGGACATCCCGGGGTTGGTTGACCTGGACCTGCACACGAGTGACACGGTGATGCGGATCGACGACCTGCCGGGGTCGATGGTGATCCTGGGTGGAGGCGTGATCGCCGCCGAGATGGCGCACGCGTTCTCGGCGTTCGGCACGAGTGTCACCGTCATCGCTCGCGGCCCCCGCCTGCTGATGGCCGAGGACCGCGATGTCTCCGAGCGGTTCACCAAGGTGGTCGACGGTCGCTGGGACCTGCGGTTGTCGACGGTGGTGCGGCGGGCCGAGAGCCACGGCGGCCCGGCCCGTCTTCACCTCGCGTCCTCCGACGGGCTGACGGACCGCGGTGCGGTGGAGGCGGATCTCGTGCTGGTCGCCACCGGCCGGGTGCCCAACGCGGACCGGCTCGAGGTAGCCGCGACCGGGGTCACCACGCACCCGGACGGCCGAGTCGTCGTGGATGCGCAGCAGCGCACCGCCGTACCCGGCATCTGGGCACTCGGCGACGTGAGCAGCGAGCACCAGCTCAAGCACGTGGCCAACCACGAGGCCCGCGTGGTCCAGCACAACCTGCTGCACCCCGACGACCCGGTGACGTCGGACCACCGGTACGTGCCGCACGCGATCTTCTCCAGCCCGCAGATCGCGGCGGTCGGCCGGACCGAGGCGGAGCTGGTGGCGAGCGGGCAGCCGTACCTGTCGTCGATCGAGGGGTACGAAGGGATCGCCTACGGCTGGGCGATGGAGGACACCACCGGGTTCGCCAAGCTGCTGGCGGACCCGGACTCCGGGCTGCTGCTCGGGGCCCACATCATGGGGCCGCAGGCGTCCAGCGTGGTCCAGCCGGTGATCCAGGCCATGCATTTCGGGCTGCCGGCGCGCGACATGGCGCGTGGCCAGTACTGGATCCACCCGGCCATGCCCGAGATCATCGAGAACGCCCTCCTGAACCTCAGCTAGCGGCGACGAATCCGGGGTTGGATCGCCCAAGGGGTAACGGACGCAGAGCGCGCCGTCGGAGTGAGGTCCGCGACCGCCCCGTCTGGGGCGGCACGCCACGCTTGCCAGGACGCTGGCCTCCCGCCAGTCGGGGAGCTCCGCGACGACCTCGCCACCCTCGCTCAGCAGCCCGGCCCATCCCGGGAAGTCCTCGTCGTCGGTGGCTCCGGCCTGGGTCGACACCGCAAGCCGTTGACCGGGCCCGAGCAGCCGCCGGGCATCGTCGGCGACGCCGTCCCGCCACCAGTTGAACCCGCGTCGCCAGTCGGCGTCTGCGACCCGCCGTTCGCCGTACAGCCCCGGAGCGGCCGGTCCGAGCACCAGCTCAGCACCGAGGCGGTACGGCGCCTCCGTTCCGATCTCGGCGCAGATGGCCAGCGCGCACGACACCCCGGCCACCTCGAACACGCCTGCCGGAGTCCCCGGCCCGAAATCGCCTTCCTCGCCCTGGCCGAGATGCGCCTTGCGGTGTACTGCGAGCAGCTGGCCGGCGGCGGCCACGACCTGGGTGATGTACGGCCGCCCGGGTGGGGCCGCCTCCGCCAGGCCGAAGCACAGCGCCGGGGCACCCGACGTTGCGGCGACCAGGTCGGCGACGGCGGGGTGCTCGAGCGAGATCGCCGCACTCGGCCGATACCCGGTCAGCGACATCTCCGGCAGCAACACGAGATCGCATCCCGCCCGGCCTCCGTCGCGAAGCACAGCCCGATGCCGCCCCAGGTTGACCGCAAGCTCGCCCTTGGGGCAGGTCACCGCGGTCAGCATCAGGCGCATGG
>JBBRYD010000229.1:0-2769 GCA_038238065.1 Propionibacteriales bacterium | reverse complement strand
GGCCGGGCCGACGCCATCACCTTCGACGTCGCGGCCTTCACCAACTTCGGCCGGGACCATCTCGACTTCCACGGTGACCTGGAGTCGTACTTCGAGGCCAAGGCTGAGCTGTTCACGCCGGGCCGGACCCGGAGTGCGGTCGTCAACGTCGACGACGAGCGCGGCGCCGTGCTGATCGAACGGCTCCAGCGCTCGGGGGTGCCGGTGGCCACCGTGAGCCTGCACGACCCCACCGCCGACTACCGAGCCAGCAGCATGGTGATCGGTGCGGACGGACTGACGGACGTGGTCCTGCAAGGCCCCGATCGTCAGGTCGGTTTTCAGTTGAGGCTGCCCGGGGACTTCAACGTCCGGAACGCGATCACCGCGCTGGCCATGCTGGACCTGTCCGGCGTCGACCTCGACCTGGCAGCCGCTGGTCTGGCTGCGGCCGAGGTGCCGGGGCGGATGCAGCGCGTGGACCTGGGCGTCGGCGCGCCGGCGGCCTTCGTCGACTTCGCGCACACGCCCCAGGCCGTGGCCGCGGCGCTGGCTGCGGTCCGGGGGCGGCGCCGGATCGTGGTGCTGGGCTGCGGCGGCGATCGTGACCCCGACAAGCGCGGGCCGATGGGGGCCGCCGCCGCCCTGGGGTCCGACGTCGTGCTGGTCACCGACGACAACCCGCGCTCGGAGGATCCGCTGAGTATCCGACGTCAGGTGCTGGCCGGCGCCGAGGCGGCCACCGTGGAAACCCACTCGGACTGCCTGGTGCTCGACGGCGGTGACCGGCGGTCAGCCATTCGTCACGGTCTCCAGCTGGCCGGGGCCGATGATGTGCTGCTCGTCCTCGGCAAGGGCCACGAGACCGGCCAGGAGATCGCGGGCACGGTGCTCCCGTTCAGCGACGTCGACGTGCTGCACGCCGAGTGGGTTGCTGTGAGCGCCGGGGCGGACCCTCGATGATCGCCGTGTCGGTGGCTGAGGTGGCTCAGCTCCTCGGCGCGCGGGTGGTCGGCTCGGGCGACCTGACGGCGGACGTGCTGGGCGTGGTGATCGACTCCCGGGCGGTGCAGGCTGGGTCGCTCTTCGTGGCTCTGGGCGGTGAGCGGGTGGACGGACACGACTTCGTCGAGGGTGCCTTCGGCGGTGGTGCGGTCGCGGCCATCACCCAGCGGCCGGTGTCGACGCACACCGGGCCGTGCCTGGTGGTCGACGACCCGGTGCTCGCGCTGGGCCGACTGGCCCGGGCGGTGGTCGATCGCGCCGCCGTGGGCGGGCTGAGCGTGTTGGCCATCACCGGGTCGCAGGGCAAGACCTCCACCAAGGACCTGCTCGCTCAGATCCTCGAGCAGGCGGGGCCGACGGTGGCCCCGGCCGGGAATCTCAACAACGAGCTCGGCGTGCCCCTGACGGCCTGCCGCATCGACGCCGGCACCCGGTTCCTGGTCAGCGAGATGGGCGCCCGTGGCGTCGGCCACATCGCCTACCTGTGTCGGCTGACCCCACCCCGCGTCGGCGTGGTGCTCAACGTGGGTCACGCCCACGTCGGCGAGTTCGGCAGTCAGCAGGCCATCGCCCGGGCCAAGGGCGAGCTGATCGAGGCCGTCCCCGCGGACGGGGTCGCGGTGCTCAACGTCGACGACCCTCTGGTCTGGGCCATGCGGGACCGCACCCGCGCGCCGGTGATCGCCTTCTCGGGGCTCGGCCGGCCGGCATGGCCGAGCGCGGTCTGGGCCTCCGGGGTGACCAGCGACGCCCTGGGCCGGCACCGGTTCACCGTCGAAGTCACCGACGTCGAGGAGGCGCACTCTCGAGCAGAGGTCGAGCTCGGGCTCTCCGGGCGACACCACGTGGTCAACGCGATCGCCGCCGCAGCAGCAGCGGTCGCGGTCGGAGTCGACCTGACGTCGATCGCCGTCGGACTCAGCAACGCCACCCTCAGGTCGAGGTCGAGGATGGAGATCCACCGTCGCGCCGACGACGTGATCGTCATCAACGACGCCTACAACGCCAATCCCGACTCCGCCCGCGCGGCCCTGGACACCCTGTCCCAGCTCGGCCGCGCCCGGCGCCGCGAAAACGCCGGGGCAACCACCTGGGCCGTCCTCGGCGACATGCTCGAGCTGGGTGGGACCGCGGCCGACGAACACGTACGGCTGGGTCGTCACCTCGCCACGGTGGCGATCGACAGGCTGGTCGCCGTCGGGGAATTCGCCCCGGAGCTGGCTCGGGGAGCCGTCACGGGGGGCGTGGCTGACGACCACGTAGTGGTCCTGACCGACAAGACCACAGCGGCCGGGAACGTGGTGCCCTACCTGCAGCCCGGCGACACTGTCTTGGTGAAGGCCTCGCGTGGCTTAGCCTTGGAAACTGTGGCGGAGGAGATCTGGACGGTTTCCGCCCACGATCACCAGACCCGTCGGGGCCACGACCATCCGTCAGGGCCCGTTCCCGAGAGTGAGGATCCCGCGTGAAGACGATTGTTTTCGCGGGATGTTTTGCGCTGCTCGGGACCCTGCTCGGCACCCGGATCGCCATCACCTACCTGGTCCGGAAGGGCTACGGCCAGCTGATCCGCGACGACGGTCCGACGTCCCACCACACCAAGCGCGGCACCCCGACGATGGGCGGCCTGGTGATCATCGCGGCCGTGCTGTTCGCGTACACCCTGAGCCACCTGCTGACCTGGACCTCGCCGTCAGCCTCGGCCCTGCTGGTGCTGTTCCTGTTCACCGCCCTGGGTTTCGTCGGGTTCCTGGACGACTTCATCAAGATCCGCAAGCAGCGTTC
>JBBRYD010000228.1:0-2906 GCA_038238065.1 Propionibacteriales bacterium | reverse complement strand
TCGACCACGACCAGGCCGCTGGCCACCGGCTCCTGGGAGCTCACTCGTCGTCAGCGTGGTCGGCGGCGGTCCCGTCGCCGTCCGACACTTCCTCGCGAGGCTTATTGTAGGGGTCGGCCTCACCGGCGTACGTCGCCCCGGTGGCGTTCTGGCCCAGCGCCGCGTCGGACTCGCGGACCCGCTGGAGCAGGTCGTCGATCTGGCGCGCCGTCTCCGGCAGGGCGTCGTGCACGAACTCCAGGGTCGGCGTGTGCCGCATCCCCAGCTGCTTGCCGACCTCGGAGCGGATCAGCCCCTTGGCCGAGGCCAGCGCGGCCGCGGTCCCGTCGAGATCACCTTCGGCCCCGAGCACGGTGTAGAACACGGTCGCCTGCAGCGTGTCCCCCGAGACCCGGACGTCGGTGACGGTCACGAACCCCAACCGGGGATCCTTCACCCGTCGCTCCAGCATCTCCGCCACGATCACCTTGATGCGATCTGCGATCTTCCGGACGCGGGGGTTGGTCATGGTTCAGGCCTAACTGTTCGGGGGCGATGCGGTGGTGAGGTGCAGGGCCGCGAGCCGGGAACGGCGGCGGCGCTGAAGTCGGCGACCGGGCTGATCCGATCTGAGGTGGGTAAACAGCTCGGCCTCAAGTTCACGCCGACGTTGGCTTTCATCCCCGACTCGATACCGGAGTCGGCGCGCCAGATCGAGGAGCTGCTGGCCCAGGCCCGGTCCGGGGACGCCGAGGTGGCAGAGAAGGCTGCCGGCGCGGCGTATGCCGGCGAGGCTGATCCCTACAAGCGACCGAATGACGACACCAGCGAAGACTGATCAGACAGGAGCTCGCTCCGGCATCGTCGTGATCGACAAGCCAGCCGGCTGGACGTCGCACCAGGTGGTCGCGAGAGTACGACGGTTGGCCGGCACCCGCAAGGTCGGGCATGCCGGCACGCTTGATCCGATGGCCACCGGTGTGCTCGTCGTTGGGGTTGAGCGCGCCACCCGTTTGCTGGGTCACCTCGCGCTCACCGACAAGGAGTACCTCGCCACCATCCGGCTCGGGGTGACGACGGTGACCGACGACGCCGAGGGGGCCGCCGTCCAACGAGCCGGCGCGGGATCGGTTACCGGTGAGCAGATCCAGGCCGAGTTGGGCGCGTTTCGTGGCGAGATCTGGCAGGTCCCATCAGCAGTGTCAGCGATCAAGATCGACGGCGTCCGTTCCTACGCCCGGGTGCGCGCCGGGGAGGACGTGGCGCTTGCCCCGCGGCAGGTGAGCATCAACCGGCTTGACCTACTGAGGGTTCGTCGAGCAGCAGCCGAAGGTACGCCGGTCCTCGACCTCGATGTGCAGGTGGAGTGTTCTACGGGTACCTACATCCGCGCCCTGGCACGCGACCTCGGCGCGGTGCTGGATGTCGGCGGGCACCTGAGCGCACTGCGCAGGACACGCGTCGGGCCCTTCGACCTCGCTCAGGCCCACACCCTTGACGCGGCCAGCGATAACCTGACGATCATCGACATCTCCGACGTCGCTCGGCGCTGCTTCGCGGTGTTCACGCTGGACGCCCAACAAGCAGAGTGGGTGAGGAACGGCCGCAAGCTGTCCGGGGTGAGTCTTCCCGCTCCCACTACGGCATTGCTGAGCGGCGAGAACGAGTTCCTCGCGCTCTACCGACCCTCCGGCCCGGACGCCGTGCCCATCAGCGTCTTCACCGCCTGACCCGCCGGTCTACCACCGGTTGGCGCAGGCACTAACGTGGTGGACCCGACCGCCCGGTCACTCCGGGCACCGGGTGGGCCACGACGAAAGCAGAAATCACCAAGGGTGGGTATGAGCGAGAATGTCGCAGACGAGCCGAGCCGCGGGTCGGTGGTCATCATCGGAAACTTTGATGGTGTGCACCGCGGGCACGTCGAACTGATTCGCCTCGCCCGAGCAGCGGAGCCGGGTGCTCGGCTGGTGGCGGTGACTTTTTGGCCGCACCCCATGTCGGTGATCAGGCCGGACCAGGCACCGCCGTTGTTGACCAGCCTGGATCGCCGCAAGCAGCTGCTCCGAGCCGCCGGTGTGGACGAGGTGGTGGTTGTCGAGTTCACCTCCGAGGTGGCCAGCTGGAGTCCCGCACAGTTCGTCGACTCGGTGATCCGGCCACTGAACCCGGCTCGCCTCGTGGTAGGGGAGAACTTCCGCTTCGGCTTCCGTGCCTCCGGCGATGTGCACACCCTTGCCGATCTGGGAGAGGGCAACTTCAAGGTGCAGGCGGTCCCCTTGGTGACCGATGGCAGCCACCCAAGCTCGTCCACGCTCATCCGGCACGCGGTCGCTGAGGGTGACTTCGGTCGGGTTCGGGAGCTGAGTGACCAGGTGTTCCGCCTGCAGGGCATCGTTGTCCGCGGTGACCAACGGGGCCGGCAAATGGGGTATCCGACGGCAAACATCGCGGTGGCTCCGATAATGGCGCTGCCCGCCGACGGCGTCTACGCGGGCTGGGTGACCCGTCTGGATGTCGGTTCACCGCGCTGGCCGGCCGCTATTTCAGTGGGCACGAACCCCACTTTCGACGGAGTCGAACGCCGGGTCGAAGCCTACGTGCTCGACCGGACAGACCTCGAGCTGTACGGCGTCGAGATCGCCATCGACTTCTACGCTCGAATGCGAGGCCAGGTGAAGTACGAAGGCATGGAGTCCCTGATCAAGCAGATGCACCGAGACGTCGAGCAGATCCGTGAAGTGCTCAGCGAGCACTAGTAGCCTGTCGCCCCTGTTCCTTGAGGTTTGGCGGCGTCCAGGTGCGTGCATCGCAAGGCCGACGAGGAAGGGACTTGGGCGGGAGCGAAGCGACCTCCGGCCCCTGCGGCGAGCAGTGTAGGGCTACCGGGTTGTAACACGACCGAGGAGAACGCAGCGAGGTGCGTG
>JBBRYD010000227.1:0-3055 GCA_038238065.1 Propionibacteriales bacterium | reverse complement strand
TCGGGGCTGGTCGGTCAGGTCCGCGTCGAGGCGCTCTGCCGGGCGGGTGCCCCGGGCGGCGCAGGACGCGGGCGCCGCTTGCGGGCCCGCAGCGCAGCCTTCGCCCCGGGCTCGGTCCGGGCGAACGACATCAGCAGGCCGAGGGCGACCAGCGTCGGCAGCAGCGCCGACCCGCCGTACGAGATCAGCGGGAGTGGGATGCCGATGACCGGCAGCAGCCCGAGCACCATACCGATGTTGATGAGCGCCTGGGACAGCAGCCAGACGACGATCCCGGCCGACGCGTAGCGGACGAACGGGTCCTTCGTGCGGGCCGCGATCCGGACGCCGGCATACGCCAGCGTTGCGAACAGGCCGAGCACCACGATCGTGCCGAACAGCCCGAACTCCTCGCCGATGATCGCGAAGATGTAGTCGGTGTGCGCCTCCGGGAGACCGCCCCACTTCTGGTTGCTGGCGCCGATGCCGCGGCCCCACAGCCCGCCGGTCGCCAGCGCGAAGAAGCCATGGCTGGCCTGCCACCCGCTCCCGCCGTAGTCGGCCATCGGGTCGAGGAACCCGGTGAGCCGGTCGACCCGCTCGCGCTGGGTGCTCACCAGCGCGAACGCGGTGACGGCGACGACGAGGAACGTCCCCATGAACAGCCGGGTCGGCGCGCCGACAACCCACAGCATGCCCAGCACGATCGCGAACAGCACCAGCGCGGTGCCCAGGTCGCCCTGCCCGATAACCAACCCGACCACCACCAGGCAGGCCGGGACCATCGGGACCAAGAGGTGCCGCCACTGCCTGAGCAGACGGCCCTTGCGGGCGTAGACGTCGGCCAGCCACAGCACGAGCGCCAGCTTGGCGAGCTCGGACGGCTGCAGCTGGAACGGACCGCCCAGGGAGATCCAGTTGCGGTTGCCATGGATTGTGACGCCGACACCGGGGATGTAGGTCGCGGCGATGAGCACGATCGAGACCAGCAACGCTGGCCACGACAGGCCGCGGATCAGGCCACGTGGGAACCTCGACGTCAGCCAGGCCAAGGGCACTCCCAGCATCACCCACATCGCCTGCCGGATGAAGATCGCGTAGGAGCTGTCGTACTCGCGCAACGACGAGACGCTCGACGCGCTGAGTACCATGAGAAGCCCGAGCGTCAGCAACAGACCCGATACCCCCAGCACCAGTTGGTAGGACGTGAGGGGCTTGTCGAGCGTGCGTTTCAGCGAAGCGGAGAGGCCTTCTCCACCGGAATCGCGCCACCGACTCCGAGCCCCCTCGCTGGTGGTCGCCACGTCCGCCCTCTCGTCGACTCCCTGACCGTCAGCTGCCTGTGCCGCACCGTGCCACGCCTACCAGACCTGCCAGACCCGCCGCTCTGTCCAGCCAGGTCAGCCGTCGCGCAGCCGGTGCACGGCTGCAGCAAAGGCGTCACCTCGCTGCGCGTAGTCCACGAACAAGTCCTGGGACGCGCACGCCGGTGCCAGCAAGACCGTGTCGCCCTCGCGGGCCAACGTGGTCGCAGCGTCGACGACGCGCTCCATCACCCCAGTGTCCGTGCCGGCGACCTCGATCACGGGGACATCCGGCGCGTGTCGCGTGAGCGCCTCGGCGATCAGGGCCCGGTCGGCTCCCAGCAGAACCGCACCGCGCAGCTGCCCGGCGGCTGCCGACGCGAGCTCGTCAAAGGTGGCCCCTTTGGCCAGACCGCCGGCGATCCAGACCACCGAGCCGAAGGCGCGCAGCGAGGCGAGCGCGGCGTGTGGGTTGGTGGCCTTGGAGTCGTCGACGTATGTCACTCCTGCGACCACGGCGACCTCCTCGATCCGATGCCGGTCAAGGGCGAACGCCCGGAGCCCGTCGCGCACGGCTGCACCGGTGACCCCGAAGGACCGGGCGAGCGTGGTTGCGGCTAGTGCGTTGGCAACGTTGTGCGGAGCGCCGGTCGGAACGTCGGAGACCTTCGCCAGCTCGGCGGCGTTGCGCTCGCGGCCCTCGATGAAGGCCCGGTCGGCGATCACGTCGTCGACCACCCCGAGCATGCCCATCGCCGGGATGCCGAGGGTGAAGCCGATGGCGCGGCACCCCTCGACGACGTGGGCCTCCTCGACCATCACCCGGGTGGTCTCGTCCTCGGCGTTGTAGACGGCCGAACGCTGGGTGCGGTGGTAGACCTTGGCCTTGGCGGCGGCGTAGGCCTCGAGGTCGCCGTGCCAGGACAGGTGGTCGGGTGCGACGTTCAGCACCGCGGCCGAGTGCGGTGACAACGAGTCCGACCAGTAGAGCTGGTGCGACGACAGCTCGACCGCCACGACGTCGTACGGCACGGGGTTCATCACGACCTCGCACAGTGCAAGGCCGACGTTCCCGGCGGCGACGCTGCTGAGTCCGTCGGCGCGCAGCATGCCGTCGAGCATCTGAACTGTGGTGGTTTTGCCGTTCGTGCCGGTCAGGCACAGCCAGGGCGTCGGGTGCTCGGGGTCACGCAACCGCCAGGCCAGCTCGGGCTCCCCCCAGACCGGGATCCCAACCCCGGCGGCCCGGGCGAAGATCGGCGCGTACGGCGGCAGCCCGGGTGACGTGACGATCAGCCGGGTGGCGGAGGGCAGCTCGCCGGTGGACCCCTCTCCCACCCGCACGGTCACACCCAGGATCTCCAGCAGGGTGGCCTTCTCCTCGCTGTCGGCGTCGGCGCGATCGGCGAGCACGGTGACTCGCGCACCGAGGTGCTGCAGCGCGTCGGCAGCGGCGAAGCCGGAGACGCCGAGACCGGCGACGACCACGTCGAGGGCGTCCCACGGAGCGGTCCTGTCAGCGTCGGCCAGCCAGTCCGGTATGCCGGCCGACGCAGCACCGGCAGGGGTCATGCCCCCGACACCCACTCGGCGTAGAAGATGCCGAGCCCGGTGGCGACACAGATGCCGGCGATGATCCAGAAGCGGATCACGATCGTCACCTCGGCCCAACCCAGCAGCTCGAAGTGGTGCTGAAGCGGTGCCATCCGGAAGATGCGCTTGCCCTTGGTGAGCTTGAAGTAGCCCACCTGCAGGATCACCGACATGGTGAT
>JBBRYD010000226.1:0-3113 GCA_038238065.1 Propionibacteriales bacterium | reverse complement strand
GCTCACCCGGACCGGTGGGCTGGCTCGGTGTCTGCCCTTCTCGGTCGCCTCCATCAAGCTGGCCTCGGTCACGGTGCCCGCCATCGTGGCGGTCATCTGGGCGATCGCGACGACGGCGGCCTACCTCGGTTTCGGCGACGGCGCCGAAAGCCGGACGGTGCCGGAGGCGTTCCTGATGGCGGTGGCCACGGCGGCGGCCGGCTGGCTGGGCGCGATCCGCTGGACCCAGGCCAAGGGCGTGGACTTCGGCGCGCCGATGATCTCCACCCAGGCCGGCGCCTTCCCACCCGGGCTGATGACCAATCTGTTCCGCGGTTTCGACGTCTGCCTGCTGATCACGGCACCGATGCTGCTCGGGCTGTCGCCCTTCTGGTCGCTGATCATCGCCGGGATCGCTGCCGCCATCCTGCTCAGCTCGATGGACGCGGAGTCGCTGAGGGCCAAGCAGGCCGAGCAGCAGAAGCAGCTGGAGCAGCAGAAGAAGCAGCGCGAGGCTGACGCCCTGTCGGCCAAGCAGCGCAAGCGCTGAAGCCCGTCAGGCCGGCGTGGCCGACCGTGCGGCGCGGTCGGTCCGCAGCTGGAGCAGCTCGAGCACGATCACCTGGATGGCGCCGGCCAGCGGGATCGCCGCCAGCGCACCGAGGATGCCGGCCAGCTCGGTGCCGAGCACGATGGAGATCAGCACGGCCAGCGGGGAGAGCTTGAGCGCTCGGCCGTAGATCAGCGGGCGCAGCGTGTGGCCCTCGATCAGGTGGAAGGCGAGCAGCACGCAGAAGACCACCAGTCCCGGGACCGGTCCCTGGGTCAGGGCGATCGCGGTCAGCAGGACGGTGACCACCGCAGGACCGATGTACGGGATCAGGTCCAGCAGCACCACCACCAGCCCGAGCGGCAGCGCGTACGGCACGCCGGTGGCGAGCAGGAGGACCGTGCAGACGACGCCGGAGGCCAGGCTGGCCAGGAGGTTCCCGGCTACGAAGCCGCCGACGGCGCGGTAGACGCCGGCGCCGATGCGCTCCACGGTGGCCCGGTTCTGCTCGGGCAGCAACGCACTCAGCCGCTGGCGCCAGGCCGGGCCCTCCAGCAGCATGAACAACGTGAGGAACGCGATCAGCACGGCGCCGACGAAGCTCGTCGCCACCCGTCGGATCACGTCCAGGCCGGAGAGCGCGGCCGTGGTCCAGGTGGTGAAGTCCTTGCCGGTGGTGGCTGCCTGCACCCGTTCGACCACCTGGTACCTGCGTTCCAGCACCCCGGCGGGGCCGTTGCCCTCGCTCAGCGTGGTCAGGAACCCGGGGATGGCCTGGACCAGGTTGGAGGCCTGGACGACCATCGGCGGGATGAACACCAGGACCAGCAACGCCAGCACGGCCAGCGCGGCGGTGAACACCGACAGCACCGCCAACGGTCGGCGGAACCGGCGACGCTGGAAGAACTCGACGGCCGGGTTGAGAGCCAGTGACAAGAAGACGGCGATGGCGATCAGGGTCAGACCGGACGAGGTCCGGAAGACGAAACCGACGGCGGCGGCCACGACCATCAGGACGCCGATCACGGTCAGCACCGATCGCGGGCGAAAACTGACAACGCGCTCCACCGTGGGCCGTGTGGTCGGGTCGCTGGGGTTTCCGGGCCCGTTCATGTGCAGCGGGGTCATGACTTCCTTCATCCGTGGGACCTGGGACACGCCGGGGCGGGCGGGCGCCCTCGAGCAGGAGCGTCGGCGCCCCGGATGGTGATGGCAGCCTATAGCCCGGGATGGGTTCGGAGCATCTGGAGGCCGCTGGTGACCAAGCCCGCGAGGGCGACGCTCACTCGGAGGTGAACTGGATCTCGTGCCAGCCCCGGGCTCCTGACGGGAACACCTTGGTCCGCGTCTCGGGTTGGGTCTCCCCGGTCTCGTCGGTGGCCCGCACCTGCGCCGAGTGGCGACCGGCTGAACCCTCGTAGACGAAGGACCACTGGCGCCACATGTCGATGCCGGCGTTGTCGGCGAGCTTCGCGGTCTGCCAGTCGCCGCCGTCGATACGGATCTCGACCTTCTGGATCCCGCGGTGCTGCGCCCAGGCCACGCCGGCCAGGACCGGCTTGTTCTTGGGCAGACTGCCGAGCGACTGCGGTACGTCGATCCGGCTCTGGGTCAGAATCGGGGCGTCGGTGGCCCACTTGCGGTCGGTCCAGTAGGCCGAGCCCTGAGCGTAGGTGGTGAACTCGATCCGCTTCAGCCACTTGGTCGCCGAGACGAAGCCGAAGAGTCCGGGCACCAGCATCCGGGCCGGGAAACCGTTCTTGTCGGGCAGCACCTCACCGTTCATGCCGACCACGATCATCGCGTCGCGACCGTCGCTGACCGCCTGGTAGGGCGTCGAGCAGGTGTAACCGCTGTCCTCGGAATAGGAGTAGACCTGCTCCACGCCTTCCTTGACGCCGACCAGCTTGATGATCTCGCTGAACGGCACGCCGAGCCACGTCGCGTTGCCCACGTACGGGCCGCCGACCTCGTTGGACACGCAGGTCAGGGTGATGTTGCGCTCGATCATCGGCATTCTGACCAGGTCGTCGTAGGTCAGCGTGACCGGGTGGTCGACCATTCCGTCGATGGTCAGGCTCCAGCTGTCGGCGTCGATCGAGGGAGTGACCAGGGCGATGTCCACCCGGTAGAACTTGTCGATCGGGGTGGTGAACGGGGTCATGCCGCTGAGCTGGGCGCCCGCCGGGATGGCGTTGGCCGCCGAGGCCGGAGCGGGCAGGCCGAGAGCGCGACGAGCGACGGCGGCGGCCTGGCGCGCGTGGCCGGCGACGATGCCACCGCCACCGCCGATGGCGGCGACCGCGGCGGCGGCCCCCATCCCGATGAAGAAGCGGCGACGGCTGTGGCCGGCGTGGCCGGCGGCTGCGGTGGACCCGTTCGCGGAGCTCGCGGTCGATGTCTGCGTTCGAGCCGTACCGTGGTCACGGACCGCCCGAATGGTGGACAGCTGGCGGAGGATCAAGATACCCACCAGGCCGGCGACCAGCGACGGCACACCGTCGACGGCGTTCCCGCGGTAGACGGCGGCGATCAGGCCGGCGATGCCGAGCAGGGAGATGCCGGCCAGCGCGACGATCTGGCG
>JBBRYD010000225.1:0-3235 GCA_038238065.1 Propionibacteriales bacterium | reverse complement strand
GGACCTCCTGCGACCTCGACCGGATGGTCGACGAGTACGTCTGGCTCTACGAGCAGACCCTCGTGTCCGCTGCATGATCGGCTACTACGCGCACCACCACGGCAGCGGTCATCTCACTCGCGCCGAGATCATCGCCCGGCGCCTGAGCACACCGGTGACGCTCCTGTCCACGGCTGCACCCGCCGATGCCGGGGCCTTCGCCGGGTATGTGCCACTCGCCTCCGACGCCGCGAACACCAGGGACGCACGCGATCCGACCGCGGCCGGGCAGCTGCATTGGGTGCCGATGTACGACGAGGGGCTGCAGAACCGGATGGCGCGGATTGCCGGCTGGATCCGCGACTGTCGGCCGGCTGCCATGGTCGTGGACGTCTCGGTTGAGGTCGCCATCCTGGTCCGGCTGCTCGGCGTGCCGGTGATCGTCATCGCCATGCCCGGACATCGGGTCGACGCCGCACACAGGTGGGGCTACGGGCTCGCGGAGCGCATCATCGCCCCGTGGCCCCGCGAGGTGTACGACCCGCCCTGGTTGCACGAACTGGCCAACCGCACGCACTACGTCGGCGCGTTCTCCCGCTTCGACGACCTCGACGCGCCGCCCGCCCGGGCGCCGTTCCGCACCGGCGCGGTGCTCTGCGGATCCGGTGGTAGCAGCCTGACCTCCGATTGCCTGGCGACGCTGGCCGTGGACCATCCGGAGGTCGAGTGGCGTCTGGTCGGCGGTCCTGGAACATGGCGCGACGACGTTTGGTCGATCCTGGCCAACTCCGACGTCGTCGTGAGCCACGGCGGCCAGAATGCGGTCGCCGAGATCGCTGCCGCCCGCCGGCCCGCCGTCCTGATCCCGGAGCCGCGGCCCTACGGCGAGCAGGAGCAGACGTGCGCTGCGCTGAGCGCCGCGGGAATCGCGCGGTGCGCCGCCGGCTGGTCGGCCGTCTCGGCAGAGCTGCGGAAGCCGGTCCTGGACCCCGCCGGATGGTCGCGCTGGTCCGTGGTCGGCGCCGCTGGCGCCGCCGCCGCCGTCATAGGGCAGGTCGCTGCCGATGGGTGCCTCGATGAGTGAGGTCGCGATCGTGACACCGGTCTTCGGTCGCCACGCCCACCTCCTCAACCAGCGGACGGCGCTCCTCGGAGGCAGCCGGAAGCCGGACCAGCACGTCGTCGTATCCATGGGGGATCCCGACATCGAACGGTTGGTGGGGTCCGAGCCGGACTGCGCGGTCGTCGAGCTGGACGTGGCACCACCTTGGCCTCTGTCCCGTGCCCGGAACCTGGGCGCGCAGGTGGCCCTGGACGACGGGGCCGAGGTGCTGGTGTTCCTCGACGTCGACTGCATCCCCTCGGGTGGCCTGGTCGACCGATACGCGTCAGTGGCCAAGCAACCGCCGTACCAGAACGGGCTGCTGTGCGGCGAGGTGAGCTATCTGCCGGCCCAGGTGCCGTTCAGATGGGACGACGACCGCCTCGTGCTCGGCGTAGAACCGCATCCAGGAAGGCCGCTGGTGCCCAGCACATCGGTGCTGGCCACGACCGAATACACGTCCTTCTGGTCATTGTCCTTCGCCGTCACGGCCGGGACCTGGCACCGGCTGGGCGGCTTCTGTGAGCTCTACCGGGGATACGGGGCGGAGGACACCGACCTCGGGCAGTGTGCCCAGGCCGCCGCGATCGACATGTTCTGGGTGGGCGGCGCGCAGGCCTTCCATCAGTACCATCCGGTCTCCGACCCGCCCGTCGAGCATCTTAGCGAGATCATGGACAACGCCCGGACCTTTCGCGCACGGTGGGGCTGGTGGCCCATGGAGGGCTGGTTCGAGGCCTTCCAGGCGGCCGGACTGGCGAGGTACGACGCAGCGAGGCAGATCTGGGTACGGACCTGACGTCCGCCCGGGTCAGCGGACCTGGGTGCTGATCGTCCCGCCGTACGACGGCATGAACGCCACCGTGCCCGCGACGGTCACCCGCCACCACCAGCGACCGCTCGCGGGCGCCGGCAGCGAGAAGCCGAACAGCCCGTTGGTGCCGGTCGTCTGCTTGCGGTAGTTCACGTACGAGCAGGTGGGGCAGGTGCGGCGCTGCAGAGTGATCAGCCTGTGGGTGTAGAAGGGCGTGACGTTGCCCTTATACGTGGCCGCGCGTGTCCCGTCGATGATCTGGCCGTTGAACAGCCGATAGACGGTGAGCCAGGTCTCTTGGCTGGTGGGACCGAACGACGAGTTGCCGGCGAAGGTGACCCGGTAGTGCGCGTTGCGCCGGCTCGGCGTGACGAAGCGGAACCGGGGCAACCCGCCGGCATCGGTTGTGCTGACGCCGAGGTAGACCCAGGTCGTCGAGCCGGCGAGCTTGCGGTAGACCTTGACCTCGACCCCGGCGAGCGCGCCGTGCTGGCCATGGGCCTGGCTCACCACCTGGCCGACAAGAGTCAGCGGGTCCCCGGCGGCGTGGATGTGCCTGAACGGAAGCCAGCGGATGTGCGTCGCGTGCCGCGACACCGACTGCTGGAAGCCGCTGCCGGCCGTGGTAGCCAGTGCCGCTACCGGGAGACCGAGCAGGGCGGTTGCGGTCAACCCGACAAGGGCCGCGCGCATCTTCGACATCGGTGGAACCCACGATCTTTCGTCTCACGACCGGCGATGGGCCGTGCTGGCCCTTCCACCGTAGGAGAACGGCCGGGATCAGGCAACCCTCGGGGTCGCGAGAGGGACAATAGGGCCTGCCCGGCCGGATCAAGGAGGAACAACAGGTTTGGATCGAGCGAGAGCGCGGAGTGCTCGCCCTGATGGCCCAAGGGCCCCCCACAGCGCCCTGTCGACGGAGCTGAGCCTCAGCACCAAGACGATCGAGGCCCACGTCCGCAGCATCTTCACCAAGCTGGACCTCGTCCCGGATGCCGCGGATCATCGGCGGGTGCTCGCTGTCCTCGCGTTCCTCCGCTCCTGATGCCGGGATGCGCGCCAACCGCTAACCCCTTGTCAACTCTGAACTCCTCGGTGGTGTTGAGGTGGGGGAACGGCTCGTCGGGGATGGGCAGGTCGAGTGCTGCGCAGATCGGCGCCCAACCGTCACCTGGTCGCCATACGAGGAGTCGGTCTGGCGGCGCGTACCCGCGCACGGTGCTGTTCCATCGGTCATAGCCCGCTTTGGCTGACTCGGGGTTGTCCCAGTCCGAACCGAACACCTTCGTGAAGAGTTCCTCGGTCATCGCGAACCATGATTGCTGGACCTGATCCGCGGT
>JBBRYD010000224.1:0-3331 GCA_038238065.1 Propionibacteriales bacterium | reverse complement strand
TGCTCAGCCAGCACGTGCACCACGGAGCCGAAGCTGGCCGCGGTCCCCCGCGCCGACTCGGCCTGGGCCTTGCGGGACAGGAACCACTGCCGCGGACAGGAAAGCACTGACGCCAGCTGGCTGCCGGACAGGTACACCGGGTCGTCGAGGGCCACCACCGGCTGCGGCGCCTGGCTGACGTCGCGGAGGCCCCACCAGCGTTCGGGGTTGGCCGCCGGGACCAGAGGACGTCCCTCGCCGTCGGCGGCGTCGGCCAACCGCGCCAGCCGGATAGCCGCCTGCTCGCGCAGGCTGGGCGGTGTCTCGGGATCGACGCTCGCGCTGCGCAGCTCGCCCACCAGGGACGGCAACGACAGGGGTCGCCGGGGTCGGCCGGGCAGCGGGCGGACCGGAGCGCCCAGCTCGGTCAGGAAGCGTGACGGTTGGTCGCCCTCACCCTCGGTGCCCGATACCGCGGTCACGACCAGACGGGACCGGGCCCGGGTGCAGGCCACGTAGAAGAGCCGGCGCTCCTCCGCGATCCGCACCGCAGTGGGCACCACCTCGGAGACGCCGTGTCGGCTGAGGCGGTCGGGCTCCAGCAAGGATCCCCGACGACGAACGTCGGGCCAGGCGCCTTCCTGCACACCGGCCACCACCACCAGCTCCCACTCGAGCCCCTTGGCTCGGTGAGCGGTGAGCACCCGGACGGCATTGCCGCGCAGCTCGGACTCGCGCAGCGGGTCGGCCGGAATCTGCTGGCCCTCGACCTCGGCCAGGAAGCCGGTGACTCCGCGCAGCCCGGAGACCTCCTCGGACCGACCCGCGATGTCGAAGAGGGCGCACACCGCGTCGAGGTCGCGGTTGGCTCGACGTCCGATATCCCCGCCGAAGGCCGACTCGGTCCGCAGCCGCTGGGGCCAGTCAGTCTGCGACCACAACAGCCAGAGCACCTCCTCGGCCGTACCGCCGGTACGGATCAGCTTTTCGCACCCGACCAGCAGGGCGGCCAGCGCCCGGGCGCCCGCCACGTCATCGGTGCGGGGGCAGTCGTCCAGCAGGTCCGGATGCTTGACCGCCTGGGCGATCAGCTCGGCGGACAGCCGGGGCAGGGCGGTGCCCGCCAGCTCGTCACGCTCCGCACGCCGGAGGCTCCGACCGAGCCGACGCAGGCTCATGCTGTCCAACCCGACCAGCGGCGACGTCAACAGCGCCTGCGCCTCGTCGGGCCGGACGCTGCGACCACGAGCGGCGACCTGCAGCGCCAACAACAGCGGCCGCACGGCCGGCTCGACCGACAGCGGGATCTCGTCGCCGGCCACCTCGACCGGGACACCCGCCGCGATCAGGGCACGGCTGAGCCCGGGAATGGTCTGCCGACCCGACCGGACCAGCACCGCCATCTCCGACCACGGCACGCCGTCCCGCAGTCGCGCACTGCGCAGGATCTCCGCGATGTGCTCGGCCTCGGCGCCCTGGCTGGTACAGGTGAACACCTGGACCTGTCCCTTGGGCACGCCCGCCGCGGACGAAGGATGCCGGAAGGTGGCGAACACCTCGGGTGGCAGCGAGCGGGGCATCCCCAGCCGGGCGGCCACGCTGCGGCTGGCGACCAGCAGACTCGAACCGAAGCGCCGCGTCAGGCCGAGGGCAAGCACGGGGGCCGGGTCGCCGTCCCGGGTGGGGAACACGTCGGGGAAGTCCAGGATGCCGCGGGCCTCGGCCCCGCGAAACCCGTAGATCGACTGATCGGGGTCACCCATCACCACCACGTCGCGACCGTCTCCGGCGATGGCCTGCAGCAGCCGTACCTGCGAAGGGTCGGTGTCTTGGTACTCGTCGACGAAGACGGCGCTCAGCTCGCGGCGGAGGGTGGCCCGGATGTCGGGAGCGGTGAGCAGGATCCGGCACCGGTGCACCAGCTCGGCATAGTCGAGGACCTGTTCGGCGTCCATCACGTCGAGGTACTCGTCGAAGAACTCCCCGATGCTGACCCATTCGGGCCGGCCGGCCGCTTCTCCGGCCACGATCACGTCGTCTGGATCCATCCCCAGCTGACGGGCCTTGGCCAGCACGGCGCGCACTTCGGAGGCGAACGCTCGGGTGGGAAAGGCCCGGCTCAGCGACTCGGGCCAGCTGGTCCGACTGGTCTCCTGGCTACCTTCCAGCGTCTCCCGCACCCGGAACTCCTGCTCGGGCGCCGTCAGCAACCGGACCGGTGCAGCGTAGGCCTCGTGGTCGGCGAAGCGCCGGACCAGGGCGTAGCAGAACGCGTGGAAGGTCATCGCCATCGGCGTGACCACCGATCGGCCGAGCCGAGCCGTGATCCGGGCACGCAGGTCGGCCGCGGCCTTCCGGGAGAAGGTCAGCACCAGGATCGAGTCGGCGTCGACCCCGCGGTGCCGGATCCGGTGGACCACCGACTCGACCAGGGTGGTGGTCTTGCCGGTGCCCGGGCCGGCCAGCACGAGCAGCGGGCCGCCCGGATGGTCGACGACCGCCTGCTGGGAGGCGTCCAGCTGTGGCGGCATGGCGAGCACAGGTTCGGTGCGGATCAGCTGATACATCGAGGTCCTTGTTCGAAGATACGTTCGGGTGCCATTGGATCAGACCCCACTGACAGTCCCGTGTCGATCCTCGCTGGGGCGCCCGCAGCGCCCCGCACCGAACGCCGCCTCAGACGCCGCTGCCGTCGGTCGGGGTCATGAAGTCCACCGTGATCGACTCGACGTGCTGCGTCCGCGCGTCCAGAAACCGGCGGACGTGCTCTTGGCGCTCGTGCTCCTCGAACGCCTGCTGGTCGCGGTACATCTCGTAGAAGACGCGCTGCAGGGGCTCGTCGACCACGGTATGCACGAGATAGAGCACGGTCCCCGGCTCCCGCGCTCGAATCGCCGGCAGGGTGGCCGCGACGAGGTCGTCGAAGGCTGACTCGTGCCCGGGCTTGAGCATGTGGCGGACGAAGAGGCTGTGACCGGTCATGGCGACAGGTTGCCACATCTCGTCCGGGGGCGCTCAGAAGCGACGGTTGGCCAGCACCGGGATCGCCCGTCGCACGTCATCGACGTCCGCGGGATCGATCTCGGTGACCAGCAAGCCCGGCTCAGTACCCAGGGCCTCCAGCACCACACCGGACGGCGACACCATCATGCTGTGCCCGATACCGGTCGGCGCCTCACCCACACCTTCGATACCCAGGGTGGTGGGGTCGGCCTGACCGACAGCGGCGATGAAGGTGGTGCAGTCCAGCGCACGGGCCCTGACGAGCAGCTCCCATTGGTCGACCTTGCCCGGGCCCGCGCCCCACGAGGCGCAGAGGGCGATGACCTGGGCACCGCCATCGGCCAGGGTG
>JBBRYD010000223.1:0-3599 GCA_038238065.1 Propionibacteriales bacterium | reverse complement strand
GACAGCTCCGATGACTTCGCCCAGGTGACCGACTTCCTGCTGTCGATTCGCAAGGGCGTCACCACAATCACCTCGTCGGGCTACATCAACGACGCGATCGCAGGAAAGATCGTCCTCGCCCAGGCATGGAATGGCGACGTGCGCCGTATCGTCCAAGGCCGGCAGAAGCAGGGCGACATCACCGCCGTGCTGCTGCACGAGGCCTCCGAAATCTGGTCCGACAACTGGTGCATTCCGGCCACCGCCCCGCACCCGGTCGCCGCGCACGCGTGGATCAACTTCCTGCTCGAGCCGACCACGGCGGTCACCGAGATGGCGTATCACAACTACCCCATCCCGATTCCCGACGCCTTGTCGCAGCTGTCGCCGGCGCTGCGCGACGACCCGATATTTAACGTTCCCAACGCCTACACCGACAACTACCACTACATCCTCAACGTCAACCCCCAGGTGGTACAGAAGCGCACCGAGATCTACACCCAGTTCAAAGCCAGCTGATGGTGGATGCGGGTAGGGCCCTGCAACGCCCGCAAAAACGCAAGCGTCGGTCGTTCAGCCCACGCTACCCGGCATGGCTGACGACACCGTCGCTGCTGTACTACGCGATCTTCTTCCTGGGCCCGTTGGCCATCCTGGTTGCGTTCTCGGTGGCCACCCAGACCGGCTTCGACCAGCTCACGTACGGCTTCGACACCAGCCAGTACCACCTGGTCACGGGTTCGGTCTACCTCGGCATCTTCTGGCGCACGCTCGTCATGGCGGGGATCGGGACCGTGCTCACCATCATCGTCGGCTACCCGATCGCCTACTGGATGGCGCGCTATCTCTCGACGTACAAGATGCTTGCGCTGATGCTCGTGCTGGTGCCCTTCTGGACGTCATTCCTGATCCGGACCTACGCCTTGAAGATCATCCTGGACTCCGACGGCTATGTCGCGAAGTACCTCGGCATCGACATCATCTACACCAAGTACGCCGTGGCGGTCGGCCTGGTTTACAACTACCTGCCGCTGTTCATCATCCCGGTCTTCGCGTCGCTGGAGCGGATGGACTGGACGCTGATCGAGGCCGCCACTGACCTCGGGGCGCATCCGCTGAATGCGTTCCGGCAGATCACCTTCCGGCTCACCCTGCCAGGCATCGTGACCGGCGCGCTGCTGGTGTTCATCCCGATGTCGGGGGAGTACATCATCCCGAACATCCTTGGTGGAGGTAAGTATGAGTTCGTGGGGAACGTGATCGGGGACCAGTTCAGCTCGGCGCAGAACCAGCCGTTCGGGTCTGCGTTGTCGATCAGCCTGATGATCGCGCTATCGGCGTTTGTGGCTGTCTATATCCTGTTCGCAACCAAGGAGGAGCGCTTCGGTGCGTAGGGTCGTGACCGCCAAGAGAGCCTTCACCGCCTGGGCGCTGTGCGTCTTCGCGTTCCTGTACTTACCTATAGCGGTGATGGCGCTCTTCGCCTTCAACAAACCGTCTGCTGCGGGATTATCGTCGTTCCACGGGTCCAACATCTGTGACATCCCCCCAACGCAGCTCGGCAACCTTTCGGTCTGGAATGGTTTCACCACCTGCTGGTTCAACGCCGGGCTGCACAATCCGACCTATATCCCAGCGATCGTGACCAGCCTCAAAATCGCGGCGGCATCGGCCGTCATTTCAACCCTGCTTGGCCTGTGCGCCGCCATGGCGCTCGCGCGGATGCACAAGCTCCTGCGGGTGCCCTTTGACACGATCGTCTACCTGACTCTGGTGGTTCCGGAGATCGTCATAGCAGTCGCGTCGCTGATCTTCTTCGTGCAGCTTCCGCGCTATGTTCCGTTCTTCCCCCCGCTCGGCGCGTGGACGGTGCTCCTAGGGCAGGTCGTGTTCAATGCGTCACTGGCGATGCTCGTGATTCGGGCGCGGTTCGTCGGGATGGGCGACTCCCTCGAGGAGGCCAGTTACGACCTGGGATCGGGAAGGCTTTCCACCTTCCGTCAGATCACACTTCCCCGGCTGATGCCGGCAATCATCGCTGCCGCCCTGCTTTCGTTCACCTTCTCCTTCGACGACTACGTCCTGCCTGCCTTCACCAACGGCACCACCAACACGTGGCCGATCGTGCTCTACTCCGCGGTCAGGTTCGAGATCACACCCGCGGTCAATGCCTTGGCCACCCTCATGCTGCTCGTCACGGTCGTCGCCGTCGTCATCACAGGGCTCGTCCTGCGGCGGTCTCGCGTCACCACTGGTGTCCCGGCAGAGGAGAAGCAGGAAGGGCTGGGCGCCTCACCTGGGCTTAACTAACGTTCCTTCACGCCGGTGCGAGGGAAGTGAGCAGGGGTGAGGCAGCCTTGAGCCCGTCAAAGCGGTTCATCGAGCAGCACGGCACCCGGGCCAGTTGACGAGGGCTCCGGCCAGGGCCATCCGGTGCTGCTGACCACCGAACAGCTCACGAGGACGCCGCCTCGCCCGCCCTCCGACTCGACCAGCCTAGGATCTCGGTGACTCGCGATGCTCAGGTCGACCTTCTCCACCGCCTGGACGTTCCCGTCCGAGGAGGCGTAGTGCTTGGCGACACCCACCAGCTCGATGGCGGGGGCGCCCTCGTCGGTGGAAGTTCTGCCGCTGGCGGTCATCCAGTGCTACTCACCGATGTAGCTCATCACATGCTTGAGGCGGGTGTAGTCCTCGAGACCGTAGACCGACAGGTCTTTGCCGTACCCGGAGTGCTTGAAGCCGCCGTGCG
This sequence comes from Propionibacteriales bacterium, assembly GCA_038238065.1. Classification (GTDB taxonomy): domain Bacteria; phylum Actinomycetota; class Actinomycetes; order Propionibacteriales; family Propionibacteriaceae; genus Microlunatus. The sequence goes on along the minus strand of JBBRYD010000223.1, from coordinate 868 downwards.
GCATCTCCGCCACGATCGGGATGTGCGTGTTGATCCACACGCAGCCGAAGTCGAGCCGTCGGGCCATCCGCATCGCCCGGCCGTGGTCCTTGGTGAAGACGCTGCTGGCCAAGCCGTACTGGACGCCGTTCGCCCAGCGCAGCGCCTCGGCCTCGTCGGAGAACTTCTGGATGGTGATGACCGGGCCGAAGATCTCGTCCTGGATCGCCTCGTCGTCCTGGTTGAGCCCGGAGACGACCGTCGGGGCGTAGAAGTAGCCCCTGTCGCCGACCCGGTGTCCGCCGGTCTGCAGCTCGGCGTGGTCGGGCAGCCGGTCGATGAAGCCGGTGACTCGCTCGAGCTGGCTCGGGTTGTTGACCGGGCCGTAGAGCACGTCCTCGTCGTCCGGCATCCCGGTCTTGGTGTTCTTCGCCTGCTCGGTGAGGGCGGCGACGAAGTCCGCATGAACTCCGGGTCCGGCGAGCACCCGGGTGGCAGCGGTGCAGTCCTGCCCGGCGTTGAAGTAGCCGGCTCCGGCGATCGCCTCAGCGGCCGCCTCGACATCGGCGTCGTCGAACACGATCACCGGCGCCTTGCCACCGAGCTCGAGGTGGGTCCGCTTGAGATCGGCGGAAGCGCTCTTCGCCACCTCCATGCCGGCCCGCACGGATCCGGTGATCGACACCATCTGCGGAATCGGGTGCTCTACCAGCGCGCGGCCGGTGTCGCGGTCGCCGGTGACCACGTTGAAGACGCCGGGCGGGAAGAACTCCTGTGCGATCTCGCCGAGCAGCAGGGTCGATGCCGGCGTCGTGTCGGACGGCTTGATCACCAGGCAGTTGCCCGCCGCGAGGGCCGGCGCGACCTTCCAGATCGCCATCATCAGCGG
>JBBRYD010000222.1:0-3614 GCA_038238065.1 Propionibacteriales bacterium | reverse complement strand
CGAGCACCGCCTCCTCGTCGGTACCGCTGGCGATCGCGCACGTCCGCAGGTCGAACTGGCGCCCGACCACCGACGCCAGCCGCAGCATCAGGACCGTGGCTTCAGGCAGCCGAGCCAACCGGCGCACCAGCACGTCGTGCACCCCCGCCGGTCGACCGCCCGCGACCAGCAGCCCGCCCAGGTCGCCACCCTCGGCCGCCAGTCGCGCGTATTCGACCAGGTAGAACGGGTTGCCGTCGGTCCGTTCGCGCAGCGCTTCGGCTTGTGCCTCGTTGGGCGGGACGTGGCCCACGGTGGTCACCAGTGCGTCCGTCTCGGTGGCTGTCAGCCCGACCAGCGCGAGGCGGGGCGCGTGCCGCCGTGCCAGCATCTCGAGCGCGTCCGCCAACGCCCCGGAGGGCTCGGGATGTGGCCTCCAGGTCAGGAGGACCATCAACTTGACGGTGTCCCCGTGGTCGGGCGGGGACCCGGGTCGCGTCACCGGGACGCCGTCGTCGTGATCTCCGGTCTCCATCAGCAACCTCAGCACGCGGAGCGACGCGGTGTCGACCCAGTGCAGATCATCCAGGACCACCAGCAGGGGCCGGCGGCGGGCTGCATGCCGGATCTGCGCGACGACCTGCTGCCAGGCCTCGAACTGGCTGACCTCAGGTGTGTCGGTCGCGGACACGGGCAGCACCTCGCCCAGTCCGCCGAGGACGGAGCGCCACGGCCACAAGGGCGGCGCCCCGTCGTCCTGAGAGCCACGACCGCTGAGCACGGTGACCTGCCGCGCGCGGGCGACGGCGATGAGCTCGCTGGCCAGCCGGCTCTTGCCGATGCCGGGCTCCCCGACGACCCCGGCGAACGTCGCCGTGCCCGCTGCAGCTCCGCTGAGCAGTTCGATCAGGGTCTCGAGCTCCCGATGGCGACCGACCATCGGCCAGCCCTGCACCGTGCGAACGACCGGGGCTTGGCCGTCCGTACCGGCGATCTCCGCGGTGGGCGGCTCTACCGGCTGTGCGGCGGTTGGTCCTCGTTCCGTGCCCGCACGGGCCGTGCCCTCGGCCGTCACGGATCGCGCCGCGCCATGGCTCGGCGGCCGGTTGACAGACACGTCCGGCGCCAGCCAGTCCAGCGCCTCGTCCTGCCGGAGCACGGCGGTCTGCAACGACCGGAGCTCCGGCCCGGGCTCGAGACCCAGCTCGTCGTCGAGCAGCTCCCGGACGGTCCGCAGCACCTCGAGGGCCTCAGCCTGACGACCGGCCCGGGTGAGCGCGAGCGCCCGGAGGCCCCACAGACGTTCACGCAGCGGAAACGCGCTGGTCAAGCTCTCCAGCTCGACCGCGACAGTCGCGGAGTGACCCAACCAGCAGTGCGCGAGCGCGCGGTCCTCCAGGCCGAGCAGCCGCAGCTCGGTGAGCCGCACGCGCTCCGACCGGGCGTCAGGAACATCGTCCAGCTCGGCATAGGCCTCGCCCCGCCAAAGGTCGAGCACCTGGTCGAGCTCGGCGACCACCGCGGACAGGTCGTCACGGGTCACCCGGGCCCGGCCGGTCGGCACCAGTGCGGACACGGGGCCCAACCGTTGGTGCTGGGCGGCGAGCCCGCTGGCGAACCTCGCGGCGTCCAGGTCGTCGCGCTCGACCCGGAGGGCGTAGCCGGGGGTGACGGTGACCAGAAGTGCGGCCGGGGTCCGCGGCGCCCTGGTCGGTTCGAGCGCCCGCCGGAGGCCCGCGACGTAGCTCTGCAGGGTTGCGGTCACCCCCGGCGGCGGTCCGTCTCCCCAGAGCAGGTCGATGATGGCGTCGACCGACACTGCCCGGCCGGCGTGCAGCGCGAGCGCAGCCAGCAGCGCTCGCTGCTTGCGGGTGCCGAGATCCACCACCTCGGCGCCACGCAGCACTCGAGTCGGGCCGAGGACCCCCACCTCCACGCCTCGCAGCCTAGCGGCGGAACGGTGCTTGGGGGCAACCCCCAGTCGCCACCCCCAGTCGACCCCCAGTCCGGGCCCAGTGGCTCCCGGCATGGTGATCTCACCGACGAAAACCCGTCGGGCCCAACCCGAACAGGAGACGCCATGAGCATCAACCTCACCAGCACCGACCAGGCCACCACCCCTCTGGCCAACACCCCTCTGGCCACCGCCACCACGCTGCGCGCCGAAAGCCTGCGCGGCCTGGCCGGCGGCCAGGTCTACCTGCCCGGTGACGCCGGCTATGACGGAGCGCGGATGCCATGGAACGTCGCGGTCGACCAACAGCCGGCCGCCGTCGCCCTGCCACGGACCGCCGCCGACGTGGCCGAGGTGGTGCTGGCTGCCGCTGCCGCGGGGTTGCGGGTGGCCCCGCAGAGCACCGGCCACAACGCGGGACCGCTGGCCGCCCGAGGACTGGACGACGTCGTGGTCGTGCGTACCTCGGAGCTGAACGAGGTGCACATCGACGCGGAGACCCGTACGGCCCGGGTCGGTGGCGGTACCCTCTGGCAGGGCGCCGTCGAGGCCGCCGCGGCCCACGGACTGGCTGTCTGCACGGATCGTCCCCCGACGTGGGCATCGCCGGCTACTCGCTCGGTGGCGGCATCGGCTGGTACGCCCGCAAGCTCGGCCTGGCGGCCAACAGCCTGACCGCGGTGGAGCTGGTCACCGCCGACGGCAGCCTGGTCAGGGCGGACGCGACCACCAACTCTGAGCTCCTCTGGGCTCTGCGCGGCGGCGGTGGCAACTTCGGCGTAGTCACCGCCCTGGAGTTCGCCCTGTACGACATCGAGACCGCGTACGCCGGGATGATGCTGTGGGACATCAGCGAGGCAGAGACGGTGCTGCGCCGGTGGGGCGCCTGGACGGTTGACGCCCCCGACGAGGTCACCACCTCGTTCCGGATCCTGCACATGCCCCCGCTGCCCGAGCTGCCCCCGTTCCTGCGGGGCCGGTCGGTCGTCGTCATCGACGGGGCCGTGCTGGGCTCGGACGAGGCAGCCGTCGAGATCCTCGCCCCGCTGCGGGAGCTGAACCCGGAGCTGGACACCTTCGGTCGGGTTCCGGCTAGCGCGCTGACGCGGCTGCACATGGATCCGGAAGGGCCGACCCCCGCCGTCTCGGACTCGGTGATGCTGGCCGAGCTGCCGGAGGAGGCCATGGCTGCCTTCCTCGCCGCCGTCGGCGACCGGAGCAGCACGTCGTTGATGATCGGCGAGCTCCGCCAGCTGGGCGGCGCTCTGCGGCGGCCGCATCCGGGTGGCGGTGTGGTCTCGAAGCTGGACGGCGCCTTCCTCGCGTTCGGCTGCGGCATCGCGATGACCCCGGAGATGGGCATGCGCGCTCAGGCTGACGCCCTGCAGCTGACCGGTGCGCTGACCGAGTGGGCGAGCGGCTCGGCGTACCTGAACTTCTGCGAGACCGAGGTCGACCCGAGCACGGGCTACACCGCGCTGGCCTGGCAGCAGCTCAAGGGCATCCGTTCGGCGGTGGATCCCGACGGCGTGTTCGCGGCCAACCACGTCATCCCGCGGCTCTACGAAGACGGCTCCCCGTCCCGTTGAATCTCCGCCACCACAGTCTGTCCCCGAGAGGCGGGCCCGGCGTCACCCACCGGCCCCCCGCCCCGACAATGTGGGGCTGACGGGTGACCGCT
>JBBRYD010000221.1:0-3636 GCA_038238065.1 Propionibacteriales bacterium | reverse complement strand
TGATCTGGCACGGCCGACGCCGCTGCCACGCTCGAAACCCGGCCTGCGGTGTCTGCCCCGTCGCTCGCTGGTGCCCCTCCTACGGTGAGGGGGAGACCAACCCGGTCAAGGCGGCCAAGCTTGTCCGGGAGCCGCGCGGATGACCCCCGGCTGGCGCTGGTCGGCGGTGGCCTTGGCCGCGCTGCTGCTCACCGGGTGTGCCGAGACGTCAACCGTGGGTGAACGGACCGGTGCGCCTGCTGGGACGCCCACGGGCTTGGCCACGGCTGCGTCCTCTAGGCCCGCCCCGGAGCCGGGCGCCGAGACGTTGGCGGCGCAGAAACGGGCGGCCGGCATCGCCGACTGCCCGACCTCTGACGCCATCCTCCCCGCAGTGGCCGACGGGCTGCCGGACGTGACCCTGGGGTGCCTCGGCGGTGGGCGAGACGTCCGGCTGGCCGGACTGCGCGGACGCCCGATGATGCTCAACGTCTGGGCCCAGTGGTGCGGCCCCTGCCGGACCGAGGCCCCGTACCTCGCCGCCGTGGCCCGGGAGAACCGGGGCGAGCTGCTGGTGCTCGGTGTGGACTACGTCGACGGTGTGCAGCCTGACAAGGCCGTCGCCTTCGCCCAGGCTGCCGGCTGGACCTATCCACAGCTGACCGACCCCGACAAGGTGCTCGCGGCTCCGCTCCAGATCGTGGGTCCGCCGTATACCTTCTTCGTCCGCGCCGACGGCTCCGTCGCGGGGAAGCACGTGGGTGCCTTCACCTCCGCCGACCAGATCCGCACGTTGGCGAAGCAGCAGCTGGGTGTCGCCCTGTGACCGGGTCGGCGTCAGTACCCGATGAGGGTTCGGTGCCCGGGTGGCTGGATCCGCTGGCTGTATCGCTACGAGACGACCAACGGCTGGCCGACGCCGTCTCGATCCGACCGGGCCAGGGCGGCCGCCGGGCTGCCGTCCTGGTGCTGATCGGAGCGGGACCGGAGGGTCCCGAGATCGTGTTCATCGAGCGGGCATCGACGATGCGGACCCACGCCGGCCAGATCGCCCTCCCCGGCGGCGCAGCCGACCCGGATGACCCCGACCTCGTGCACACGGCCCTGCGCGAGGCGGTCGAGGAGACCGGGGTCGATCGCGCCGGGATCGTGGTCCTCGGGTCGCTCCCGCCGGCTCACGTCGCGGTCAGTGGGTTCGACGTGACTGCAGTGGTCGCTTGGTGGCGGTCGCCGAGCCCGGTGACCGCGGTCGACCCCCGCGAGGCCGCCTCGGTGCACGTCATCAGCGTGGCTCGGCTGGTGGAGCCCGAACGGCGGGTCCAGGTGCGGCATCCGTCCGGCTACACCGGTCCCGCGTTCCAGGTCGACGGGTTGCTGATCTGGGGCCTGACCGCCCACCTGGTCGACTCCGTGCTCGAGCTCGCCGGCTGGCAACGACCCTGGGACACCACCCGGCTGGCGGCGATCCCCGAGCGATATCTCACCGATCGCCGTAACCTGGACGATCGCGACCCCGCGAACCATACGTACGGAGAACCTGATGCCCACTGACCCACCGATGCCCGATGAGCTCAGGGCCCACCTGCTCGCGGAGTGGGAACGGGCGCTGCCCAACCAGCAGCCGATGGGCGAGGGCCTGCTGGCCCGCTACAACGAGCCGCACCGGAGGTACCACAACGCCGTCCACCTGGCATCGGTGCTGAAGTACGTCGAGGAGCTCGCCGATGACCACGACCTGTTCCTGGTCCGGCTGGGCGCGTGGTTCCACGATGCGGTGTACGCCATCCCGATGCTGCAGGTGACCAACGAGGAGGCCTCGGCCCGGCTGGCCTTCCGTGAGCTGAGCCGCGCCGGCCTCGAGCAGGAGGACCTCAACGAGGTGGCCCGGCTGGTCCGGATCACCGCGACCCACACGCCCGGCGCCCGGGACCCCGAGGGCGAGCTGCTCTGTGACGCCGACCTGGCGGTCCTGGCCTCCCCACCAGAGCAGTACGAGGCGTACACCCGCGCGATCCGCGAAGAGTACGCCGCCGTCGGGGAGGAGGAGTTCCTGGAGGGCCGGCTGGCGGTGATGTCGGAGTTCATGGACAGCGACATCTTCCGGACCGGGAAGGCGCGCTACCTGGTGGAGCAGGCGCGCGCCAACGTCGAAGCCGAGTGCGCCCGGCTGGAGGAACAGCTCGACCGGCTTGTGGAAGGATCGCCGTCATGACCCGAGCCGGCGCCCACGTGACCAACCGGGCCGACAACTGGTGGAAGTCGGCCGTGGTCTACCAGGTCTACCCACGCTCGTTCGCGGACACCAACGGAGACGGCGTCGGCGACATCCCCGGCATCACCAGCAAGCTGGACTACCTGCACGATCTCGGTGTGGACGTCGTCTGGCTGTCACCGGTCTACTCCTCGCCGCAGGACGACAACGGGTACGACATCAGCAACTACCAAGACGTCGATCCGAGCTTCGGCACCCTGGAGGACCTCGACGCGCTGATCGCCGGGCTGCACGACCGGGACATGGCGCTGGTGATGGATCTGGTGGTCAACCACACCTCCGACGAGCATGCCTGGTTCGCCGAGTCCCGCGACCCGACCTCGCCCAAGCGTGACTGGTACTGGTGGCGTCCGGCCCGGCCCGGTTCCACCCCCGGAGCTCTCGGCGCCGAGCCCAACAACTGGGAGTCGGCGTTCTCGGGCTCGGCCTGGCGCTACGACGAGCAGAGCGGCGAGTACTTCCTGCACATCTTCAGCCCCAAGCAGCCCGACCTCAACTGGGAGAACCCGGAGGTCCGGTCGGCGATCTTCGCGATGATGAACTGGTGGGTCGCTCGCGGGGTCGACGGTTTCCGGATGGACGTCATCAACCTCATCTCCAAGGATCCCGAGCTCCCCGACGGCCAGGTGCCGGCAGGCAGGGAGTTCGCGCCGTCGTTCGCGGGTGTGGCCAACGGTCCCCGGCTGCACGAGTTCCTGAACGAGATGTACACCGAGGTGCTCGTGGGCCAGAACCTGATCACGGTCGGCGAGATGCCGGGCGTCACGGTCGAGCAGGCTCGCCTGATCACCGACCCGGCTCGCCGTGAGCTGAACATGGTGTTCACCTTCGAGCACGTGGGGCTGGACCAGGTCGCGGGCGGGACCAAGTGGGACCTGGCCCACCTGCCGCTGCCGGTGCTCAAGCACAACCTCGACCAGTGGCAGACCGGGCTGGCCGAGGTCGGGTGGAACTCCCTGTACTGGAACAACCACGACCAGCCGCGGGCCGTCTCCCGTTACGGCGACGACAGCCCCGAGTATCGGGTGACGTCGGCCAAGACGCTCGGCACCGTGCTGCACATGCTGAAGGGGACGCCCTACGTCTACCAGGGCGAAGAGCTGGGCATGACCAACACCTACTTCAGCGAGATGGCGCAGTATCGCGACCTCGAGTCGGTCAACTACCACGCCGACGCCCTCAGCCTGGGACTCGAGGTCGAGGTGATCCTGAAGTCGTTGTCGGTCAAGAGCCGCGACAACGCCCGGACGCCGGTGCAGTGGGACGACTCGTCGCAGGCCGGCTTCACCCAGGGCATCCCCTGGCTCCCGGTCAACCCCAACTACGTCACCATGAACGCTGCTGCTGCCGTGGCCGACCCCGACTCGGTCTTCCACCACTACCGC
>JBBRYD010000220.1:0-3978 GCA_038238065.1 Propionibacteriales bacterium | reverse complement strand
GGTCCGCTCCCAACGCGAGCTGCTGGACGCGTCCACCCCGGACCCGGAGGCACAGACCGTCCTCCCCCAGCTCGACATCGACGCCAACGAGCTGGCCCTCCTCTATCGCGCGCGCGGGATGGTCCCCGATGATGCGGTGGCCCAGGCCGAAGAGGTCCTCGGCAGCCACGAGCAGCAGCTGGCAGCTCCGGCTCTGGCCGAAGCCGAGAACGGGGACGGGATCGACAAGCACGAGGCCATCGGCACCGGACTGGGAGCTGCCGTGTCGAGCTTCTGCTTCTTCGCCTCCGGGGCCGTGATCCCGGTGCTGCCCTACCTGTTCGGCCTGAAAGGGTTGACCGCCGTGGTGGTGGCGGCGGTCCTGGTCGGTCTGACCCTGATGGCCACCGGCGCGGCCGTGGGCCTGCTGTCCGGCGCCTCGCCCCTCAAGCGTGGGCTCCGTCAGCTCGCCATCGGGTACGGCGCGGCGACGATCACGTACCTGCTGGGCCTGGTGCTGGGCACCGGTTCCACCTGAGGACCGCTGATCGGCGTCTTCGACCGGCTGGCTGTGGCCGCCCCGGCCGGTATCGGTTCCCGCGCCCCCAGCCCAGAAGGGCCTCAGTCGAGCAAGCCCTCAGTCCAGGCGCTGAGGACTGCCGACCTCTGCTGCTCAGGCCCGAGACGGGTCACGTCCAGATGCCGGTCCGCAGCCACCGTCCTCTCCACATCCGCGGTGTGCAACGCCCAGAACTCGTCGTCGGTCAGGTACACCTTCCGGGACAGGGCTCGAGCGGCAGCCTCGTCCCGGGTCACGTGAAGCCTGAGCACGAGGCAGCCCGGGAGCAACCGGCGGTAGAGGGCGGTGGTCGCCGGCGTGAGCACGTCGGCGATGATCACCTCGAACCCGGATGCGTGCAGCCGACACCCCAGCCCGCACGCGTTCTCCACGCCGAGCCGCTGCTGGGCCAACCCCTCGTCCCCGTCCCAGGGTGCGGCATGACCCGAACAGATCAGCTGACGGATGTCGTCGACGTCGATGACTGCGCAACGCGGCAGCAGATCCGCCACCGCGTGGGCCGTGGTCGTCTTCCCGACCGCCGGTCCCCCGGTCAGCACCAGTGGCCGTCGGCTGGCTGAGGTCGACATGCCTGAACCCTGTCACACGGGTCAGTGGCGAGAGGTGCGCGAAGATGTCGGAGCCCACCCGTCCCGCGGCCGGAACGGCGCCCAGGAATCATCGGTGGTCGCGCCGGCCACCGACGCCAAGACCTGTCGAGCCGCCTCGCGGAGCTTCACGTTTCGGTGCTGGGACAAGGTACGGAGCATCGCGAACGCCTCACCGGCACTGCTCTGGGTGCGTTCCATCAGCACGCCCAGAGCCAGGTCGATGGCCCGCCGGGTGTGCATCGCCGCCTCGCGGTCGTCGAGCAGCTGAGCCTGCGCGCTGAGGTTGACGGCCAGGCGGACACCACCGGCGACCTCCAACCCCACCGTCCGGGCGACCGCTCGCTGATGCTCGCTCAGCCCGTCGACCTCACCGGAGTAGACCTTCAGCACGGCTGCCGGCCGGTCATCCACGAACACCGGTACGGAGATGCAGCAGGCTGCACCACGAGCGGCGGCCCGCGGGCCGTACTCACCCCACCGGTCATCAGCGGCGAGATCGGGCGCGTAGGTCAGGACCCCCTCATTGAGCGCCAACAGACACGGCCCGGTCCCGATGTCGAACTGGATCTGGTCGACGTCGGCCGCGAGCCGGCTGCTGGCGCCCACCGTCCACGGCTCGTGGTCGAGACGCATCGTCACCGCGACCCCGGCCACCGGTCCGAGGCGGGTCTCGGTCTGACGCGACAGGTCATCGAGGTAGTCGGACAGCAATGGCACCAACGCGGCGGCCGCCCGCTGACTGTCGCGCTGTCCCTGGTCGTCGTTGCGGCGGGCCTGGGCCGGTCTGGCTAGATCGCTGGTCATGGTCATCGTTCCTTCGTCGGGCGTCACCTGGTGCTCCTCGTGGCTCTTACCCCATCGAAAACCTGTCAAGCCGGCCCTCGGGGACCAATCGACGGCTGCCGACACGATCGGTTCGACCTCAACGGACCGCCATCGGCAGCAGGAGGTCATCGTCATCACGGATGCCCCGGCCGGGCGCCGTAGTGCTGATAATGCAGGTATGAAGTTTCGGACCACGCTGCTGCTCCACGGAAAGACGGCGACCGGTGTCCAGGTCCCCGAGGAGGTGGTGAACAGCCTGAGCGGCGGCAAGAGACCCAGGGTGACGGTGACGATCGGGGACTACACGTACCGCAGCAGCGTGGCCCTCATGGGCGGTGTCTACCTGCTGGGGCTCAGTTCAGAGGTCCGCGAGGCGACGGGCGCGAAGCCGGGAGACGAGCTCGAGATCGAGATCGTCCTGGACACCGAGCCACGCGAGGTAGCGATCCCCGCCGACCTCGCTGCCGCGCTGGCCGGCGCTCCAGCGGCGGCAACGTTCTTCACCAGCCTCTCTTACAGCAACCAACGTCGACTCGTGATGGCGATCGAGGCCGTCAAGACCGTCGAGACGCGACAGCGGCGGATCGCGAAGACTGTGGCCGACCTGGCCGCCGGCAAGGCGTAGACCTCAACCACCCCTGGGGGCGAACCGGCTGTGGGGACCTCTACCCGAAGCGGGACGGATCACCGGCGCCCAACCGGGTGATCACGGGTTCACCCGAGGAGAAGTCGACCACCGTGGTCGGGGTCTCGCCACAGTCGCCCGAGTCGATCACGGCGTCCAGCACGGAGTCGAGCCGGTCCTTGATCTCCCAGCCCTGGGTCATGGGCTCCTCGTCACCCGGGAGCAGCAGCGTGCTGGAGACCAACGGCTCCCCGAGCGCGGCCAGGAGGGCGTGGGTGACCAGGTGCTCCGGGATCCGGACCCCGACCGTCTTCTTCTTGGGGTGCAGCAGCCGCCGCGGCACCTCCTTGGTGGCCGGCAGGATGAACGTGTACTGCCCAGGTGTCGCAGCCTTGATGGTCCGAAACACCGCGTTGTCGAGGTGGACGAGCTGGCCGAGCTGGGCGAAGTCGCTGCAGACGAGGGTGAAGTGATGTCGGTCGTCGAGGTGTCGGATGGTCTTGATCCGCTCCAGACCGTCCTGGTCCCCCAGCTGGCACCCCAACGCGTAGCAGGAGTCCGTGGGATAGGCGATCAGACCGCCGCCCCGGACCATGGCCACGACCTGGCTGATGGCGCGTGGCTGAGGATTGTCGGGGTGCACGTCGAAGTACCTAGCCATGGCCGCAAGCCTAATGCGGGCCCGTCGAGCCCCGTCCGACCCCGGACCTGTTCAGGTCGCGTCAGCCCGGCGCAACTCGGACAGTCGCCGCATGGTCTGCCGCGGCCCGGCCAGCACACCTCCGTCGACCGGAAGGGTGATCCCGGTGATCCAGGACGCGTCGTCGGAAGCCAGGAAGGCGATGGCTGCTGCGATGTCGGCCGGCTCACCGACCCGCCCCAGCGGATACATGGGGGCCAGATGGTCCGGCCCGCCCTGATGGTCCCAGACCCGGGTCCGGATCGTCCCCGGCGCCACGACGTTGACGCGAATCCCCCGGGGCCCCAGCTCGACCGCCAGGTTGCGCACCAGCTGGCTGATGGCGGCCTTGGCCGAGGAGTACGGTTCCTCCCCGAACGCCGCCAGTCCGTTGACCGAGCTGACGCAGACGATCGAGCCGACCACACTCCGCCCGAGGTGCGGGATCGTGGCCCGGATGCAGCGCATGGTGCCGGTCAGGTTGAGGTCCAGCTCCTGGTCCCATTCGTGGTCGGTGACCTGCTCGACGCCCGGCAGTCCCAGGGACCCACCGGCCACCGTCACCAGAGTGTCCAACCGGCCGAAGTGCTCCACACAGTCCGCGACAGCGGCGTCCACCGAGTCGCGGTCGGTGACGTCGGCCGGCCAGCACCAGCAGATCATCGGCGCTGGCCAGCGCCGATGATCTGCTGGTGCTGGC
>JBBRYD010000219.1:0-4005 GCA_038238065.1 Propionibacteriales bacterium | reverse complement strand
GGTCGCCATCGACGAGAACGGCCTGCGCAGCCAACGGTTCGCCGCTGCTGCCCCGAAGGGCTGCCTGTTCGAGTTCGTCTATCTCGCCCGGCCGGACACGCTGATCAGCGGCCAGCGCGTGCACAGCGTCCGCGCGGAGATCGGCCGCCAGCTGGCACGGGAGTTCCCGGTCGAGGCCGACCTGGTGATCCCCGTGCCCGAGTCCGGCACGCCGGCCGCCATCGGGTACGCCGAGGAGTCGGGCATCACCTACGGCGTCGGACTGGTCAAGAACTCCTACGTCGGGCGGACCTTCATCCAGCCGAGCCAGACGATCCGCCAGCTCGGCATCCGGCTCAAGCTCAACCCGTTGCGCGACGTGATCGCCGGCAAACGCCTGGTGGTCGTGGACGACTCCATCGTCCGCGGCAACACCCAGCGGGCCCTCGTGCGGATGCTGCGCGAGGCCGGCGCCAAGGAGGTGCACGTCCGCATCTCCTCGCCGCCGGTGCAGTGGCCCTGCTTCTACGGCATCGACTTCGCCAGCCGCGCCGAGCTGATCGCGACCGGACTGTCCACTGACGAGATCCGCCGCTCCATCGATGCGGACTCCCTCGGCTACGTCACCCTCGACGGCCTGGTGGCCGCCACCCGGCTGCCCAAGGACAACCTGTGTCGCGCGTGCTTCGACGGGGTCTATCCGGTGGAGCTCCCGATGAGCGAACGGATCGGCAAGCACCTGCTGGTCGAGGAGGACCGGACCGACGTCGACGGTCTCAGCACCCTACGTGCGGGCATCGGTGCCGCCGACGCGCTCGCCCGTCCGTGAACCAGACCCCGATGACCCAGAGTCCGCCACCTTCACAGGCGTCGTCAGCGCCGTCGGCCTACGCCGCCGCCGGGGTCGACATCGTGGCTGCTGACCGGGCGGTGGACCTGATGAAGGAATGGGTCGCCAAGACCCGTCGTCCCGAGGTGGTCGGGGGGATCGGAGGCTTCGCGGGCCTGTTCGACGCCTCCCGGCTGGCCACCTACGAGCACCCGCTGCTGGCCACCTCCACGGACGGCGTCGGCACCAAGGTCGCCATCGCGCAGGCCATGGGCGTACACGACACCATCGGATTCGACCTGGTCGGCATGGTCGTCGACGACCTGGTGGTCTGTGGCGCCGAGCCGCTCTTCATGACCGACTACATCGCCTGCGGTCACGTGGTGCCGGAGCGCATCGCCGCCATCGTGAAGGGGATCTCCGAGGCGTGCGTCGTCGCGGGCTGCGCCCTCCTCGGCGGAGAGACCGCCGAACACCCGGGTTTGCTGAAGGCCGACGAGTACGACGTGGCGGGTGCGGCGACTGGGGTGGTGGAGCGGGACAAGCTGCTGGGTGCCGAGCGGGTGGTGGCCGGTGACGTCGTGGTGGCCATGGCCTCCTCCGGACTGCACTCCAACGGTTACTCCCTGGTGCGTCACGTCCTGCTGAACGAGGCGGGTTGGGCGCTCGACCGGCACGTGGCCGAGTTCGGCCGCACTCTGGGTGAAGAGCTGCTGACTCCCACCCGGGTCTACGCGCGGGACTGCCTGGCCCTGATCGAGGCGGTCGAGGTGCACGCGATCAGCCACGTCACGGGCGGCGGTCTGGCCAACAACCTGTCCCGGGTCATCCCCAGCTCGATCGAGGTACTGATAGACCGGGCCAGCTGGCAGCCGGCTCCGATCTTCGACCTGGTGCAGCGCACCGGGAAGGTCTCGACCCGCGATCTGGAGGCCACCCTCAACATGGGAGTCGGAATGGTGACGGTGCTGCCGGCCAGCGAGGTCGACGCAGCGATCGCCCTGCTGGCGAGCCGTGACGTGCAGGCTTGGGTCTGTGGTTCCACGGTTCCGGCGGAGGCCGGAAGCCGTGCTGCGGTGACGTTGGTCGGAGAACACGCGCGGCCTTAGGGGCGCCCCGTGTTGTGCCCTTGCGGGGATTGGGTAGCCTAGGCGCACGACATCAACCAACCTGAGCCGCGGCTGAGCCGGCGGCAGACAAATGCGAGGGGGTCGACCCGATATGGGGCGCGGCCGTGCAAAAGCAAAACAGACCAAGGTTGCCCGCGAACTCAAGTACCGGTCTTTCGAGACGGACTTCTCGTCGCTGGCCAAAGAGCTCCGCGGGGGGGACGAGGGGCCGGGTGTTCCTGCGGCCTACGCGGATCTCATCGAGAAGGAGCCCGAGGTCGCGCATCCTGCTCCGCCGGACGAGGACTTCGAAGACCTTCGCAAATCCGGGTAACTTCAGGGTGCTGCGGGCCATCGGCGCCCCAGGTCCTGTGAGAACCTTGAGGCATGAGTCAGAACCCTCCCGAACCATCGGATAGTGCCAACGACCCCAACGGAGTCCCGACGGGTCCAACCGAAGGGACCGGGGAGCAGCCGGTTGGCACCTCGGGACCTGGCTTTCCCAGCAGTGAACCCCCGGGCAGCCCCCGGCCACAGCAGTGGGGTCAGCCTCCGGCCGGTCAGCCCGGCTACGGACAGCAGGGTTACGGGCAGCCTCAACCGGGCCAGGGGTACGGCCAGCCGCAGCCCGGACCCGGCGATCCGTACGCCCAGGGGGGTCAGTACCCGCCGGCGGGCTATCCCCCCGCCGGCTATTCCGCACCCCAGCAGCCGCCCCTGTCACCCAGCGACGAGAAGCTGTGGTCGACGTTGTCACACATCAGCATCCCGTTCATCGGCTTGGTGGGTCCCCTGATCGTCTACCTGCTGTTCAAGGACCGCGGCCCGTTCGTCCGGGCCAACGCCATCGAGTCGCTCAACTTCTCGATCCTCTACAGCATCGCCCAGGTGGTCTGCTCCATCCTGGTCGCTCTGGTGATCGGGTCGATCCTGTTGCCGATCGTCTTCATCGGTGCGCTGATCCTGTGCATCCTGGCCGCGGTCGCGGCCAACAAGGGCGAGATGTACAAGTACCCGGTCAACTGGCGGCTCATCAAGTAGGCCCGCCGGTTGCCTGGGGCGTGACCCTGTCGCATTACCGAACGCCCCTGCCCTCGTGGCGGGGGCGTTCGGCGTTGGGTCCGCCTGCCACGTCTGTCAGGCTGGAACATGTGCACGAATGGCATCCCGACTTTCTCCCCGGCTTCGAGACGACCGACCTTGCCCTGCCCGGCGCCGAGCGGGCGGCGGGCGAACCGGTTGACGTGGAGATGGTCGCCACGCTGATCCGTCGCATCCCGACCGGTAGGTCCCGTCGGGCGGTGCTCTATCTGCACGGCTGGAACGACTACTTCTTCCAGACCCATCTCGCCGAGCGCATGGTGGCCCTGGGCTACGACTTCTTCGCCATCGACCTGCGCCGCTACGGGCGCAGCCTTCGCCGCGGCCAGCTGTTCGGTTTCGTCACCGATCTCGACCACTACGGCGAAGAGCTGGGCGCGGCGGCCGGCGTGATCGAGGCCGAGCACGACGAACTCCTGTTGATGGGCCACTCCACCGGAGGGCTGATCGCGGCCCTGTGGGCGGCGAACAACCCGGACCGGATCTCGGGTCTGGTGCTCAACTCGCCGTGGCTCGACCTGCAGGGCTCAGCCATCTTTCGCACCATCGGCACGCCGGTGATCGACCGGCTCGGCAGCAGTCTGCCGACGACGGTGATCCGCTTGCCCGACCTGGGCTTCTACGCGCGCACCCTGCACACCTCGTTGGGCGGGGAGTGGGACTACGACCTCGAGCTGAAGGCGACGCCCTCCCCGCCGGTCCGAGTCGGGTGGCTTCGCGCGATCCTGATCGGCCACCAGCGGGTGGCCGCCGGGCTGCGGCTGCGGATGCCGATCTTGGTGATGTGCTCCACGAGCACCGACTTCGGCCGTCGTTGGCACGACGGCCTGCGGACCGCCGACACGGTCCTGGACGTGGAGCAGATCGTCAGCCGGGCCACCAAGCTGGGACGCCACGTCACCATCGTCCGTATCGACGACGGCATGCACGACCTGGTCCTCTCCGCGCCCGCCGTCCGGGAGGAGGTGCTGACCGAGATCGACCGCT
>JBBRYD010000218.1:0-4023 GCA_038238065.1 Propionibacteriales bacterium | reverse complement strand
TCGGCGCTGTCGCTGGCCATCGACGCCCCCACCCCGGCGGCGACCGCGGCCAGCGCGGTCGGCGCGTCCAGGTCGTGGGCCAGCGCGGCCCGCACCTGCACCAGCACCTCGTCGGCGCTGAGCGCCGAGCCCAGCCGGACGGCCTCCCGCCAGCGTGCGAGCCGCGCGGTCGCCGACCTGAGCAGGCCATCGGTCCAGGTCCAGTCGGAGCGGTAGTGGTTGGCCAGCAACGCCAGCCGGATGGCCATCGGGTCGACGCCCTGGCCCCGCAGCTCAGAGACCAGCACCAGGTTGCCCTTGGACTTCGACATCTTCTCCCCGTCCAGCCCCACCATCCCGCTGTGCGCGAAGACCTGAGCGAACGGCTCGTCGGTCGCCACTCGCGCCGCGGAGGCGCACATCTCGTGGTGCGGGAAGACCAGGTCGCTGCCACCGCCCTGGACGTCGAAGCCGGTCCCCAACAGCTCGAGCGCGATCGCGGTGCACTCGATGTGCCAGCCGGGGCGCCCGCGGCCGAACGGGGACTCCCAGGCGGGCTCCCCCTCGCGCTGCTGGCGCCATACCAGCGCGTCCAGCTGGCCCTTCTTGCCGATTCGGTCCGGGTCACCGCCGCGCTCGGCGAAGACGCTGACGGCGTCGGTTTCGGACAGATGCGAGAGAGAGCCGAACTCGGAGTCACTGGACTGGGCGAAGTAGAGGTCGGGGAACTCAGGGTCGTCCACGCTGTAGACCGCACCCCGCCCCTGCAGCTCGGTGATCAACGTGATGATCCTCGGGACGGACTCGACAGCCCCGACGTACTGCGCCGGTGGCAGTACTCGTAGCGCGGTCATGTCCTCGCGGAAGAGCTGGATCTGCTCGGCCGCCAGCTCGGTCCAGTCAACCCCGGTGGCGGTCGCCCGCTCCAGCAGCGGGTCGTCCACGTCGGTCACGTTCTGCACGTAGTGCACGTCGAGCCCTGCGTCTCGCCACACCCGGTTGAGCAGGTCGAAGGAGACGTAGGTGTTGGCGTGGCCCATGTGCGTGGCGTCGTAGGGCGTGATCCCGCAGACGTACATCCGCGCGGTGCCCACCGAGGGGCCGGCCGTGAGGAGGGTGCGGTGTGCGGAGTCGAAAACCCGGATCGCGGGGGGTTTGGTGTTGATGGCTGACGCCGTCGGACTCACCGCCGCGGCGGGGCTCGAGGACAGTACGGGGGGTGGCAGCCGTGGGACCGGCGCAGAGTTCCATGCCTGCATGGCGCCAGACTATCCGGACGTCAGGCGTACCCCTGAACGCCTCTCACCACGCCTGACGACCCCTCAGTCCTTGCCTGCGCTCAGGCGTCCACCGGTTCTGCGGGGATCTGGGCCGCCCACAGGTCCGGACCGAAGACTTCGTAACGGATGCGCGACGCCGGCACTCCGCGGGCCAACAAGGTCGAGCGGGCGTGCCGCATGAAGGGCAGCGGTCCGCAGGTGAAGACCTGGATGTCCTCGGGCAGCGAGATCTCGGACAGATCCATGAAGTTCTCGAGCGAGCAGCAGGTCTTATCTGACCCGATCCCAGCCGCGTCGGGGGGTGTGGGAACCGAGCTGCACGTCGTCGCGGCTGCGGTAGACGATGTAGGGCCGGGTGAGGTAGCCGACCGGCGCGCTGAACACGTGCACCAGCCGGGTGAACGGCCACAGCGCGAACAAGGACATGGCGGCCAGGCCGTGGAGCTGGAAGCTGAGCGGTGCCGCCGCCATCAGGTCGGGGTGCAGGCTGAACCGGAAGATGCCGCGGAACCAGACCGACACCCCTTCGCGGTAGTCGTAGTGGATGAACAGGTTGGCCACCACGGTGTTGGCGAGCCCGAGGACGATGACGGTGGCCAGCACGAGGTACATGGCCTTGTCCATCCGCGTGGTGGCGGAGAACACCGGGCCGGTGGTGCGTCGGCGGTAGATCAGGATCACCATGCCGACCAGCGTGGCGAAGCCGGCGACGGCGCCGATGGAGACGGCCATGAAGTGGTACATCCCCTCCGACACCCCGACGGCTTCGGTCAACGCCTTGGGTACGCCGAGGCCCATCACGTGGCCGAGGAAGACGGCGAGTATCCCGAAGTGGAAGAGCGGGCTGCCGATCCGCAGCAGCCGGCTCTCGTAGAGCTGCGACGAACGGGTGGTCCAGCCGAACTTGTCGTAGCGGTACCTCCACAGGTGGCCCACCACGAACGTGGTCAGACACAGGTAAGGGAAGACCACCCACAGGAACTGGGTCATGGGCGTACTCCAGGAAAGGACGGCATCGGGAGCAACACGCCGGTCGGACTCGACGGTGCAGAGGTCAGCCCCGGACTGAACTGGGGAGCGGCGAACGGGGCCAAGCCGACCTCCTCCTCGGGAGGACCCTCAGCAGCGAGCCGCCGGACGGCGTCGCGTTCGTCGCCCCGCAATGGCGGCAGGGTGGCGCTGACCGCGTCGAGGACACTCGCCCACGGCGACGCGGCGTCGCGCAAGGACAGCCGTAGCAGCTCCAGCCCGGCGCGATGGTCCAGCATCAGCTGTCGCCCCTGGACCTGGTCGATGGTCGCCGCGTACTCCAGCACCACACACAGGTGGTCGGGCAGCTCGGAGTCGTCGAGCAGGAACCCGGAGGCGATATAGGTCTGCTTGAACCTCAGCAGCGCCATGCCGCGCTTGCGGGTGTCGCCGTGGGCGAAGTAGCTCAGGAACAGGTTGCAGCGCCGTCGGGTGTCGAAGGTCTCCACATAGCTGCTCTGCAGCTGCCCGAGCGGGGTGGACTCCAGATGTCTGACGAACCGGCGGATCGACTCGCCGACGGTCAGGGGGAGTCGCTGCGAGGCAGACCTGATCAGGTCCAGCTGGCCGAGGAGCACCGTCTCGGGATAGTTGAGCAGCAGCGACGCCGACTGCCACGCGATCAACAGCTGGTCGGGCGGCATCGCCGACTTCGGCCTCACGTCAGGTCCGCCCCGCCGGAGCTGGGCGGGAACATCCCGCTAGGGGTTCCCTTGCCGTCCCAGTTGAGCAGGTTGACCCGGGCCCCCTTGTCGCTGGGCGCTGCGATGGTCTCCGACGTCTGTCGGCTCTGCAGCATCTTGAAGTTCTCGACCGCGATCGGGGTCGGGGCGCCGGAGCCCTCCCCGAACGGTCCGGACCCACCCATCCCGGGTCCTCCGTCGTAGTTCAGCGAGCACTCGGTGGCCAGCTCCTCCAGCGAGTGGGCCTGCTCGGCGTGGGCCGGCGGGATGACGTAACGCTCGTCGTACTTCGCGATGGCGAGCAGGCGGTACATGTCGTACATCTCCTCCTCGGTCATGCCCACGGCCGCCGGGATGGAGCCGTCCGCCTCGCGGCCCATATTGATGTCACGCATGTAGGAGCGCATCGCGGCGAGCTTCTTCAGCACCCGGTCCACGGGTTCGACGTCTCCGGCGGTGAACAGCTCGGCCAGATACTCGACCGGGATCCGCAGGGCGTCGATGGCGGCGAACAGGTTCGTCGTGTCCTCGGCGTCGTAGCCGGTGTCCTTCACCACATCGACGACTGGCGACAGCGGCGGGATGTACCAGACCATCGGCATGGTGCGGTATTCCGGGTGCAGCGGCAGCGCCACCCGGTAGGTGTTGATCAGGGCATGGATGGGGGAACGTTGGGCGGCCTGGATCCAGTCGCGCGCGATCCCCGCCTTCTCGGCCTCGCGGATCACCTCGGGGTCGTTGGGGTCCAGGAACACTGACCGCTGCGCCTCGTACAGGTCGGCGTCGTCGGGAACAGACGCGGCGGCGAGGACCTGGTCGGCGTCGTAGAGCATCAGACCGATGTAGCGCAGCCGGCCCACGCACGTCTCGGAGCAGACCGTGGGCAGGCCCACCTCGATCCGCGGGAAGCAGAAGGTGCACTTCTCGGCCTTGCCGGTGCGGTGGTTGAAGTAGATCTTCTTGTACGGGCAGCCGGACACGCACATCCGCCAGCCACGGCAGCGGTCCTGGTCGACCAGCACGATGCCGTCCTCGGACCGCTTGTAGATGGC
>JBBRYD010000217.1:0-4039 GCA_038238065.1 Propionibacteriales bacterium | reverse complement strand
GTCTCCACCGCGACGTCGGTCCCAGCCCCGATCGCGATCCCGAGGTCAGCCTGAGCCAGGGCCGGGGCGTCGTTGACCCCGTCGCCGACCATCGCCACCCGACGGCCAGCGACAGTGAGCTCCTTGACCTTTGCTGCCTTGTCTCCGGGCAGCACCTCGGCGAGACCGTGGTGACGCCCAGCTGCGCGGCGATGCGCTCGGCGGTCGCGGTGTTGTCACCGGTGAGCATGACCACCTCCACGCCCAGCTCGCGCAGCTCGGCGACAGCGGCGGCCGAGGTGGGGCGCACCGCGTCGGCGAGGCCGATCACGGCCACGGCGCGGCCGTCGACCGCCGCGAGCACGGCTGTCTTGCCGTCGGCGGCGAGCTTCTCCTGCTTGGTGCCGAGGGTGCCCAGGTCGACGGACTCGGCCACCATCAGGCGCATGTTTCCCACCGCGACCCGGTGGGTCTCAACTGTCGCGACCGCTCCCTTTCCGGCCACGTTGGCGAAGTCCCGGGCGGTGAGCCGGCGGGCACCAGCTGTGTCTGCGTGACGGACCACGGCCTCGGCCAGGGGATGCTCCGATTCCCGCTCGACGGCCGCGATCAGGGCCAGGGCGTCGGTCTCTGCCATCCCCTCGACGATCAGATCGGTCACCTCCGGTGCACCGAGGGTCAGCGTGCCGGTCTTGTCCATCACCACCACGTCGATCTTCTTCGACGTCTCGATGGCCGTGGCGTTCTTGAACAGCACTCCGCGCCCGGCGCCGAGACCGGTGCCCACCATGATCGCGGTCGGGGTGGCTAGACCGAGTGCGTCCGGGCAGGTCACCACGACCACCGTGATCGCGAAGAGCAGCGCCTCGTCGACCGGGCGGCCGGCCAGAAGCCACACCACGAAGGTGCCGACCCCGCCGACCAACGCTACGAAGACAAGCCAGAACGCGGCACGGTCGGCTAGCCGCTGCCCGGGTGCCTTGGAGTTCTGTGCCTCCTGGACCAGTTTCACGATCTGGGCCAGGGCGGTGTCGGCGCCGACCTTGGTGGCACGGACCCGTAGGGTGCCGGTGGTGTTGATGGTGGCACCGACGACCTCGTCGCCAGGAGCCTTGTGCACGGGGAGGCTCTCGCCGGTCACCGTGGACTCATCCACGTCACTCTCGCCGTCCTCGACCACCCCATCGGAGGCGACCTTCGATCCGGGTCGAACCAGTAGCAGGTCGCCCACCGCGACTTCGTCGGTCGGGATCTGTACCGGCTCACCGTCGCGGATCACCACAGCGACAGGCGGCGCCAGCTTCAACAGGGCGCGGACGGCCTCATTAGCTCCGCCACGGGCGCGCATCTCGAAGTAGTGTCCGAGCAGGACGAAGGCCGTCAGGATGGTGGCGGCCTCGTAGAACACATCGCCGCCACCGGTGAGGGTGACCCCGACCGAGTACACCCATCCGGCTCCCACCGCCACCGCGACCAGCACCATCATGTCCAACGTCCGCGCCCGCAACGCCCGGAACGCCCCGGCGAAGAACACCCGCGCGGAGTAGAAGATCACCGGCAGGCTGAGCACCAGCTGGAACAGGTCGTCACGTAGGCCGAACGGCGCCGGGACGGAGAAGTTGAGCACCTCGCGCCCAATCATCGACCACAACGTGATCACGACCCCGAAGACCACCGCGACCAGGAACCGGTTGCGCATGTCGCGGACCATAGAGGCCATCGACATCCCGGCCGGTGGCACCGTCACCGTCACGTCCAGGGCGGGCGACAGATGGGTTGAGCTCATCGTTGAGGACTCAGGTGAGGGAATCGGGCCGGAGCACCTTACCCAGGTTTTCGACCGCTTCTACCGAGCCGACACCTCACGCAACCGGCTGCACGGTGGGAGCGGCATCGGCCTGACCATCTGCAAAGCCATCGTCGAAGCCCACAGGGGCCGGATCTCCGCACACAGCGCCGGCCGCGGAACCGGCACCACCTTCACCGTCCGCCTTCCCCGAACACCGCACTGACAACGGTCGCCAGCCACCCAGGGCCGCCGCCCCGCGAGAGCCACAGACAGGTCAGGCAGGAAGCGGCTGGCCCCGTGGCCCCCGTTGATCATCGACCTCGCCAGTACAGCACCATCGCCAGGCCCCACAGCCCGGCCACCGCGACGAGCGGGGCCTTGAAGGCGGAGTCGATCAGGACATTCACCACGGCCATCGAGCCGATCGAGGCAACTCCTGCCACGGCGACGGCCACACCGGCGCCCCGCGCCCGAGCGCGGAACGCCGTGGCGGCGAGGTAGACAGCCAGAATTCCTGTCGCCGAGATGTAGCCGCCCAGCACCCAGAACACCCGGTCAAGCCACCTCCCCATGCCGGGCGCCAGGGTGTGAAGCTGCTCCAACGTCGCCCCGATGTAGCGGGCGTCCTCGGGCAGCAGCGCAGGGCGTAACCACAGAAAGTAGAGGCCGATCGCCACCAGAATCAATCCGCACCCGCCGACGATCACCGCCGACAGCGGGAGCCTACTCGTGCCGCTCACTGCATCACCCATTCTCGTCCGTCACAAGCACCAATGGGCGCTGCTGCAGACGCCGCAAACACCCCCGAACCGCCGACAGGGACCGATACAAGTGCGCCCCCAGCCCATCGTCCTCCACAGCGCCTGAATCATCACCGGTTTGAGGGTTGGAAACGGCGGAGGCGGAGGCTGTTGGTTGTCGACGAACACCGGCGAGAACGCCATGGTCGCGCCGGTGAGCATAGGGTGAGCGGCCCGGCGGCAGCGAGGGGAAGGGCGGCGACGTTTTGTGGGCGAAGGCCCAGAACAGGTTGCCCTTGATGGTGTTCAGCGTGCGGCGAGCAAGGCGGAGCTCGACCAGAGCGGTCGCGCGCGCTGTGGCCAACCGATCGGTTCCTCTGCTGCCGGAGCTCACCGACCCTCCGTCCCTGTTGTGGCTGTCTGTACCCGCTGTGGCTGTCCCTACCTGCTGTGGGTCGCGACGCTGCTCTCGGGCGGTCCTGTCGGTCGGGTCAGGCGGTGACCAGCTCGTAGCCGGCCCCTTCGACGGCCGCCTTAACTGCGGAGTCGTCGAGCTGGCTCTCACCAGCGACGGTGACCGAGCCGCTGGCCAGGTCGACCTGCACGTCCGAGACACCGTCGATCTTGGCGACCTTGTCGGTGACGGCGCTGATGCAGTGCGCACAGGTCATCCCAGCGACGGTGTAGGTGGTGGTGGCGCTCATGGTGGTGCCTTTTGTGGACCGGCGCGATGCTCGAGCAGCGGTCCTTGCCCTGCTGTGGTCCGGCGCTTGGACGACGAACCTTGCCCAGCCGTTGTTCGGCCACTCCGTCATCAGTCGAGCGGCGGAGAGGAAGTGAGGTGAGTCCCGGCGAGTGGCTGCCCGCGATGGACCGCGGGCCGTCACACTCCAGCCGTGCCGACCTTCAACATCCAGCTCGTCGATCTCGAAGGCGACCGGGCGAGGAAGTCTCAGCTCGGCCAACGGACCATAGGCAGACGTTCGGAAGACGAGACTGTCGTTGACGGCGTAGGTGACCGGAAGCACCTCCGGCCCGTCCGCAGCCTCCCAGGCGATGCGGCCGACTGTTCCCGCCTCGAGCCGCTGCCAGCACTCCTGCTTCGACAGCCTCTGGAATCGACCCGGATCCTCAGGCACCGTCGCACTGCCGAGGCAAACCGGCTGCCGAGCAAGAGGGCGACGTCAATTGCCTTCCGGGTCGTCGTCGTCGACATGATGGCCGGTACATGCTCCCAGGTTTAGCACACGAGCGGGCACCACCGGCCCCATCAGACTTTGGGTTCTGGGACCTTGTGCCCTGTCGCAGACCCTGCGGACAGGATTTGATAGAGCAGTGAATTCCGCCGGCCGTACATGCCCTTGACAATTCGCGCGCCGCGGTCCCGGGGGAACAGGATCATCCGATGCAGAAATGGTCCCTGACCGCACTCGCCCGCGAGCAGCTGAAACTCGCCCAGGCGTCACCGAGCGGACGCAGCGCCTCAACGGTGTACGGCGGCCATCAGCACGTCCTCCGGCAAACCGTGATC
>JBBRYD010000216.1:0-4116 GCA_038238065.1 Propionibacteriales bacterium | reverse complement strand
GGCGGGCCCGGTGCGGGGACAGCCCGGCATGCCAGACCAGCCAGTGCTCCGGCGACTTGACGCCGATCCCGCGCCAGGCGTCGCTCTCGATCAGCTCCGCCGCCAGCTCCACCAGCCGACCGTGCGCGGCGTTCAACACCCCGGCTACCTCGGCGATGTCGGCCTCGAGACGGCGTACGACAGTCTCCTGGCTCTCGCGCTCCATCACCGCCGCTGTCATACCCATAATCGTACAGGTGTTCGACGACATTTTGCTCGTCGTCTCGACCCCTGTGGACAGCCCGCTGACCCGCCCCATCCCTGTGTACGCCAATGGGAGGAGGCGCGAGCGATGGCCGCCAGCGGGTCAGTCCCCGTTGAGCCAGGGGAGCGGCCCTCTCTGGCTCGGGCTGTGGGCGGGCTGCTCGGACACGATCGCGGTCATCCCGGTCGTAGCCGATGGCCCTGCCGTCGCGCACGGTGATCGCCTCGACCCAGCCGAGTCCCGCGGCAAGCGCCTCTCCGCGGCAGCGAGCCGTGGTCGTCTCAACTCCGCCCTTCAGCGCGAACGAGTTGTCCGGGCGATAGACGTAGCGACCCCCGGAGAGGTTGCAACCGTCGACCCCGAACTCACCGTCGCTGCGGAACGCGACGGTTTCGGGATAGGGCGATGGCGGGTCGCTCCAGGTGACCCGTCACGAGCCCTCAATCCCCCGCGGGTCGGGGCCCACGACAACGCGAGGCGCGATCACAACCGGGTCACCGGCGGCCACCACGGAACCACCATCGGGGTCCGGCGACCCCACGGGAGCGGGTGGCTGGGGAGTGCAGCTCTGGGTGGGGATCGGGCAGAGCGAGACCCACCACGCTGAGCCCGGCATCGTCGAGGATTCGCTCTGCCAGGGCAGGTGGCAGGCCGATGACATCCGGGACGTGACGGTGCCGGGGGCCGTGCCGTCCGTGGTCGGCGACGTCGTGCGTGTGGCCGGCGACGTGGAGGTGGTCTGCGAGCCGAGCGTCAGGGATGCCGCGATGACCGCCACGACGGCGGCTGCGGAGCTGGGCCAGCGCCCGATAGGTGCGGCTCTTGACGGTGCCGAGTGGCACGCCGAGCACAGCCGACACCTGCTGCTCGCTCAGGTCCGCGAAGTAGCGCAGCACCAGCACCTCCTGCTGCGCAGCCGGCAGCGTGGCGAGTGCTGTCTGCAGGCTGTCCCGCGTGGCGACGGTGTCCTCGGGAGTCTGGTCGGTCGACGCCTCGTCGCGGCCAGGCTCGGCCGCCGGATGCTCGCCCCACCAGCGGCGGCGACCTTGTCCCACGAGCGGTAGCAGCGCATCAACGTTGTCTGCGCCAGGTCTTCGGCCTCCGGGAGCCGGCACCCGAGCAGCACGGCCAACCGGACGAGGACGGGCCAGCGCGCCGCGACGTACGCGGTGTAGCTCAACTCGCTGCCCATGGCGCCCTTGCGCTCGCACTGCCGTCACCCACGTGACCGCGCGGCTCCCGGGAAAGGTTCCAGTCGGACTGGTGCGCTGGTCAGCGTGGCGGCGACCAGGTGTCCCATGGAGACCACCAGCGCCGGTCATCGTCGAGGTCTTCAGCGACCTGTTCGGCTGACCGTCGTACGCCGTCGGCCTCCTCCGCCGTGACCCGGCCCGATCGGAGCATCTCGTCGAGGTCGTCGACGTCCTTCCACTGCCATGAGCCGTCCGGGTCGATCACGATGTCCAGACCGTAGTCACCGGTGTCGAAGCTGTCGGCACGCCGGGCGATCGGCATCTCGAAGTTGACGTACCACCCGTTGAACGCCCCACCGTCGAACATCCGCCACACCGAGTACCAGTCACCAGCCCGATACAGCTGCAGCACCTGCGTCCCTCGCCAATGCTTGTGGTGACGCCAGGGGTGCGGCGTGGGATGTGGGGGATAGGTCATCGGCGAGCCTGGCGAGAGCAGCACCGCGAGCACAACACCGTCATCGCTCACCACGGTGACGGGCTGTTCGAGCCACGGTCGGCCGTGCAACACCTCCCGCCGGACCAGCGTTGACCCCGTCGCGTACCGATCCGGCGTCGACAACGGACCTCCCTGTTCGACTGGGCAGCAGGATGCGCTTGAGGTTAGCGACGGCCCGAGCACGAGCGGTCACCTGCCATCTCCCAAGCATTCGAACACCTGTTCGAATGCTTGCTATGCTGACGAGGTGACAGCGTTCGCCCCGCCAGGATGGCCCGAACAGGTGCGACCTCCCGGGGTGCCGTGGTGGGAGGACACCGCGGTCGGCTGGCTGCTCGACCAGTGTCCCCCCGACTACCGGATGTACCAGGGGCTGCGGCGGCACCCGGTGGTGCTCGCCCGCTTCACCGCGCTGCACACCGAGGCGAGCATCGAGGCGGCCCAGCGCGGCATCTCCGAGGCGCGCACCAGCTTGCGTGGGGTGCTTCCTACCGAGTCTGTCGAGGGCGCGATCGCTATGTGGGAGCGGGAGGGCGCGCGGCTGCTCAAGATCCGCCGGGCCGTCGGCTTGATCGAGGAGGCCTTCCGCGGCCGACAGTTCCGCGCCCGGCTCTGACTCCGCGTCTCAGGCCCTCGGCGACACGACCGCAGAGGCCGCCCGGTCATGACCGGTCGGGGCGCTTAGACTCGTTGCGTCGGGATCCGGCTGCCGCCGACCGGCGTACCACGGAAGGGACCACATGAGTCTGCTCGACGGCATCGCGGGACCGCAGGACCTCCGCGACCTCGACGATGCGCAGCTGCACCAGCTGGCGGAGGAGATCCGCACCTTCCTGGTCACCGAGGTCTCCAAGACCGGGGGCCACCTCGGTCCCAACCTCGGCGTCGTCGAGCTGACGCTCGCGATCCACCGGGTCTTCGACTCCCCCCACGACCGGATCGTCTTCGACACCGGCCACCAGTCATACGTCCACAAGATCCTGACGGGACGCGCCGGCGACTTCGCCACGCTCCGTCAGGCGGGCGGGCTGTCCGGCTACCCGAGCCGGTCCGAGTCCGAGCACGACGTCGTCGAGAACAGCCACGCGTCGACCTCGCTGTCGTGGGCCGACGGCCTGGCCAAGGGTTTCCACGTCCAGCACGCCGATCGACACGTCGTCGCCGTCGTTGGCGACGGCGCCCTCACCGGCGGGATGACGTGGGAGGCACTGAACAACATCGCCGCAGCCAAGGACTCCAAGCTGGTCATCGTGGTCAATGACAACGGTCGCTCCTACAGCCCGACCGTCGGTGGTCTCGCCGATCATCTGTCCGGGCTGCGAACCGACCCGCGCTACGAGCAGGTGCTCGAGCAGGTGAAGTCCCGGCTGACCCGGAGCAAGATCGTGGGGAAGCCGCTGTACGACGCCCTGCACGCGATCAAGAAGGGTCTCAAGGACGCGTTGGCCCCGCAGGGCATGTTCGAGGATCTCGGGCTGAAGTATGTCGGCCCGGTCGACGGGCACGACCGGGTCGGGCTCGAACAGGTGCTGACCCAGGCCAAGAACTTCGGCGGCCCGGTCCTCGTGCACGCGATCACGCACAAGGGCCACGGCTACCAGCCGGCCGAGCGCCACGACGAGGACAACTTCCACTCCCTCGGCGCCTTCGACCCCGAGACCGGCGAGGTGCTGGCGGCTGCTCCCACGATCTGGACGGACGAGTTCAGCCGGGAGCTGGTAGCCCTGGGCGGCGAGCGCGAGGACATCGTGGCGATCACCGCCGCCATGCTCTACCCGACCGGGCTGCACCTGTTCGCCGAGAAGTTCCCCGAGCGAACGTTCGACGTCGGGATCGCCGAGCAACACGCGGTGACGTCTGCCGCGGGGATGGCCACGGCTGGACTGCACCCAGTGGTGGCGATCTACGCCACCTTCCTCAACCGTGCCTTCGACCAGGTCCTGATGGACGCCGCGCTGCACCGGTGCGGCATCACGCTGGTCTTGGATCGTGCCGGCGTCACCGGGGAGGACGGCGCCTCCCACCACGGCATGTGGGACCTGTCGATCCTGCAGGTCGTGCCGCGACTGCGGATCGCCGCGCCGCGTGACGGCAGCCGGGTCCGCGAGCTGCTGCGCGAGGCGGTCGACGTCGACGACACCCCGACGGTGCTGCGCATCCCGAAGGGCGCTGTCCAGGCG
>JBBRYD010000215.1:0-4316 GCA_038238065.1 Propionibacteriales bacterium | reverse complement strand
CATGCAGAGCTTGTTGGCGGTCACTCCGCCGTCGACCTTCAGCACCTCCAGGTGCACCCCGGAGTCCTTCTCCATCGCCTCGACCACGTCGCGACTCTGGTAGCAGATGGCGTCCAGGGTGGCCCGGGTGATGTGCGCCCCGGTGTTGAACCGCGACAGCCCGACGATGGCGCCGCGGGCGTCGGAGCGCCAGTACGGCGCGAACAGGCCCGAGAACGCCGGCACGAAGTAGACCCCTCCGGAGTCCTGCACCGTGCCGGCCAGCGCCTCGGTCTCCGCTGCACCCCCGATGATCTTCAGCTGGTCGCGGAGCCACTGGATCGCCGAACCCGTGACCGCGATGGACCCCTCCAGCGCGTAGACGGGGGCTGCGTCCCCGAACCGGTAGCAGACGGTGCTCAGCAGCCCGTTCGTCGAGCGGACCAGCTCCTCGCCGGTGTTCATCAGCAGGAAGTTGCCGGTGCCGTAGGTGTTCTTCGCCTCGCCCGCGGCCAGGCAGACCTGACCCACCATCGCCGCCTGCTGGTCGCCCAAGGCCCCGGCCAGCGGGACCTCGCCGCCGAACGGGCCGCTCCTGCCGGTCTGGCCGTAGAGTGCCGGGTCGGAGGAGGGGCGGATCTCGGGCAGCATCTCGCGCGGGATGTCGAAGAACGACAGCAGCTCGTCGTCCCAGTCGAGCGTTTCCAGGTCCATCAGCATGGTCCGGCTGGCGTTGGTGACGTCGGTGACGTGCACCCCGACGCCGGCGCCACCGGTGAGGTTCCACAGCAGCCAGGAGTCGGTGGTGCCGAAGATCGCGTCGCCACGCTGGGCGTCCCGCCGGACTCCCGGCACGTTCTCCAGGATCCACTGCACCTTCGCGGCGGAGAAGTACGTCGCGGGCGGCATCCCCGCCTTCCGCCGGATCACCTCCCCGCGGCCGTCTCGCTCCAGTGCCGAGGCGATCCGGTCGGTCCGGGTGTCCTGCCAGACGATGGCGTTGTAGTACGGCCGGCCGGTCCGCTTGTTCCACACCACCGTCGTCTCGCGCTGGTTGGTGATGCCCAGCGCGGCCAGGTCCGAGGCGTTGACCCGGGCGGAGCTGAGGGCCGACGCGACCACCGTCTCGGTCCGGTTCCAGATCTCCACCGGGTTGTGCTCCACCCAGCCCGGTCGGGGCAGGATCTGTTCGTGTTCCAGCTGGTACTTGCCGACCTCGCTGCCGTGGTGGTCGAACAGCATGCAACGGGTGCTGGTCGTGCCCTGGTCGATGGCGGCGACGAGATCTCCGGTAGGCATGGCTCAGCCAACCACATCTGGCCGACCCTGAGTGCGTAGGCTGGATCCGTGCCTGCTGCTCGGACCGATGTGCCCTCCGGCTATCCGGCCGAATGGGAAGCCGACGTGGTGATGACCGACGGTGGAGTCGCCCGGTTGCGGCCCATCAGGCCCGACGACGCCCAGCGGTTGGTGGAGTTCTACGACCGGGTCTCGCCCCAGTCGAAGTACCTGCGGTTCTTCGCGCCGTACCCACGGCTGAGCCAGAAGGACGTGGACCGATTCACCCAGGTCGACTACGTGGACCGGGTCGCGTTCATCCTCACCGTCGGGCAGCAGATGATCGCCGTCGGGCGCTACGACCGGCTGGAGAACGACCAGGCCGAGGTCGCGTTCCTGGTGGAGGACGCTCACCAGGGTCGCGGCATCGCCCAGCTGCTGCTCGAGCACCTCGCCGAAGCGGCCCGTGAACGCGGCATCACCGGCTTCGTCGCCGAGATCCTGCCCGAGAACCGGCGGATGGCCCAGGTGTTCAGCGACGCCGGGTACCAGGTCTCGAAGGGCATCGAGGACGGCGTCCTGATGGTGGAGTTCCCCATCCTGCCCACCGACACCCAGGTCGGGGTGATGGAGCGGCGCGAGCACCGAGCGGAGGGCGCGTCGATGGGCCGGCTGCTGACCCCGGAGCGGGTGGTGGTGCTTGGTCGCGGCAGCCGGGTCCAAGGGCTGGTCAACTCCATGCTGAGCGGAGGCTTCCGCGGCCAGGTCACGGCGGTGAGCACCGATCATCGTGAGGTGTCGGGGGTCCGGACAGCCAGCTCCATCGCGACCATCGACGGTCGGATCGACCTCGCCGTGGTGTCCATCCCCACCAGTGACATGGGCGCGGTGGTGATCGACGCCGCCCACAAGGGTGCGCACGCGATGGTGGTGCTGACCGGGTCCGACGCGGGCGCGACCGACAACCGGACGATCGTCAACCTGGCGCGCGCCTACGGGGTCCGAGCACTCGGGCCCGACGCGCTCGGCCTGATCAACACCGACCCGGACGTCGGGCTCAACGCCAGCCCGGGGCCGATGCCCAGGGCGGGCGGCGTCGGTCTGTTCTGCCAGTCCGCAGCGGTCGGGGTGTCGCTGCTGAACCACGCGATCCGGCAGAACCTCGGGCTGTCCTCGTTCATCAGCACCGGCGACTACGCCGACGTCACCGGCAACGACGTGATGCAGTTCTGGGAGGACGACCCGGCCACCCGGGTGTGTCTGCTCTCCATCGACTCGATCGGCAACCCCCGCAAGTTCTCCCGGATCACCCGTCGGCTGGCCGGGCGCAAACCGGTCGTGGTGTTCGCGCCCGGAAGGACCAACCGTGCTTCGCACATCGGCGTTCGGGGTGGGCTGGGCCATGCCCCCGACGATGCCGTCGACGCGCTGTTCCGGCAGGCGGGGGTGATGGTGGTGCATCGCCGCGGGGCCATGTTCGACATCGCCAAGATCGTCTCCCGGCAGCCGCTCCCGGCCGGCCCGCGGGTGCGGACCATCACCAACTCGTCCACATTGTCGGCACAGATGACCCACACTCTGCGGGCGGTGGGCCTGCTGCCGGCCGGTGAGGCGGTGGTGCTGTCCTCGGACTGCTGCGCCGAGGACTTCGCGGTGGCCACCAGGCAGGCCCTCGCCGACCCGGAGTGCAACTCCGTGGTGGTCGCTGTGGTCGGCGTCTTCGAACCCGGTACCGGTGAGGCACATGCGGTGCTGGAGAAGATCGCCGCCGACGCGACGAAGCCGGTCCTCGGGGTGTTCCTCGACTTCCAAGGCGTCGACGACGAGGGCCGAGGGCCCGATCTGATGGGCGGTCTGCCCACTTTCGACGCGCCCGCCGACGCGATCCAGGCGCTGTCGGCGGTCACGGCCTATGCGCACTGGCGCGAGCGTGACCCCGGCGCGGTGCCCTTGCTCGAGGTGGACGAGATGGCGGCCAAACGGATCGTCAACCGGGTGCTGTCCCAAGAGCCTCGGGGGCGCGAGCTCACCGGCGGCGAAACCGCCGACCTGCTCGGCGCCTACGGGATCCCGGTCGTGGCCAAGCACCCGGTCGGGAGCCTCGCAGACGCGATCAGCGTCGCGGACGGGCTGGGCTGGAACGTGGTGCTGAAGGCGACCGCCGAGGCGGTCCGCGGCCGCCCCGACCTGGCCAGCGTGCATCGCAACATCCAGGCTGCCGAGGAGATGGCCGAAGCATGGCGTGAGCTCGGCCGGCTGGTCGACGAGCTCGGCTTCGGTGACGACGACAGTGCGCTGGCCATCGCGGTGCCGGTGGTGCAGCGGATGGCGCCGCCCGGTGTGGCGTTGGTCGTGACCAGCCGGGAGGACGCCGCCTTCGGTCCGATCCTGTCACTGGGCCTGGACGGGATCGCCTCCGAGTTGCTCGGCGACACGGTCTACCGCGTCCCGCCGCTGACCACCGTGGACGCTCGGGCCATGGTGCGGGACCTGCGCGCCGCCTCGACCCTGTTCGGACGGCACGGCACGCCGGGGGTGGACGTCACCTCGGTCCAGGACCTGGTCCACCGGGTGGCCCAGCTGGCCGACGACCTGCCCCAGCTGGCCTCGGTGTCCCTCAGCCCGTGCGTCGCCTCGATCCACGGGACCGCGGTGCTCGGGGCCCGGATCTTCATCGCCCCCACCGACGACCGTCGCGACCCGATGGCGCGGACTTTGTAGAGGTTGTCGTTCACCGTCGGTGGAAAATTGCCCGACCCGGGCGATGAGCGGGCATCATGGCAGGATGAAAAGCATGAGGCTGGACGCGACGCGGAGGGATCTGCGGACCGAGATCGAGGCGGCCGGCTACTTTCCTGACCTGGTGGAGGACGCTGTCGTCCTCGCGGTGGCCGAGGAGGAACTGCTGGGCTTCGTCGTGCATCATGAGCCCACGTTCAACCATGACGAGATCCACCGGCACGTCACGATCCTGGCCCTGACACCCACCCGGCTGATCGTGGGCCACACCGACGACCACCCTGCTGAGCCACCGAGCACCGGGACGTACGCCGCCGCCT
>JBBRYD010000214.1:0-4384 GCA_038238065.1 Propionibacteriales bacterium | reverse complement strand
CAACCGCACGCTGCAGGTCGAGTGGGCATACCGGCAGGTCTTCCTCACCAACGCCGAGCGCAGCACCGCTCTTGCCCCTGGCTCGAGTTCTACAACACTGGACGACGCCACTCAGCCATCGGAGGCCTTCCCCCGATCAGCGACTGCAATGAACGTGTCAGCCGAGTACATCGAGGCGTCCACGATCTCGCACAGGGTCGACCCGCTGGTGACCGTGGCCCCCACTTCGGCGACCAGCCCGGTGACCGTGCCGGCTCGGTGCGCGAGCAGCGGCTGTTCCATCTTCATGGCCTCCAGAACGACCACCAGGTCGCCCGCCGCGACGCTGTCTCCCTCGGCGACGGCCACCTTGACGATGGTGCCCTGCATCGGCGAGGTGAGCGCGTTGCCGGATGCGATGCCGCCGGATCCGCCGCCCCGCCGTTTGGCAGGCTTGCGCTGCGCGGGCGCGCTCGGCCCGCCGGCGGCCCCCAGCGTCGCCGGCACCACCACCTGCAGCCGCTTGCCGTTGACCTCGACCACGATGGTCGTCCGCGCCTCGGCGTCGGGTCCCTCGGCGGCCGTGCCCGCGTACGGGGGGATCACGCCGGTGAACTCGGTCTCGATCCAACGGGTGTGTACGCCGAAGTGGCCGTCGGCCGCGGTGAAGGCCGGGTCGTCGAGGACGGCGCGGTGGAACGGCGTCACCGTGGGCATCCCCTCGATCACGAACTCCTTCAGCGCGCGGCGCGACCTGGCCAGTGCCTGCTCCCGGTCGGCGCCGTGCACGATGATCTTGGCGACCAGGGAGTCGAAGCTGCCAGGCACCGTCATCCCGGTGAGGTAGCCCTCGTCGACCCGGACTCCCGGGCCGGCCGGCGGCCGCCAGACGGTCAGGGTGCCCGGAGCCGGCATGAAGTTGCGGCCCGCATCCTCGGCGTTGATCCGGAACTCGATGGCGTGACCCCTGACCACGGGGTCGCCGTACCCCAGCTCCTCGCCGTTGGCGATCCGGAACATCTCCCGGACCAGGTCGAGACCGGCGACCTCCTCGGAGACGGGGTGCTCGACCTGCAGCCGGGTGTTCACCTCGAGGAACGAGATGGTGCCATCCAGTCCGACCAGGAACTCACACGTCCCGGCGCCGACGTATCCGGCCTCGGCCAGGATCGCCTTGGACGACGTGTAGAGCAGATCGGTCTGTTCGGGGGTGAGGTACGGCGCGGGGGCCTCTTCGACCAGCTTCTGGTGCCGACGCTGCAGCGAGCAGTCCCGGGTGGAGATGACCACCACATTGCCGTGGCTGTCGGCGAGACACTGGGTCTCCACGTGCCGCGGCTTGTCCAGGTAGCGCTCGACGAAGCACTCGCCGCGGCCGAACGCCGACACCGCTTCGCGGACCGCGGACTCGAACATGTCGGTGATCTCGCCCATCTCGCGGGCCACCTTGAGGCCGCGTCCGCCGCCGCCGAAGGCCGCCTTGATGGCGATCGGGAGTCCGAACTCCTCGGCGAAGGCGATCACCTCGTCCGCGTCGGCGACCGGGTCGGAGGTGCCCGGGACCAGCGGCGCGCCGACCCGCTGAGCGATGTGGCGGGCCTTCACCTTGTCGCCGAGGGAGTCGATCGCCGACGGGGGCGGCCCGATCCAGACCAACCCGGCGTCGATGACCGCCTGGGCGAACTGGGCGTTCTCGGCCAAGAACCCATAGCCGGGATGCACGGCATCGGCGCCGCTCTTCCGGGCGGCGTCGAGGATCTTGGCGATGTCGAGGTAGGTCTCGGCGGGTGTGGCGCCGCCCAGGGCGTACGCCTCGTCGGCGAGCTGGACGAAGAGCGCATCAGCATCGGCGTCGGCGTACACGGCGACACTGCTCAATGCGGCGTCTGCGGCGGCGCGGATCACCCGGACGGCGATCTCGCCCCGGTTGGCGACGAGCACCTTGCTGATTCCCACAGATCCTCCTCGATTCGTTCCCCCGCCAGGGGGCTACGGCGGGCTGAACGACCCCACGCCTCTCGGGAGTCTAGCGATCGGGCACCCGCTCGGCTCGGTGCCAGGCGGTCAACCAGACGGCGATCTCAGCACGAAGCGAACGATGTCGCCCGGCCGAAGCTGGGCCGCGTCGTCGCAGGACCGCTCGCTCAGCACCGCGATCACCGGGTACCCGCCGGTCACCGGATGGTCGGCGAGGAAGATCAGCGGCAGCCCGGACGCAGGGACCTGGACGGCGCCTCGGACCAGGCCCTCGCTCGGCAGCTCCTCGTGTCGGATCCGCGGAAGGCCCGGACCGTCCAGCCGGACGGCGACCCGGTTGCAGTCGGCGGTGACCGTCCAGGGTCGGTCGAGCAGCTGTTGCCACGCCGAAGCCGCGAACCAGTCGCGGCGCGGGCCGGCAGAGATGGTCATCGCCTTGCGCGGCTGCCCGGTCGGGGCGGAGTCTGCGTTCGGGAGCTCGTACCGGGGGAGTCCGATGCCGAGCTGCTGGCCGGCCCGCAACGGTTCCGGGCCCAGTCCCGACAGCACGTCCCGTGAGGCGCTGTCGAGGACCAGCTCCGCCTCGATCCCGCCGCGCAGCGCCAGGTAGTTGCGGAGGCCGTGGCTCGGCGGGTCGATCGCCAGCCGGTCACCGGCTCGGAGCGCCATCGTGGTGTGCGAGGACGTCGGGTGACCGTTGACCCTGACCTGGGTCGGGGCGCCCGTGACCGCCGCCCAGACGACGTCGTCGGCGACGACCACCAGCCCTCCGAAGGTCACCTCGATGGCCACGGCACTCTCCGGGTTGCCCACCAGCCGGTTGCCCAGCCGGAGGGCTCGTCGGTCCGCGGCCCCCGACGGCGACACCCCGAGGTGGGCGCAGTGCGCCCGGCCGAGGTCCTGCAGCAGGGCCAGCGGTCCGGTCGCCTCGATGGTGATCATCGGGTGTCTTCGACGGGGATCATCGGTTGTCCTCGACGGGGGTCACGCGGTGGACCGTTCCACGAAACGGACGCTCATACCCGGTTGGAGCAGCGCGGGCGGCGACGAGGCCAGATCCCACAGGGTCTGCCCGGTCTGCCCGATCAACTGCCAGCCGCCGGGCCCCTCCCGAGGGTAGATCCCGGACCAGGCGTCGGCCAGTCCGACCGCACCGGGGGGCACCCGCTTGCGCGGGGTCGACCGCCGCGGCACCCGTAGCCGGTCGTCCTCACCCTGGAGGTAGGCGAAGCCCGGCGCGAAGCCACAGAAGCCGACGGTCCACAGCTGACCCGTGTGGACCGTGACCACCTCGTCGTGGGTCAACCCGGTCAGCTCGGCCACCTCGTCCAGGTCCTCTCCGGCGTAGTCCACCTCGACCGTCACGGGTTCACTGGCCTGATGGGTCCGAGGCGGCGTCGTCCGGGTCAGCAGGTCATCTCGCTGGCCGGCGGACAGTGCCCCGTCCAGCCGGAGCAGCAGGGTACGGGCCCCCGGTACCAGCTCGGTGACCTGCTCCATCGGCCGCGCGTCGAGCCCCGCCTTCAGCGCGAGCGCGTCAGCCAAGTCGGCGCACTCGACCAGCAGGGCCGACTCGCCACAGTCCAGCAGCCGTCGAGTCACGGACCCTCGTCGGTGAACGGCTCGATCGCGACGCCACTCCGGGTCAGCGCCTGCCGAACTGCCCGCGCCATCTCGACGGCGCCGGGGGAGTCGCCGTGGGTGCACATCGACTCCGCCCGGCCGTCCTGAGCGGCCTGCACGGCCCGGCGGGCCGCCTCGTCCACGTCGGAAATCAGCGCGTCGGACCGGCGTCGATCCACCAGCCGGCCTTCGGGGGTGTAGTTCCGGTCGATGAAGTACTCGGTCACCGGGCGCAGCCCCCGGTCGCTGGCGATCTCCAGCAGCACGGAGCCCGGCAGGCCGAGCAGCGGCAGGGTCGGGTCGTAGCCCAGCACCGCCTCCACAACGGCCGTGGCCTGCTCTTCGTGGTCGACCGCCGTGTTGTAGAGCGCGCCGTGTGGTTTGACGTAACGCACCCGCCCGCCCACCGAGCGGGCCAGCCCGTCCAGGGCCCCCAGCTGGTAGATCACCGCCGCGGTCAGGTCCTCGGCCGAGATGTCGAGAAAGCGTCGGCCGAAACCGGCCAGGTCTGGATAGCCGACCTGGGCCCCGATCACCACCCCGCGAGCCGCGGCCAGCCGGCAGGTGCGGTGCAGCGTGGCCGGGTCCCCGGCGTGGAAGCCGCAGGCCACGTTGGCGCTGGTGATCAGGTCGAGCATCGCCTCGTCGTCTCCGAGGGTCCAACGGCCGTAGGACTCGCCGAGGTCGGCGTTGAGGTCAACCGTCATGCCCACATTGTCGCGGAGGCGGGCCCGTCGGTGACGACGGGCCCGCCACACGGGGACCGACTGGGGTGGCGGAGATTCAACGGGACGGGGAGCCCGCT
>JBBRYD010000213.1:0-4469 GCA_038238065.1 Propionibacteriales bacterium | reverse complement strand
TAGGCGGACCGGAGTACCTGGTCGATCAGCTCGGCGGACGCGTGCCAGCCGAAGTCGTGCGCGCGGAGCTGCGCCTTGCTCCCCAGGCCGGTCCGCAGCGCCTCGTCGGCGAGCAGGCTGCGGGTGCAGGAGACCAGGTCGTCGAGATCGACGGCCAGCAGGCCCGTCACCCGGTCCTGGATCGACTCCCGGACCCCACCGGCTGCGTAGTACGCGACCGAGGGGGTGGCATGGGTGGCGGCCTCGACGATCGACAGACCCCAACCCTCCTTGAGTGATGGCATCAGATGCACCCACGCCCGGGCAAGCGCGCGATGCTTCGCGAGCTCGTCCAGGTGACCAGCGAACACCACGCGATCCTCGACACCGGCGGCGTGGGCGTGGCTGACCAGCTCGTCGTGCCACCAGCCTGACCCGACGACGATCAGGGTCAGGTCGGGGAACTCACCGCGCAGCCGGGCCGTGCAGGTGATCGCGTGCTCGATCTGCTTGTGGGGAACCAGTCGGCTGAGTACGACGAGGGTGGCAGCGGATGAGCGTCGTACGTCGGGCAGCGGGGGTGCGGGCGGAACCCCGTTGTGGGCAACGGTGATGCGGTCGGCCGAGACGCCGAGATCGACAAGCTCGGACCTGGTGACGCCGGAGACCGCGAGGTAGGCGCCATGTCGGTTGACCCACGGCGCGACGCGGGACTCCATCAGCCAGCCCAGCCGGGAGAGCAGCGGACCGACCACGGGCCACTGCTCGCGGTGGACGTGGTGGACCAGCACGACGACCGGTCGCCGGGTGTAGAGCCGAGCCAGGAACGGCATCCCGTTCTGCACCTCGAGGACCACGTCCGGGCGGCCCAGCCGGCCGAGCACCTGCAGGACCGCGGCCCACAGGTAGACCGTGAGGTGGCCGCCACGCCGCACGATGTGCAAGCCGTCGCGGTGCTCGCTGCGCGGCAGTCCCTCGCTCTGCGCCGAGAACAGGGTGACCTGATATCCCTTGTCACGCAGCAGAATCGCGACCTGCTCGACATAGAGCTCGCTGCCACCACCCTCGGGGTGGCGGGTGTCGCGCCAGTTCAGGATGAGGAGCCGTTGGCCCACTTTCAGCCTCCTCGGGCTCGGCGTTACCGCAGAGTAGCATCGGCCAGATGCAGGGGCATCGCGACGGGCTCGGCAGGTCGGTGCGGCTCTTCCGCTCCTTCCTCACCGAGCAGTCCGACCCCGACGGGTTCTACTCGACGATCGCCGACGACACGGTCGCGCTGGTACGACGACACGTCGCGCTGGACGGCGCGCGGCTGCTGGACGTGGGTGGCGGGCCGGGCTACTACACCCGAGCGTTCCGAGCGGCGGGGGCTGACTGCGTGCTGGTCGACGTGGATCGAACCGAGCTCACCAGCCGGTGTCCGGCCGACCGCGCAGCAGTTATCGGCGATGCCGGTCGACTCCCGCTGGCGGAGGACGCTGTGGACATCGCGTTCTCGTCCAACCTGCTGGAGCACGTCGACGACCCCTGGGGGGTGGCGCAGGAGCTGGCCCGGGTCGTCCGCCCGGGCGGCCTGCTGGTGCTGTCGTACACGATCTGGCTCGGACCGTGGGGAGGTCACGAGACGTCACCATGGCACCTGCTCGGCGGCGACTACGCGGCCCGCCGGTACGAGCGGCGGACCGGGCATCCGCCGAAGAACCGCTACGGCACCAGCATGTTCAGCACCTCGGCCGCGGCCGGTCTGCGGTGGGCCCGGTCCGCTACCGGTCTGACTCTCCTCGAAGCCAGACCGCGTTACCTGCCGCCGATCTCGCGGCTGCTGCTCGCCGTACCGGGCCTGCGCGAAGTCGTCACCTGGAACCTCTGGCTGGTTCTTCGCAAGGCGTGAGAACACCGGCGGTCGGGCGCCACGCGGGCCGCCCTACCCGCTGGTAGGGTGCGTTCGAGCCCGCCCCTCGCAGGGACGTGGGCGAGGCGAGAAGGGAGTGCCCGTGCGGGTCATCGGCCGGGTGATCGTGGGGGTAGGTGTCTTCCTGATCGTGCTCGCGCCGTTGATGCGGTACTACGCCTACCCGCGGCTCGCCGTGGCGCCATTGGACCAGACGCTCAAGATCGTGGCGGACGGCCCGGGTGCCAACGTCTTCGACACCAAGACCCTCACGAACATCAAGACCAACCTCACGGCGACCCGGCTGGTCCAGGGCGACGTCGACGCCGGGCGCAAGCAGGGCGACAACACGGATGTCTGGGTCGTGACGGTCTCCACGATCGACGATGCCGGCAACGTGCGGTCGAGGACCATCGAGCGGGCCGCCTTCGACGCCAACACCTCGTCGTCC
The DNA here is from genome assembly GCA_038238065.1 of Propionibacteriales bacterium. Lineage (GTDB taxonomy): Bacteria > Actinomycetota > Actinomycetes > Propionibacteriales > Propionibacteriaceae > Microlunatus. The sequence continues at coordinate 2,148 of JBBRYD010000213.1, read as the reverse complement.
GTGAACTGCTGCGGCGAGTACATCTCGATCACCGAGGGTGTCGACAAACCGGTAAAGCACCAGGGGATCGTGTTCAAGTTCCCGTTCGACACCCAGAAGCAGACCTACCCGTTCTGGGACCTGACTCTGCGCAAGACGCTGCCGATGGTCTACCAGGACACCGAAAGGATCGACGGGGTCCGGGTCTACACGTTCGTGCAGACGATCCCGCCGACCCCGAGCACGAAGCCCCAGCAACTGCCGGCCAGCCTGCTCGATCTGCCAGGCACCGAGAACGTCGCGGCGCAGGCCTACTACTCCAACATCCGTACCGTGTGGGTCGAGCCCGAGACCGGGGTGATCCTCAAGGGCCAGGAGCAGCAGTACAACACGATCCGGGTGGACGGCGAGGACCGGCTGATCACCACGAAGGCCACCCTCGCCTACTCGCCCGAATCCACGGCTATGCTCGCAAAGACCTATGGGGACAAGGGATCGCGGCTGTATCTGGTGCGCACGGTGCTACCGCTGATCGCGCTCATCGTCGGGCTGGTGCTGCTCGCCGCCGGTCTCATGCTCACCCTGCTGCTGGGTCGCGAGGGAGGCATCCGGCGTCATAAGCGCTGATCGGGCGCACCGTCAGGATCTGCAGTGCCCGGCCGAACGGTCCAGTCTCGTCGTGCAGCACGGCGGAGGTCATCCCGACTCCGTCCGGCCCGAGGGTGACCTCCACGTCGAGCCCGAGCCAGTCGCCGTGCGGGTGCCGAAACAGGTGGATCGTCAGGTCCGTGTTGGGGAAGCCCACGGTCTGCGGGTCTACGCGGACGGCGACACCGTTCATCGTGTCAACAGCTCCCATCAGCCGAGGCAGGTCCGCCGTCGCCATGTTGGAGGCGACCAAGACGAGCTTTCTGGAGGAAGCGCTACGACATCTCGGTCGACGGCGATCCCGCGGTCACCTGGGACCCGTCGGCCTGGCTCAGCGACGGCACCCTGATTGTCGAGGGTCGGCCCTACCGGGTCCGGGTCTCCGTCCTCGGCGCGACGTACACGATGGAGAGTGACGACGGCACGGTGGTGGCCACCGCGAAGCGGGTCGGGCGCCGTAAGTGGACGCTGGAAGCGGGCGGCACGACCTACCGGTTCGGCCGGTAGTCGTACTGGAGCCAGAACCAGGCGCTGGGGTCAGGGGATCAGAGAGTGGGGTATGTCCGGAGGACGGACTTCTGGCGCAACGAGGCGGAGGCCGACCTGCCGGGCCTGCCCCTGCCCATCCAGGTCTTCGCGCTGGTCGTCGTGCTCACCATGTGGGCCCGGGCCGCCAGCGTCAGCGCGGGTGGCAGCAGCGGGTGACCCCAGTGCCCTTGCCGCCCGGTCACTGATGGACGTGCACCTCGACGTCTCCGACAGCCAAGGCCCCGGGCCGAATGACGGAGAGGTAAATGGACCCGCGATGGGTGGCGACCACCTCGCGGCCGTTGATCCGGGTCAGGACCGAGTTGGGCGGTTTGGCGAAGATGACGTCGTCACCGCAAGGCCCGATGGTCCGCAGCGTCAAGTGGTCGCCGACGTGGACGTACTTCGGACCCCCGACATAGAGGCCCTGGCTGGGGCGGAACACCCACCTGGGGCCGACGACCTCGACCGGCGAGGCCCAGCAACGCGTCGACTGGCGGTGTGTGCTGGTCATCAAGGTGACGTCGGAGCCTCGAGCGACCACGCTGCCTAGCGGTGGACTGGCGCTGAGCAGGCTGCCCTCGGCAACGTCCGGTTGGTACAGGGGCCGCTCCGTTACGTGCAAGCCGAGCGCACGAAACGCGATCGCCGAGCTGGGTCCCCTCGGCGTCATGGCGACGTAGCCGGCCGGCACCGCAAACGCCGAGTCGAGGATGCGGGACACCCGCGCTCGGGTCGACGAGTCCACAAGGATGAGCACATCGGCGTCCTTGGCCAGCAAGACTCCGGTGTACCTGACCGGGATCGCCAGGCAGAGGGACATGCTGTGGAGACACGAGTTGAACGGACCGTACCGCTGGACGGCAGTGTCCCCGATGAGTCCTGAGGGCTTGGCCCACGGCAGGTAGAACGGGGCCTGGCTGCTGTAGGGCTGGATGTTCACCAGCGAGCTTGCCTTGCTGGTCTGGGGTCCACAACTCACCGGTCCGCGGT
>JBBRYD010000212.1:0-4555 GCA_038238065.1 Propionibacteriales bacterium | reverse complement strand
GTTGCCCGGGTGGGGGTCGGCATGGAAGAAACCGTCGTCGAAGATCATCTGCGCTGCCACCTCGGTGGCGTGGGCCGCCAGCGCGCGACGGTCGATGCCGGCCGCGTCCAGGGCGTCCAGATCGCTCACCTTGAGGCCGCGGATCCGTTCCAGGGTCAGGATCCGCGACGTGGTGGTCTCCCAGTAGATGCGCGGGATGTGGACGCCCGGGTTGGTGGCGAAGTTGGCGGCGAACCGCTCCGCATTGCGTCCCTCGGCCAGGTAGTCCAGCTCGGCGCGGATCGTCCGGGCGAACTCGTCGGCCAGGCTGGGCAGGTCGTAGTCAGCAGCCTGCTCCCACCGACGGTTGGCCTGCGCCGCGAAGTTCTGCAGGATCTCCAGATCCACCTCGATCTGCTCCACCGCGCCCGGTCGGCGCACCTTGACCACCACCTCGGTACCGTCGGGCAGCGTCGCGGCGTGTGCTTGCCCGATGGAGGCACTCGCCAACGGGGTGAGGTCGAAGGTGGCGAAGAAGTCGTGCAGTGGGCCCCCGAGCTCCTGCTGCACCACCTGCTCGATGACCTGGGCGGGCACGGGTGCGAGAGAGTCCTGGAGATGAGCCAGCTCGGCCAGGTAGGCCGGTGGGAGCAGGTCGGGTCGGGTGGACAACAGCTGGCCGAGCTTGACGAAGGTGGGCCCGAGCTCCTCCAGCGCAAGCCGCACGTGCTCTGCGGTCGAGCGTGGCTGAGACCGATGGGACAGCCGCTCCAGACCCCGGGAGAACGGGATCCAGCGTTCCATCCCCGATGCGCCCAGCAGCACTCCGAGACCGTGCCGGGCCAGGGTCTCGGCGATCTCGCGATACCGGTCCAGATGAAAGCTCACCATCGGCCGGGGGCCGTCCTCGTCGGCTGGCCGGCGGCTGCTGTGAACACACGTTCCTACTCTCGTCGAGCTGACCACGGGTCCCTACCGTCGCGATCTTAGTTGTGGCCCCGGACCCGGGACGCGGAGCGCCACGGTGTCGGGCCGCCTCTCGCACCACCAGGTCGGTGGCGTGATCGGACCAGAGCCCGGCATCGGCACTCACGAGGTCGCCTGCCCTCACGGTGTCTGCTGCACTGTCAGTGCGCCCTGTTAGCGTCGACCCAACGAGCCGTCGACGCCAGCCGCGGCCGTCCAGCTCCGGGGGTCCGCCTTGTCAGTCATCAGCACGTCTGCTGCCCGTTCCACCGCGGTCAGTCCGCTATCGGTGCCCGAACGGGTCAGCGACCTCGGGCCGCGCTGATGGACTCCTTCACCCGCGCAGGTCTCACGTTCGACGTCCTGGATCCGCGCGGTCCGGCCGTCGAGACGGTGGTGCTGTTGCACGGCTTCCCGCAGCAGCCGTCCTCGTTCAACACTGTCGTGTCGCTGCTCTACGACCAGGGCATCAGGACTCTGGTGCCCAGCCAGCGCGGCTACACCGCGAGTGCTCGTCCCACCCGTCGACGCGACTACCGCACGGCCGAGACGGCGGCCGACGTGATCGCCTTGCTCGATGCCGCCGGCGTGGCGCGCGCTCACATCCTGGGTCACGACTGGGGCGGCGTGCAGGCGTGGGCAGTGGCCGCGTGGCACCCGGAGCGGGTGGCCTCGCTCACCGTGCTCTCCACGCCACACCCCGCCGCGATGGCGGATGCCCTGAGGACGAGCGACCAGGCCCTCAGATCGTGGTACATGGCGCTGTTCCAGCTGCCCTTCCTGCCTGAGGCGCTCGCCCCGCTCAGCCTGACCAACACGCTGCGCAACACCGGGCTGCCGCTGAAGTACGTCGGTCGATATCTGGACGCGATGGCGGTCCCAGGGACGCTGCGGGGGGCGATCAACTGGTATCGCGGGGTGCCTTTCTCGGGCAGACCCGCCGTCGGTCCGATCCTGGTCCCCACGACGTTCGTCTGGGGCAGCCACGACTTCGCCCTGGGCCGGACTGCGGCCGAGCGCACCGAACGCTACGTGAACGCGCCGTACGAGTTCCGGGAGCTGGACGCAGGCCACTGGCTGCCCGAGACCGAGCCGGCGGCCGTCGCCGCGGCGATCCTGGACCGAGTGCGGGCTGAGTAGCCAGGCTCGACCGGTTCCCGGCTGAAGGGTTCCTGAAGCCTCGGCCGGTTAGCGCGCCTCGGGCGCGGCAGCCACCAATACTGGGTTGACCGGGAGCGGCGCACCGCGTTCGTGCTCCATCGGCACCGACCCAGAGAAGGAAACACCACGTGAACACCAAGACCAAGATCCTCGCCGCCAGTGTGGCTGCTGTCGCCGTGACCGGCGGAATCGGCGCCACCTGGGCGGCGGCGGACACCCCGTCGCCATCGCCCAGCGCCACCACGAGCGCCGCGCCGACACCGGGAGGTCACCAGCAGAAGGCCGACAAGACGACTGCCGGCAAGTCGAAGGCAGGCCGGGGGCACCGTTCGCTGCAGCGGCGGGCGTTGCACGGCGAGGTCACCCTCGGCGGCCAGAAGACCCGGGTCGTCGACTTCCAGCGCGGGACGGTGCAGAAGGTCAGCGCCACCTCGGTCACGGTGAAGAGCAGGGACGGCTACACCGCAACGTACGCGGTGACGTCGGCCACGAAGATCCGCAAGGACAAGTCGGCGACCAAGGTCGGCGACGTGCTGGTCAACGACCACGTGCGGGTGGTGGCGACCAGGGACGGGACCACCCGGACCGCCAAGGCGATCGTGGACCGGGTCAAGAGGTGAAGCCGTCGGCCCGCGACGCAAGCTAACGGTTGCGCCGCCAGATCCCGGGCGAACCGACGGTCACGACGCGAGACCCGGTATCTGGACGGCCGTCAACCTGTACCCCACGCCCCGGACCGTCTCGATGAAGCGAGGGGCGCTCACCGGGTCGTTGAGCTTACGGCGCAGGTGAGCCAGGTGGGACTCGACCACCCGCTGGTCAGCATCGCTGACGTATCCGCCGGCCGCGTCGTCACGGACGTCCAGGGCGAGGGAGGTCTTGGAGATCACCCGCCGCTCCCCCAGCATGATGGCCACCAGTAACGCGAACTCGCTGCGCGTCAGGTCGACCGGACGCCCGTCCAGCTCACAGATCTGCATGTCGGGGTTGACGCGCAGCCCGTTGTGGCTGAGCCATGTCGTGTCATTCGGACCGGAGAGCTCACCGCCCGACGGCACTGTCTCCATGAACGGGGCTGGGAGCCCGACGGGTGCTTCCCGCGAGCGGAACTGGTTCCGCCGCAGCATCGCCTCGATCCGCGCCCGGAGCTCGCGCGGACGGAACGGCTTGGTGAGATAGTCGTCGGCTCCGGCGTCGAGTCCCATCAGGGTGTCGATCTCCTCGGTCCGGGCCGAGAGGATGATGATGTAGGTCCCGCTGAAGGTGCGGATCCGGCGGGCCACCTCGAAGCCGTCGATGCCGGGAAGACCGACGTCGAGCGTGGTCAGCACCGGCTGGTGGATCCGTACCAGCTCCAGCGCCTCCTGACCCGATCCGGCGGCGAAACAGCTGAACCCTGCCTCGTCGAGGGTGGCGGTGATGAGGTCGCGAAAGTCTTCGTCGTCCTCGACGACGACTGCCACGCGAGCCTTGGTCCCCGGCATGTGACAAACTTACGGTCTAACTCGGCCTCATGTGAACGAGTCGTCGAGGTGGCTAGCCCGCTGCGGCCCAATCGACTGGCGCACCGTGGTGGATGCGGCCCCAACTCAGCCCGGGGCAGGGCGGACATCCTCCCCTGATCTGGATGCCACCCAACCGCCTGGAGCTGGCAATGCACGCCGACTGTGAGTTTCAGCGCGGGTGAACTAGCCATGTTGATCATGACCCTTGTGCAAGAAGAACGCCGGAAGTTCCCCTCAGGGTTCCCTGAAGATTGGCTGGATTTTGACCCCAGGCCTTACCAGCGGTCCTGGACCAGTGGCCGAACCGACCGGTTGTAGAGCTCCTCGACCCCGGATTCGAAGGCACCACCGAGGGCCGGCAGCGACCCGGCGGCGGCGTTGGCCCGGGCCTGGTCCACCGAGCGAGCGCCGGGGATCACCGTGCTGACGGCCGGGTGCTGGGCGATCCAGGCGAGCGCGGCCTGAGCGGGGGTGATGTCGCCCGGCAGCTGGGCCGCCAGCGCCGAGAACTCCACCGCAGCCGCCACCCCGGTCTCGTAGTCGACCCCGGAGAATGTCTCCCCCTGGTCGAAGGCACTGCCGTCGCGGTTGTAGCTGCGGTGGTCGTCAGCGGCGAACTGGGTGTTCACCGTGTACTTGCCGCTCAGCAGACCACTGGCCAACGGCACCCGCGCGATGATGCCGACGCCCGCCGCCTCCGCGGCGGGCAGCACGAAGTCGAGCGGCTTGAGTCGGAACGCGTTGAAGATGATCTGCACCGTGGCGGTGCCGCGACGGGCGATAGCGGTCAACGCCTCATCGGTGGTCTCCACGCTCACCCCGTAGTTGGCGATGACCTCGTCGTCCACCAGGGTGTCCAGAGCGTCGTAGACCGCATCGGAGGAGTAGACCGCGGTCGGCGGGCAGTGCAGCTGGACCAACGGCAGGATGTCCAGCCCGAGGTT
>JBBRYD010000211.1:0-4617 GCA_038238065.1 Propionibacteriales bacterium | reverse complement strand
GGTTGCTGAGGATCCAAGCAGTAGCTGGTGCCACCGAGCTGCGCGGAGCAGTCGACGAACCCGTTGGGCGGGGTCGAGGTCGATGCGTCGGGGCTGGGGCTGTCGCTGGGCGAGGGCTTCGGCGGCGCGGTCGTCCCGACGGTCTTCCCGGCCGTCTTCTCAGTGGTCGGGGCCACCGTCAGGGCGGCTGGTGCCGGCACCGCTGCCCGAGGGGAGGACCCCCAGCGGAACAGTCCGACGATGATCAGCGCCAGCACCACGGACGCCGCGATCAGGATCGGCGTGATCGAGCGTCGTCGGCGCCGTGAGCGCAGTGCCCGGGACCCGACCTCCCCCGACGTTTCGGGGGCGGGCGCGGGCGCGGTGATCGGGGGAGGCACCTCGCTGGACGTGTCGAAAGTCAGCTCGGACAACTGGTCACGGAACTGCACGGCCGTCGGTCGGCTCTCCGGGTCGTCGGCGAGGGCCCCCAACAGCACGTCCATGAACGCGGGGTCGACGTCGGGCAGCCGCTCGATCGGTTGCTCGTGCAGCTGGATGACCTCCGGCAGGTTGGGCGTTCCCGTGTCCGGCCACCGCGGTGGTTTGCCGTCCAACAGGGCGTAGAGCGTGGCGGCCAGGGCGTAGACGTCGCCGAACTGGGTCGGCGACGTACGGTAGAAGACCTCCTTGGCCGCGTAGGCCGGCGTCATGCCCTCCAGGGTGACCGAGACGTCCTGGTCCGGCTCCGGGATGGCGGCGAGGCCGAAGTCGGCCAGCCCCGGTTGGTCGTAGGCGTCGATCAAGATGTTGGCCGGCTTCACGTCGCGGTGCAGCACGCCGCGCGCGTGGGCCACGGCGAGCGCGTCGGCAATCCGTACGCCGATATCGCGGATCTTCCGCTGGCTCTGTCGGTTCTCCGGCTTGAGCCACTGGGTGAGCGAGCCGCCGACGCACAGGTCCATCACCAGATACGGACGCCCGTCGGCCAGGATGCCGGCGTCGTGCACGGTCACGATTCCCGGATGGGTGGACAGCCGGCCGGCGGCGCCCGCCTCACGCAGGAACCGCCGCTGCTCCTTGTCCCCGTTCAACGGACGGTGGTCGACCTTGACGGCCACCATCCGGTCCAGCGACTGCTGCCGGGCCTGCCACACCGTCGAGAACCCGCCGCGCGCAAGCGGCTGCCAGTCGATCAGCCCCGCTATCTCTGGATGCATGCGCGCCACGGCCTAAAGATACGTGCGAAACGACCAGGACATGCAGACTCCGGCCGACCCGCAGGTTGCCGGCCGACCTCTTGTCACCCGGTGAGGCGGTGGTCAGCCCGACCACCGAGCAATTAGGGTCGCTGCTGTGACTCGCAGCGTGTACGTCGCCTCGCCCGAAGGTCAGACCGGCAAGTCGGCGGTCGCTCTCGGTCTGCTCGATGCCCTGACCCGCGAGGTGGGCTCGGTCGGGGTCTTCCGGCCGCTGACCAACGCCTCGGCCGGTCTCGACCTCATCGTGGACCTGCTGGTGCACCAGCCGGGGATCGACCAGACGTACGAGGAGGCACTCGGCGTCAGCTACGACGCAGCCCGCGAGAACGCCGACGAGGCCATGCACGTGATCGTGGCGAAGTTCGGCGCGCTGAGGGAGAAGTACAAGGTCATCGTGGTGCTGGGGTCGGACTACACCGACGTCTCGGTCGGCACGGAGCTGTCCTTCAACGCCCGGATCGCGGCCAACCTCGGGTCGCCCGTCGTCCTGGTGGTGCACGGTCGTGACCGAACCCCCGATCAGGTGCACGCCGCCGCCGACGGCGCGATCGCCGAGCTGCGGGCGCACCACGCCCGCACCGTCGCGGTGATCGCCAACCGGGTCGACGGTCAGGCGACCGCGGCGATCAGTGCAGCGCTCAGCGGCATCCCCGACGTCGTGGTGGCGGCCATCCCCGACAACCCGGTCCTCTCGGCACCGACCGTCCGGGCGCTGGCTACCGCGGCGGAGGCGGTGCTGGTCCAGGGCACCGACAGCTGGCTCGACCGGGAGTCCCTGGGCCTGGTCGTCGCGGCGATGAGCCTGCCCAACGTGCTGACCCGGCTGACCTCCGACGCAACGGTGATCGCCCCGAGCGACCGGACCGACCTGATTCCCGGGCTGGTGCTGGCGCACCAGTCGGGCACCTTCCCGTCGCTGGCCGGCATCGTGCTCACCGGCGGCTACCCGTTGCCTGACTCGATCCGCCGGCTGTCCGAGGGCGTCGAGCAGGACCTGCCCGTGGTGCTCTCCTCGCTGGGCACGTTCACCACGGCGGAGCGCCTGTCGCGGGTCCGCGGCCCGATGACCAAGGAGTCGTCCAAGAAGATCGAGACCGCGCGGCGGTTGTTCGCCGAGCAGGTCGACCAGGACGCGTTGCTCGCGGCCATCGACGTGTCCTCCTCCGACGTCCGGACGCCGCTGATGTTCGAGTACCAGCTGATGGAGCGGGCCCGTGCCGGTCGCAAGCACATCGTGCTACCCGAGAGCCAGGACGACCGCATCCTCGAAGCGGCGGCGATCCTGCTGCGCCGGGGGGTGGCGGACCTGACCCTGCTGGGTGAGGAGATGAAGGTGCGGGCCCGCGCCTCGGCGCTGGGTCTGGACCTCGACGCCGCGGCGATCATCTCACCGACCAGCCCGGACCTGGTGGAGAAGTTCGCCGCTGCGTACGCCGAGGCTCGCGCCCACAAGGGCATGACGCTGGAGAAGGCCCGGGGCGTCGTCACCGACATCTCCTACTTCGGCACCATGATGGTCCATCTCGGCCTGGCCGACGGCATGGTCTCCGGTGCGATGAACACCACGGCGCACACCATCCGACCCGCGCTGCAGTTCATCAAAACCCGGCCCGGCGTCAACACCGTCTCCAGCGTGTTCCTGATGTGCCTGGCCGACCGGGTGCTGGTCTACGGCGACTGCGCGGTCATCCCCGAACCCACGACCGAGCAGCTGGCCGACATCGCTATCTCGTCCGCGGAGACGGCGCGCCAGTTCGGGATCGAGCCGCGGGTGGCCATGCTCTCCTACTCCACCGGGGCCTCCGGCGCGGGCGCCGAGGTGGAAAAGGTCCGCGACGCCACGGCACTGGTCGCGGCACGACAGCCGGACCTGCTGCTGGAGGGCCCCATCCAGTACGACGCCGCGGTCGACCCTGACGTGGCCCGGACCAAGCTGCCGCATTCGGAGGTGGCCGGGCGAGCGACGGTGTTCATCTTTCCGGACCTCAACACCGGCAACAACACCTACAAGGCGGTGCAGCGCAGCGCCAACGCGATCGCCATCGGACCGGTGCTGCAGGGTCTGCGCAGGCCCGTGAACGACCTGTCCCGAGGAGCGTTGGTGCCCGACATCGTCAACACCGTGGCGATCACGGCCGTCCAGGCTCAGGGGCTGGACGCGTGAGCGCCGCACCCGGTGCTCCCGTGCTGGTGCTCAACTCGGGTTCGTCCTCGCTGAAGTACCAGCTGCTCATCCCGGCCACCGCCGACGTCCTGGCCGCGGGCTCGGTGGAGAAGATCGGTGAGTCCACCGGTCTGATCACCCACCGGGTGGCTGGCGAGAGCTTCTCCTCCGAAGACGCAGTGCCCGACCATGACGCAGCCCTGGCGGCGCTGATCCGGCAGTTCGCCGATCACGGACCGGACCTGGACGACGCCGGGATCGTGGCGGTGGGGCACCGGGTCGTCCACGGCGGCCCCGACTTCTCCGCACCCGTCGTCGTCGACGACGCGGTGCTGTCCGAGATCAGCGAGCTGAGTGCGCTGGCCCCGCTGCACAACCCGGGCGCCGTGGCCGGGATCCGGGCGGCGCAGGGTCTGTTCCCGCGGGTCCCGCACGTGGCAGTCTTCGACACGGCCTTCTTCACCTCCCTGTCGCCCGCTGCCTACACCTACGCGATCCCGCGCGAGCTGGCCGAGCGGCACCGGATCCGCCGCTACGGGATGCACGGGACCTCACACCAGTACGTGTCCCAGACCGTGGCCACCTTCCTGGGAGGTGAGCTCCGCGACCTCAACCAGATCGTGCTCCACCTCGGCAACGGCTGCTCGGCGTCGGCGATCCGCGGCGGGGTGGCCATCGACACGTCGATGGGACTGACACCGCTGCAGGGTCTGGTGATGGGCACCCGCTCGGGCGACGTGGATCCGAGCCTGCACAGCTTCCTGAACGCCCAGCTCGGCATGTCGATCGGCGAGATCGACACCATGCTCAACAAGGAGTCCGGGCTCAAGGGGCTGTCGGGGGTGAACGACTTCCGGGAGCTGGAGAAGCTCCTGGCCGCCGGCGAACGGACGGCACAGCTGGCTCTGGACGTCTACGTGCACCGGCTCAAGCACTACCTCGGCGCGTACCTGGTGCAGCTCGGCCGGCTGGACACGCTCACCTTCACCGCCGGGGTGGGTGAGAACACCCCGGCCGTCCGCGCAGGCACCGTGCAGGGTCTCGCCGGGCTCGGGCTGGAGCTCGACCCGGCGCTGAACGAGGCGAGGTCCAAGGTGGCACGGGTCATCTCCACGCCGTCCTCCCGGGTGACCATCCTGGTCGTGCCCACCGACGAGGAGCTGGCCATCGGACGACAGGCGATTGCGCTGACCTGAACCCATTTTCGTGCCT
>JBBRYD010000210.1:0-4657 GCA_038238065.1 Propionibacteriales bacterium | reverse complement strand
TCCTGGCCCGTGCCTGGACTCGCGTCATCTGGCGCTGCTGGCAAGACCGCGTCCCCTACGACCCCGCCCTCCACGGCGGCGCGAACAAGACCAACACCCCGCCACTCGCGGCATGAGGTTGACATAGGGAGTGTCATGCCGTTACCGCGGTCCAGGAGTCCGGACGGCCACCGACCGGACGACGCAGCAGCCATATCGCCAGGGGAAGAGCCGCCGCCAGGGCGGTCGCCACGGTCCACAGGGCAGCCGAACGGCTGCTGAGCTGCCAGACCAGTCCGAACCCGACCGACGCCCCGAACCGGGTGAGCGCCACCACGGTCTGCGCCGCGGAGATGCCGCTGGCCCGGCTGGCCGCAGGCACCATCCGGCTGGCCAGGGCGGCGAGCACCCCGTCGGTGCTGGCGTAGAACGCGCCGAGCAGCAGCAGCACCACCACGATCCACGCGGTGCCGGAGAGGCGAGCCGCGGTCACCACGTAGACGGCCAGCAGCAGGACGTGCCCGCCGAGGAACACCCGCGCCCGGCCGAACCGGTCCGCCAGCCGACCGAACGGGATGGCGAGGGCGAGGTAGGCGGTGTTCGTGCCCACGAACAGCAGCGGGAAGAGGTGGGTGGCCAGGGCGCCCCGGTCGGCCAGCGCCAGGTAGACGAAGCCGTCACCGATGGTGACCACGCCCAGCAGACCGGCCGCGAGCACGAGCCGGCGCAGCCGTGGCTGGGCCAGGTCACGCCACTGCGGCCGCGGCGCCCGAACATGCGACCGGCTCGGGGGGGTGACCCCAGCGACGCTCGCTCCGGGCGCCGAGGACACGGTCGGCCGTCGGTCGGGCACCAACAGGGCCAGCACCGCCAGGCCGATCACCGCGACGGCAGCGCTGAGCACGAACACGCCGTGGTAGCCGTCCAGCCCGATCGGGAACAGCGCCAGCACGGCGAGCGCCAGCAGCGGTCCGATCAGCGCCCCGGTGGTGTCCATCGCCCGGTGCACACCGAAGTTGCGGCCCAGGTCGGCGGGGTGCGAGGCGCCGGCGATGAGCGAGTCCCGCGGCCCGGTCCGCAGCCCCTTGCCGAGGCGGTCCACCCCGACCATGCTGGTCACGCCCCCGAAGCCGCTGACGCCCAGCAGCCCGAACCGGGACGCGGCCGAAGCCGCGTAACCGGTGAACGCTACCCACTTGGGCCGCCGGGTCGAGTCGGCCCACCAGCCGCCGAACATACGCACCAGCGCTGAGATGCCCTGCTGGACGCCGTCGATGAACCCGTACGCCAGCGGACCCAGGCCCAGCACGGCGGTGATGTAGAGCGGCAGCACGGCAGCCACCGACTCCGACGAGATGTCGGTGAGCAGGCTCACGGCGCCCAGCCCCAGCACGGCCAGCGGGATGCGACGGCGGCGACGGTCCTGGGCGGCGTCGCGCTCGTCCAACGCGTTACCACCGGGGAAGACCGGTGTCCCGGCGGGCCGCTCGTCGGCTCGTGGGGTCCCGTGCAGGGTCACGTACATGAGGTCAACCGCTCGTCTCAGACCGCGGTCTCGCGCAGACCGCTGCTCGCGGTCTCGTAGCGTCGTCCGCAGCTGCAGCCCAGGTCAGCGTCGAGTCGCTGGCCGCAGACACACGCCCAGCCGATCAGCCGACCTGGATTACCGACCAGGAAGCCGTGGTCGGGGACATCCTTGGTCACCACGGTGCCGGCGGCCACGAAGGCGTGCCGCCCGATGGTGGTGCCGCACACGACCACGACCCGGGCGCCGAGTGTGGCGCCCTCGCAGACGCTGGTGCGGGACAGGCCCTCACCACTGCGCTTGATGGCGGCGCGTGGGCGGAGGTCGTTGGTGAACGTCACGCCCGGCCCCAGGAAGACGTCGTCGGCGATGGTGACCCCGTCGAAGATCATCACCTGGTTCTTGATGGTGACCCGGTCGCCGACCACGGCGCCGCCCTCGACGTACGCGCCGTCACATACGTTGCAGTCCCGGCCCACCAGCGCTCCGGCCAGGACGTGCGCGAAGGCCCAGACCCGCGTGCCGGCGCCGACGTTGTCACTCTCACACAGTCCGCGGTGGTGCACGAAAACGTCCACAACTGACTTAGGCGCGACCATGCACCACCCCGTGTTTCAACTATTGCGGGCCCCCTCGCCCACAGTCGTCTCCCCCCCGGATATGGGACCCTCCGGGGTGGAGGTTCCCATCCACGGACTCACGTCCGCGACACGACGGAATCAATCTCGCAGATCAGGTGTGGTTCTGCTGCCAAACCGCGCAAATGAGTGACCCGGGGTGTAGATAGGCGCACCTTCGTGACCTCGGCGCGGTGTTCGCGGGTCCGGCGGTCGCTGGAAATGCCGTCGGGGGTCCGGCGCACGTCGACTAGGGTGAGCGCGTGAATTCTCGCGTTCTGACCGCTGTGGCCTGGCCGTACGCCAACGGACCCCGCCATATCGGTCACGTGTCCGGTTTCGGTGTTCCCTCCGACGTCTTCTCCCGTTACATGCGGATGAGCGGCCAGGACGTCCTGATGGTCTCCGGCACCGACGAGCACGGCACCCCGATCACGGTCCAGGCCGAGAACGAGGGACTGACCACCCGCCAGCTCGCCGACAAGTACAACCGGGTCATCGTCGAGGACCTCCAGGGTCTCGGCCTGTCGTACGACCTGTTCACCCGGACCACCACGCTGAACCACTACCGGGTGGTCCAGGAGCTCTTCCGGGGGCTGTTCGAGAACGGCTACGTGGTGCCCAGGGTCGCCATGGGTGCGGTCAGCCCGTCGACCGGTCGGACGCTGCCCGACCGCTACATCGAGGGCACCTGCCCGATCTGTGGCTACGACAGTGCCCGCGGCGACCAGTGCGACAACTGCGGCAACCAGCTGGACCCGGTCGACCTGATCCGCCCGCGGTCGCGGATCAACGGCGAGACGCCGAAGTTCGTCGAGACCGAGCACTTCTTCCTGGACCTGCCCGCCCTGGCTGGTTCGCTGGGGAACTGGCTGGGATCGCGCGACGACTGGCGTCCCAACGTGTTGAAGTTCAGCGAGAACCTGCTCAAGGACCTCAAGCCGCGTGCCATCACCCGCGACATCGACTGGGGGGTGCCGGTGCCGCTGGACGGCTGGCGCGATCAGCCGATGAAACGGCTGTACGTCTGGTTCGACGCGGTTATCGGATACCTGTCGGCCTCGGTCGAGTGGGCCAGGCGGACGGGTGACCCCGACGCCTGGCGCGAGTGGTGGACCAACAAGGACGCTCGCAGCTACTACTTCATGGGCAAGGACAACATCGTCTTCCACTCGGTCATCTGGCCGGGCATCCTGCTGGGCCACAACGGTCAGGGCGACCGGGGCGGGGTCGTCGGCCCGATGGGTGAGCTGAACCTGCCCAGCGAGGTGGTGTCGAGTGAGTACCTCACCATGCAGGGCTCGAAGTTCTCCACCAGCCGCGGCAAGGTCATCTACGTCGGCGACTTCCTCCGCGACTTCGGACCGGACGCGCTGCGATACTTCATCGCGGTCGCCGGGCCGGAGAATCAGGACACCGCTTTCACCTGGGACGAGTTCGTCCGCCGCACCAACTTCGAGCTGGCCAACGAGTGGGGCAACCTGGTCAACCGCTCGGTGTCCATGGCGCACCGCAACGTGGGCGCGATCCCGACGGTCACCGACCTTCAGGAGGTGGACCACCAGCTGCTGAACAGCTCGCGGGCCGCGTTCGGCGTCGTCGGCGCCCTGCTGGGTCGGAGCCGCTTCAAGCAGGCGTCCGGCGAGGCGATGCGGCTGGTGACCCTGGCCAACCGGTACCTGTCGGACCAGGAGCCGTGGAAGCTCAAGGACGACGAGCCGCGGCGGGACACCGTGCTCAACACCGCCCTGCAGGTGGTGTCGGACGCCAACACCCTGCTCACCCCCTTCCTGCCGCACGCCGCCCAGAAGGTGCACGAGGCCCTGGGCGGCACGGGTGTCTGGGCTGCGCAGCCGGAGATCCGCGAGGTCAGCGAGGAGGGCGGCCCCGACTACCCGGTGCTGATGGGGGATTACGCAGGCGAGCAGGCCCGCTGGCGGAGCGTGCCGATCGAGGCGGGTCGCCCGCTGGTCAAGCCCACGCCCCTGTTCGCCAAGCTGGACGAGAAGCTCGGTCAGACCGGCCCGGACTGGGCGCCGATCGAGGCGTGACGAGCGTGGGTCCTCCTCGGTGGACCCTTGACCGTGCCAATTTGCGCTTCCCACCACGCCGGGACCCATTCGGCTTTATGGTGCACACAGAGCGGCAACCAGCGCGCTGACCAGAAGTACAGGGAAGTGGGCGCCAGGGCCATGAATACCGCGATCAATACGGTGCGGCGCGTGACCAACCGCGCAAAACGCGAAGTCATCGCGCGAGTGCCACCGATCAACCGGCTGGTGCAGTCCGCGCACGACGGTCGGGTCCAGGGCCACGCCTCGCAGCTGCCCGAGCTGGACGCCGACCAGCGCCACCTGGTGGAAGAGGTGAAGGCTCAGGGTGTATCCATCACATCGGTGGACGCACTCGGTCTGAGCCAGGTGGACGCGGTCAAGGCTGCCCTGGACCGTCTGGTGGGTGTCTTGGCCGCGACCCGTCCCGGGGCGGAAAGTGCCTTGCGTCCCAGCCGCCGAGATCTCATCGCCGACGTCGCGCT
>JBBRYD010000209.1:0-4700 GCA_038238065.1 Propionibacteriales bacterium | reverse complement strand
CAGGATCAACAGCATCCCCACCCAGAAGTAGGGCAAGGCGGAGGTGATCACGAAGACGGGCGGCAGGACGCTGTCGATCTTGCCGCCCCGCCGCCACCCCGCCACGATGCCGATCAGGGTCCCCAGCACAAACGCCAGCAGCGTGGTGATGCCCACCAGACCCAGGGTCCAGGGCAGCGCCTGCCGGACCACCGTGCCCACCGAGACGGGGAAGAAGGTCAGCGAAATCCCGAAATGCCCAGTCACCGTGTTGTGCAGGTAGTCCAGGTACTGCTTGAAGCCGCTCTCCTGGGTGTCGATGCCGAAAGCCACCTCCAGCGCCTTCAGCGCCTCGGGGTTGATCCGGCCCTTGAACCGGCCCATCATCGCCTCCGCCGGGTTGCCCGGCATCAACCTCGGGATGAGGAAGTTGATGGTCAGAGCCGCCCAGAGGGTGATGACGAAGAAGCCCAGGCGGCGCAGCACGTATCGCATCGCAGCCCCTTCCCTACTTCGGCGCCACCTTGAGCAGCACCTGCTCCAGGTCCGGCAGGCTGTACGGCGCGGGCAGCGCATACGGGTCGTCAGCGGTCGGCCAGCCCATGAAGTCTTTGGTGCTGTACTGGAACCAGTTGACGTTCTCGGTGGTCGGGATCAGGGGCACGTCGTCCAGCATGGCTTGCTGGATCTGGTTCACGATCTCCTTCTGCTTCGTGTCGTCGGCGGCACCGAAGGCGTCGAACAGGGCATCGATCTTGGGGTTGCTGTAACGGGTGTAGTTGCTCGAGGCGTTCTTGCCGAGGGGGGCTGTGTTCCCGCCGTACAGGAGCTGCCGCAGCTCGTAGTACGGGCTCGGGCCGGGGTTGCCCGAGGAGTAGGCCAGGTCGAAGTCACCCTTGTAGATCTTGGTGTTGTAGGTCTGGCTGGCCAGGTCCTTGATCGTCAGCTTGATCCCCAGCGGCTCGACCTGCTGCTTGATCTCCTGCAGCGACGCGTCCCAGTCGGTATAGCCGCTCACCGTGATCACGTCCAGCTCGAGCGGCTTGGCCGGTGAGTATCCCGCCGAGGCCAGCAGCTGGGTGGCCTTGCCCGGGTTGACGGTGTAGTTGGCCTTCTCAGCCGCCGCCTTGTTGTACCAGGCGTCGAACGTCGGTGTCACCACCCCGGTCTGGTTGGCAGCCGGCTGATAGCCACCCTCACCGATCTTGCCCACCGCGGCCCGGTCGATCGCGTAGGCGAAGGCCTGCCGGACGGCCAGCTTGCCGGTCACATCGTGCTTGAGGTTGAACAGCAATGCCACGTTGTTGGTCGGCGGGAACCAGTAGTGATGGTTCGCCTTGTCCTTGGCCACGTAGTAACGGTCGATGCTCGGGATGAACTGACCACCCCACTGGGCCTTGCCGGTGGCCAGGTCGAGGTTGGCCGGGCTGTTGTCGGTGTAGGCCGGGTAGTTGACGGTCTTGACCTTGGGCAGACCGGCCTGCCAGAAGGTGGGGTTGGCCTTGTAGGTGATGTTGGCCGGCTTGCAGGGGTTGACCGTGTACGGGCCGGTGCCGACCGGGTGTGCGTCCTGGAACTGCACCGGGTCCTTGGCGGCGTCACCGGTCGACCAGATGTGCTCGGGGACGATCGAGGTCTGGCTGCCGATGTAGTACAGGTACGGACCGGCGGCGGTGTTGAAGTCGAAGGTCACGGTCTTGCCGCTGGCGGTCACCTTGGTGAGGACCGAGCTCCACAGCGCATTCAGGTCGAGCCCCGGGTACTTCTTCAGCAGGTTGAACGTGAAGGCCACGTCTTTCGCGGAGAAGGCCTCGCCATCGTTCCACTTGACGCCGTCACGGATGGTCATCACGAGCTGCTTCTTGTCGCTGCTCCACTTGTATCCGGTGGCCAGCATCGGCGTCTCGGCCGCGTTCTTCAGACTGTTGATGTAGATCAACGGCTCGTAGACGAACCCCACCGTCGTCCCCTGGACCGACGGGTTGAACGGGTTGAAGCCGCAGGTCCACTGCGCGCCGGAGGTGTTGCCGATGGTCAGTATCGCGTTGGCGTTGGCGCCTGACGCACTGCCCGATCCGGTGCCGTTCCCGCTGCTGCTAGACCCGCAGGCCGCGAGGGCGAAGACGAGGACGCCCGCGATGACCAGCGTGACGGCGTTGATGGGTTTTCTCACGAGGCAACACACCCTCCTGCCGGGCCCGACTCACCCGGCGACGTCGACCCGGACCCTGACGCCCGAAAATCTGACTACCGAGGAACGTACACCTCAGCGCTGACACTTCGTACGGGTACCGCCAGGGTTTACAGGACCGCAACCTTGCTCGAATGTGTTCGACATGGCGTAGATGCCTGCACGAACGCGCAAAACCCTCGAGCCCGGGCGCCCAGCGGCCGCGATCCGGACGACACGTGAACCACCTAGTCACGGGTGGATAGGGGACCGACCCACCATTCGGAGGCCAAGGACAGCTGCGCGTCCCGGAGCATCTGGCGTTTGGCTTCGTCCAGTCGGGCGGTGACGGCCACCAGTTGGCTGGCGCCCCGGCCGGTCGCCCAGGCAGCAAGGCTTTCGAGCAGCACAGGGCCGGCTTCGGGCCAGTCGCTCTCATCGACCACCGTGAAGTCGTCGACCATGCAGGTCAGGCCGCCCGGGTCGTACACCGGCGGAGGTTGGACATTTCGCGCCACCGCAAACCCGCGGACGGCGTCCGAAGGGTCAGTGGCCACCAGAACGGCGACGTCGTCGTCGTCGATCAGGTCGCGGAAGAACCCGCGTTGCCCGTCCACGGCGTCGTCCGCGGGCTGCCAGAACTGCGGCTCGTATCGCCGGTACTGCTCGCGTCTCTTCGCGGCAAGTCCCAGTAGCGTCTCGAGATCGGAGGCGACTGCGGCCCGCACGTGGAACTGCCCCTTCATGGCACCATCCTCCACCCGGACTCGGCGAAGACCTGCGCCGTGCTGCCGCCCCTTCGACGTCGGAACCCCGCGATCAACGACCGCCGACCCAGCCCTGCTCCTCGAGGGTCGCACGCAGCTGGCCGAGCCACTCCACACCCAGCTGACGCCCGTTCGGGTGCTGGTCGCTCGCATCCCAGCGCCAGGTGGTGATCATCGCCAGGACCAGGATCCGGCACTGCCCGAGCAACTCGTGATCCACCCCCGCATAGGTCTCGCCGACGTGGACGGGGGCATGAGCGACGTCGAACTCGACAGGTCCACGACAACACGTCTCGAGATCGATGAACACCAGCCCGTTCCTCGTGCAGAGCACGTTGCCCGGGTGCGGCTCGCCGTGCAGCACCTGCTGGCCACCGCGCTCGGCGATGACCCGACTCAGGCGTCGCAACGTGTCGCCGAGCACCACGCGATCGGCGTCGGCGAGTGCCGGCGTGCGGTGCCGGCTCGCCACCAGTCGTCGAGCCGACTCGACGCGATCCGTGAAGTGCGGGGTGGGGACATCCAGCTCGCGCATTCCGGCGTGCAGCCGCTCGAGCGCATCGGCGTAGTCGGCCGATGACAGCTCTGTCGACGTCTCGGTTTCGTAGTAGGTCCACAGGGTGACCACGAAGCCGTCCCGCTCGTAGACCCGGGGCTCCACTCGAGGTTCGAGAGCAGCCACCGGGCACCCGGATGCAGCGAGCCGCTGAGCCAGCTCGACCTCGAACCGGGCAACCTGATGGGCCGCGGGAGCCACTTGGGCCAGAACGTCACAGGGGAGCAGACGCAGCGTGAGCCTGTTCGAGTTCTGCAGGACGATCGCGTCGTCGACGGTCAGGGCCAGTGAGGAAGTGATCCACCTGGCTGCTGCGACCGCGCGCAAGACCTCCGACGCCTGCATCTGTCTCCCTTCGGCGCTGCGTACTCACTGGATACGTGCCCCGCGGGGCTACTCGTAGACGAACATCTGCGGGCCGGGGTAGACCCAGGACAGGCCGTCGCGCAGCCGGTCACGCCAGGACTCCCAGTTGTGCCCGTCGCGGGACTCCACGTAGTTGACGGTCATCCCGGTCTCGCCGAAGACGGGCAGCATGGAC
This sequence comes from Propionibacteriales bacterium, assembly GCA_038238065.1. Taxonomy (GTDB): domain Bacteria; phylum Actinomycetota; class Actinomycetes; order Propionibacteriales; family Propionibacteriaceae; genus Microlunatus. The sequence goes on along the minus strand of JBBRYD010000209.1, from coordinate 687 downwards.
CGGTTGGGCACGATCAGCGGTTCGTAGATGCCGCACGAGATGAACAGCCGTTCGGCCACCCGAGTCGGCTTGGCCCGGTAACGGTTGACGAACTTCACCACCGGGTCGAACGCAGGTCCCCCACCGTGGTCGTCGCCGATGTCGGTGAACACGAACGAGCCCGACTGGAGCAGCAGCGAGCCGAACACGTCCGGATAGCGCACGGCGGTGGAGAGGCTGGCCACCGCGCCGAAGCTCGACCCCATCAGGGCCCTCGCGGACGGCCGCCCCATCAGCGCCCACGTGGCCTCCAGCTCCGGTACCAGCTCGTGGGCGATCCAGCGCGCATGGGCGCTGCTGTTCGGGTATTCGTCCAGCCGCTCGCCGGGATAGGTGAACGCCACGATGGTCTCGGCCATGTCGAGGCGATGGATCAGGTTGTCCAGCACGATCTTCATGGACGAGAATTCGAGGAAGTCGCCGCCGTCGTGCACCACGAGCAGCGGATAGCGGGCCGACGCGCGATAGCGGGCGGGCAGATAGAGGGTCACCCGGTTGTCGCGGCGCTGAGCCAGGCTGTGCAGTGTCAGCTCCACCAGCTCGCCCGGACGCGACTCCTCGTCGTAGACCGCCCAGTCGGGCACCCGGTAGTCCACGCCGTAGCAGATCGACGATTCACCCATCGGGCTGCGCGCGACCCGGGAGTTG
>JBBRYD010000208.1:0-4767 GCA_038238065.1 Propionibacteriales bacterium | reverse complement strand
CGATGGAGTCGACGACGAGGTGGCCGCCCGTGCGGTCGGGGTGGTTGCGGTGGTCGAAGCTCCATCCGTCGATCTCGCTTTTCCCGACCGGGTCGGCGGCATCGTCGGTGCCGTGGTCGGCGGGACACTCGGTGCTGACGTCGCACCGCCCTGGTGTCGGGCGGGCTGATGGCTCGGCGGTGGGCCGGTGGGTTGGTGGGTCGGGGGCCGATGCGTCGGCGGTGATTGGCTCGGCGGTGATTGGCTCGGCGGGGTCGTGGGCGGCGGGCTCTGCGGGGGCCGCTTCGGGGCAATCCCGGGCTTGGGCTCCTGGCCGGTGGCGTGGTTCAGCGAGAAGGACCAGCCCTCGAATCCGCCCTTGATCGCGTCCCTGCTGATCGCCGAAGACGAGCTGTACGTCCAGCTCCCGCCGTTGTCGGCGTACCAGTAGCTCCAGAAGGCCTGCTGCGGCGGGGTGTCGAGGCACGCCTCCTGGTAGTGCGGGTTCCCCTGGATCGGCAGCTCCTGGTCGGCTGTGGGCTTGCCGACGATTCGGCAGATGAAGGCGAGCCCGTACCGTCGTACCCCGGTTGGCGTGAAACCCGAGTCCTGCAAGGCGTCCACCCCGGAGTAACCGCGTACGACGGGGCCGGGGGCGCACCTGACGACGATGCCGCCGCCGAGCTCCTGGAAGTCGACGACGACCGTGACCCCCTCGGCCGTCGGGCAGTACCCCGGAGTGCCCCCGCCATCCACCGCCCCGGCGGCGGCGGAGGTGGTCCCCGCGGTGACCCCAGCCGAGAGCACGACCACGGCGGCCAGCAGCGCAGCCGACCCCCCGGCGAGACGTCGAAGGATCACGGCGCCGTCAGCGTGCCGAGCGGAGCGGGCACCAGGGCGAAGCAGGCCTGCGGCGCCACCCGCCACCACTGTGGGCGGCTGTCACCGAGACCATGGGCGATCGCGTCCTTCAGCGCAGCCCTGTCGAACGCGATCGCGCCGATGTCTTTGCGGGCCGGACCCTGGCCCACCTTCGGGCCGGTCAGCTCCATGTCGAACACGTAGGCGGCGGCCTTGAGCCGCGGCGATACGTGGCCGGTCGCGATCAGCGCATTGGCCGCGAGACCTGTCGAGTTGGAGCTGGGGGCCCGGTCGCTCGCGTCCTCGGAATACGACCCGTCGGCACTCTGCACCGAGATCAGCCAGCTTGTCGTGCCCAGGATGGTCTGATGGGTCACGGTAGCTCCGCCGGCCTTGGCGGCGATCAGCGCCTGCAGGGCGAGCGCCGTCGCATCCACGTCGGGGTCGCTGCCGCTCTGGTCGCAGGTCTCGCCGGCGGTGATGTAGAGCCGGAAGTACCCGTCGGCGCACCGCTGCTTGAGCAGGTAGTCGACCACGTCCTGCGGCACCCGACCCGAGCGGACCAGCCCGAGCGTGCCGTAGGACTGGCCGAACACGTTGCTGTAGTCGGTCTTACCGGTGTCGCGGAGCCGCCCGGCCTCGAAACCCGCGCTGGGGGGCGCGACAAGCTTCAGCACCCGCCTGCGCAGGTTGAGGCCGCCGAAATGAGTGGGATCGGCATTGAGCACCTCCGACACAAGGAGCGCCTTCGCCATGGCGCCCGACGACGTGTCGCCCCGGTAGACGGCGTAGTCGAGGACGTGGTGGGAGACCGCGCTCTCCACCCTCGCCAGGGCAGTCCGCTGGGTGCCCTCCGCGGCCAGCATGAACGCCGTGTCGATGGTGAGACCCCAGTCCGGGTAGCCGGGGGAGAACCCGGGCATCCGGCCGTGCCTCAGCTGGGACGCCTGCCACAACGCGGCCAGGTGTCCCTTCGCCTTGAAGTTGGTGGCCGGCTGCGCCGATGACGCGTGCGCGGGAAGCGCCGTGAGGGCCAGGCCGGCGGAGAGGGCAAGAGACAGGGCGGCGGAGGACAGCCTCCGCGCACGGAACGAGAACATGACGTCTGGGGCCTTTCGTGAGCGGTCCCAGGAACGGATGGGCTGCGGCGCAGGAGCCGGCGCTGTCCATGACTCCGACCCTGCAGACCTCGACAGATGGGGAGCCGCTCGCCCGGCGAAGGTATTCCGGCTCCGGGTGCGAGACACCCGTCACGGTTGCGGGACAGCGCTGGGGTTCCACCAGCTTCCCCTACGTCGAGCATTGTGAAGTTGACACCACCACGGCGGGCGGCCCACTCACGATAGCAGAGCGAACGGGCGGCAGACTGAGCCGATGAGTCTGCTCAGCGACCTCGTCGTGTTGGACCTGACGAGGGCCCTCGCGGGTCCCCACGCGGCGATGATGCTCGCCGATCTCGGGGCCCGGGTGATCAAGGTCGAGCACCCGGAGGGCGGCGACGACAGCCGAGGGTGGGGGCCGCCCTTCGTCGGGCTGGACAGCCACCGGTTCTCGACGTACTTCATGAGCTGCAACCGCAACAAGGAGTCGGTGACCGCCGACCTCAAGTCTGCCGAGGGCGTCGACCTCATCCGCCGGCTGGTCCGGCAGAGCGACGTCCTGTGCGAGAATTTCCGACCGGGCGTGCTCGACCGACTCGGGCTCTCCGTCGCCCAGCTGCACGACCTGAACCCGCGGCTGATCGTGCTGTCGATCACCGGCTTCGGCCACGACGGGCCGGAGGGTGGCCGGGCCGGCTACGACCAGATCGCCCAGGGTGAGGCGGGGTTGATGAGCGTCACCGGGACACCCGGTGAGCCGACAAAGGTGGGCCTGCCGATCGGTGACCTGCTGGCCGGCATGTACGGCGTCACCGGGGTCCTGGCTGCGCTGCACGAGCGGGAGACCACGGGGCGAGGCCGGGTGGTCCGCACCAGCTTGTTGGCCGCGATCGTCGGCGTGCACGCCTACCAGGGCACCCAGTGGACGGTGGCCGGCCAGGTGCCCCAGGCCATCGGCAATCAGCACCCGTCGATCGCGCCGTACGGGCTGTTCCACGCCGCCGACGCGCCGATCCAGATCGCCTGCGGGAGCGAGGGCCTGTGGCGCGCCTTCGCCCCGTTGGTCGGTCTCCGTCCCGACGATCCGAGGTTCGCCACCAACGTGCAGCGGGTGCAACGCCGGGAGGAGCTCGCCGCGCTCATCGAGGAGGCGTTCTCGGCAGCCCGCGCGACACAGTGGGTCGATCGGTTGACGGCGGCTGGAGTGCCGGTCGGCCGGGTGCGGTCGTTCGACGAGGTGTATGGCTGGGAGCAGACCCGCTCCCAGGGCCTGGTGGTGCGGGTCGACGTGCCCGGTATGGGGGAGGTCGAGCTACCCGGTCCTCCGCTGCGGTTCGACGACGCCGCCCATGCCGGTGGGCGGGAGCAGCACGATCCGCCTCCGCGGCTCGGCGAGCACACGGAGTCAGTGCTGGCCTGGCTCGGTGAGCGGGAAGCATCAACGGGCTGAGGACGACGATGGCCGCGTGATAGGCGGCCTGGGCATCCCCCTGCTGCACCAGGTCGCCTACCGCGGTACGGCGGGCGCCCTTCACGACGTCATCCGGCCCTCACGTCCCCTCAGGAGACATCAAAGCGCATCGACCGTCACATGACTAGGCAAAACGCCCGAAAGGGAAAACCGAACTGCGGTGAAGGCCGTCGTCAGGACACAACCCGGCCGGCCTACACGAGCGAGTGGAGGAGGTCAGTACAGCAGCGCCTTGCCGGGGCTCTCCAGGATGCCCGCGACGTCGGCCAGGAACTGCGAGCCCTGCTGCCCGTCGACGATGCGGTGGTCGAACGACAGCGCCAGCGTGGTGACCCAGCGCGGTCGGATCTTGTTACCCACCACCCACGGCTGCTTGCGGATCGCCCCCATGGCCAGAATCGCCGACTCGCCCGGGTTCAGGATCGGGGTTCCTGCGTCCACCCCGAACACGCCGACGTTGGTGATCGTGAAGGTGCCACCGGCCATGTCCGCCGGCTGGGTCTTTCCTGACCGGGCCACGGACGTCAGCCCGGCAAGGGCTTCGGCCAGCTCGACCGCGCCCATCGCATCGGCGTCCTTGACGTTCGGCACGACCAGACCGCGCGGGGTCGCCGCGGCGATGCCGAGGTTGATGTAGTGCTTGAGCACGATCTCCTGGGCCGACTCGTCCCACGACGCGTTGATCTCCGGGGTACGACGGGCCGCCAGACACACCGCGCGGGCGACCAGCAGCAGCGGCGAGACGCGAACGTCCTTGAACGCCCGGTCGTCGCGGAGCCGCCGCACCATCTGCATCGTCTTGGTGGCGTCGAAGGTGATCCACTCGGTGACGTGCGGGGCGGTGAATGCGGAGGCGACCATCGCCTGCGCGGTCATCTTGCGCACGCCCTTGACCGGGACCCGGGTCTCGCGCTCACCGGGCGCCCGGGTGGCTGCCGGTGCGACCTCCACCGAACCGGCCGACGCTTGCGACTCGACATCGGCGCGGGTGATGGTCCCGCCGGGGCCGGTGGGGGTGACCACGGCAAGGTCGACGCCGAGGTCCTTGGCCAGCTTGCGCACCGGCGGCTTGGCGAGTGCCTTGACGCCGTTGGAGCTCATCGGAGCCGGCGCTGGTGGGACTGCTGCGACCGCGATCTGGGTGGCAGCCGGAGCCGGGCTCGACGCCGGTTCGGACGGTGCTGAGCCCCTGCGGGCCCGGCGCGTGGTGCCCGCCGTACGCGGCCCGTAGCCGACCAACGTCGGAGTCGCCCCGTCGGCCTTCGGAGCGGGACTGCCGATCATGCCGGGCTCGACCGCCAGGTCGGCGGCCGGAGTCTCGACGTGGGACTCGGTGTCCACTGCCCCGTCGTGGCT
>JBBRYD010000207.1:0-4920 GCA_038238065.1 Propionibacteriales bacterium | reverse complement strand
TCCCGGGCGCGGGTCGGAAGCGTTCGGCCGTCCGCTCCGGGTTGTTCCAGTAGCCGAGTGCGACCAGGGCTCCGCGGTGGACGAGCTCACCCTCCTCACCCGGACCGCAGCGTGAGCCGTCGGGTCGGACCACCAGGATCTCCGCGTTGGGAATGGCCTTGCCGATGGAGTCGGGTCGTCGGTCCACTTCGGCGGGGTCGAGGTAGGTGGAGCGGAACGCCTCGGTCAGCCCGTACATCAGGAAGGGAAGGCTGTGGGGGAGATGAGCGCGCAGCTTGTCCAGGGTCGCCTTCGGCATGCGACCGCCCGTGTTCGCGAAGTAGCGCAGTGACGCTGCCACCTCGGCCGGCCACTCCAGGTCGGCGATCTGGATCCAGAGAGGCGGTACGCAGGTCAGCCCCGTGACGCGGTGTTGCGCGCACAGCCGGACGAGGTCTCGCGGGATGAGGTAGTTCATCAGCACCACGTGGGCTCCCACGCTGAAGGCGGTCGTGAGCTGGCTGAAGCCGGCGTCGAAGCTGAGCGGAAGTGCCGCCAAGATCACGTCGTCCTCGGTGTTGGCGAGGTAGGAGCTGACGCTCTCGGCGCCGACGAGGAAGTTCCGGTGGCTGAGGACCACTCCTTTGGGCTTTCCGGTGCTTCCCGAGGTGTAGAAGATGGCCGCCATGTCGATGTCGATGGCGGATGAGGAGGGAAGTGCTGCGGTCGTCGCCGTCACGAGCGCGCTCCACGCGTGCACCCGGTAGCTCGCGTCGTCAGCGCCGGAGGAGCAACCGATCGCGTCCACCACGATGACGTGTTCGACCGACGGACAGCCCGCCAGATCCTCGTCCAACAGGCTGAGGCGCTCGGGGGTGGTGATGAGGACCCTCACGCTGCAGTCGGCGAGGATGTAGGCCACCTGGGGCGAACGCAGCACGTGGTTGATCGGGACGAAGGCAGCGCCGGCGACCGACGTGCCGAAGATGGCCGCGACCGTCTCGATCCGCTTGTCCAGGTAGACCGCCACCCGATCCTCGCGCTCGACACCCAGGGAGTGCAACGCGGTGGCCACGCCCTGGGCTTCGCGCCACAGCTGGGCATAGCTGCAGGTCTCGGCCTTGTAGGTCAACGCCGGAGCGTCGGGTCTTCGGCCGGCCGCCTCCTCCAACAGGTGGTGCAGGTGGGTCCTCATAGCGGTCCGGGTTCTCCTCGTGGGGGCTTGGCCATGGCGTTCCAGAGCCGTACGTCCAGCACTAGGCGCTCCTGCTGTTCGACGGGTCGACGAGCTCTCGGGATCGGCTCTCCACCAGCGCCTTGGGGACGAACACGTCGCTGACCGGATGGGACGCGATGTCCAGGGCCACCGGCTGGGTGAGATCGATCACCGGAACCGACGGCGCGGCCGGAACCGGACGGACCGACCGATCGACGATGAAGCGGCGGAGCTCCACCACGTCGTCGAGATCGACGTAGGACCGCCCTCGGGGATCGGTCTCCCGGCGGTCCTCAGGGGTGCTCAGCACGGGCTCCCGAGATGCGACCCGTCCGCACAGCTCGTCGATCACCTGGATGTACTTGGCCGACTGCGGCCTCCAGTCCAGCTCCATCGCCACGCGCTGGCGCGCCCGGTACCCCAGCTCCAGACGCAGCTGAGGCGTGTCGAGCAGTTGCTCGACAGCGTCGGCGAAGGCCGACACATTGCCCGGTTCGACGTAGACCACGGTGTCTTCGCCGGTGATCCGGGTCTCGACCAGATCGAACGATACCGACGGCAGGGCGTAGGCCATGTACTCCATCGTCTTGTTCATGGTGGAGATGTCGTTCAGAGGTGTTTTCGGGTCCGGGCACAGTCCGATGTCGGCGCGGCTGAGATGGTCGGCGATCATGAACTGGTCGGCTCGCCCGGTGAACGTCACCCACGGATCGATCCCGAACTCGGTGGCCTGCTGGCGCAGCGCCTCGTAGCAGTCGCCGAAGCCCAGCAGGGTGGCGTGGACGTCTCGCCGCCCACGGTGGTGAACCAGCTCCGCCATCAGCTCGAGCACGACGTTCACGCCGTCCTGGGGGCCCATGATGCCCAGGTAGACCAGCGAGAAGCGTCGCTCGGCCTCCGGTGGAACGTCGGGGTAGATCGGCCTCATCCGTCGCGTGTCGGGTCCACTGCGGACGACGGTCACGTGGTCGGGGTGACGTTGTCCTCGGCCCAACGCCACCGCCCGATAGGACTCGTTCGTCGACACCACCCGTTCCGCAGTCCGGAACGTCATCTGCTCGAGCCAGCGAAGGCCGTAGAGCTCGAGCCGCTCCTTCGGCTGGGTAGGAAGGCCGAACCGGGACAGGAACAGCTCCGGGTTGAGGTCGTGGTGGTCGAATAGAAACCTGACCCCGCGGCGACGCCAGAGCCGAGCCAGTAGCCAGTACGTGTCCGGCGGGTTGCACGCCTGCAGGACCTGGAAGGGCCGGCGTCGCCACACCTCCCGAGAGAGCAGTGCGGTGAGGATCCAGCAGTAGACGAACTCGATGACGAAACCCAGCAGCCCTTTGGCCTCCGGTGCGGGTCGGTACTTGTAGATGTGGACGCCGTCGATCACCTGTCGCCGGGGATCGCCCGGGCCCTTGGGACAGATGACGCTGACTTCGTAGCCGTTCGCGATGAGCGCCTGGCATTCCAACCAGACACGCCGATCCAGCGGCACGGGAAGGTTTTGCACGATGATCAGGACGTGCGGGTTCGCGTTCGTCGCCTTCGTACGGTCGGCGACGTCGGTCGTGCGCGTATCTGTGCCGGTAGCCATCGTTCGAATCTCCTTTGACTCAGGTGGTTTCACCGTGCGCCCCCGACAGAGGTGTCGTTGGCGGTGGTCTTCGGCGTGATGACGAAACTGTCGCCTCGCAGCGCCCGGTAGGCGCTCGGATGTCGAACCAGGCGCTGGTGAGCGGCGCGCCCCCGGTCCTGGACGTGCCACCAGGCCCGCTCCAGCCCGGGGCGTCCAGCGGTCCCGCCCTGGTGCGTGTCGGGAACCGCGAGCTCGTCCAGGACCGAACCGAGGGCCAGGCACACCGGGGCTCGCGTGGCCCCGCCGTGCTCGGCGATCCAGCGTTCCTGCCGGGGTTTGCCCAGACCGACGAGGAGGATGTCCAGGCTGGTCCGGCTGATCCGGTCCGCGAGCTGCCGCGCGGTTTCGTGGTCGTCGAGGACCTCGGCGCCGGCCGTCCAGTACCTCGGCGTCAGCAGCATCGGCCAGGTGCCGGCCACGTAGTGCTCGAGGTCTTGACGTCGCTCGGGTGCGGCGCTGAGGAACCCCAGCCGGAGACGATGCGATTGAGCCTCGTCCAGCGCGCGGCGCGACAGCTCCTGGCCCGTGATACTCGGCCACAGACGACCCGTGAGCTGATAGGTCCACTTGGCCAGTCGAGGATCGGCGAGCAGCGAGAGCCAGGTGACGTGTCCGGCCCGCGAGCTCGAGTTCAGCGCCTGTCGCTCCTGGTTGGCCGAGGCCCGACCCGAGCCGAAATGGTGAACGTGCTCGAGGGTGACCAGGTCAACCGCCAACACTCCCGGCTGTCGGCGCAGTGAGCGGTCAACGATCAGGTCGATCGCGTCGTCGGCTTCGAGGAGGTCGATCGTGACGCCGGCGAGGCGCACGCGTGGTGCAGCACCGAACGGCCCTCGCCCAGCCATCGCAGCAGGCGTGCCGTCCGAGAACGGCGCTGCGGCGTCTCCTCTGTTCACGATTTGGTCCCCCGGCCTCGTTGAAATCTCTGACGAACATCTGGTCGACCCACCCCGTTATCGATGGACCACCGCCGGTGATGACGCTTGCTCGATCAGCACGGTGGGAGCACCGGAGCCGTCGGCCGGGACCTGCCACACGTCGGAGCTGGTCCCGTCGGACCCGTCGCGGGCCACGCCGTAGAGCAGCTGACCGTCGTCCAGCCACTCGACCTGGTCGTCGACGCTGCGGGTCTCGGCGAGCAACGTCTCGCGCCCGGTGGCGAGGTCCAGCACCGCCAGCCGCCACTGGCCCGGCTGGGCGTTACCGAGCCGCTTCTTGTAGGCGACCCGGGTGCCGTTCGGCGACAGCGAAGGGCACTCGGCGTCGGTCCGGACCGACTGCATGCGGCGAGCCGCGAAGGAACCACGGACCAGCCAGGTCTTGGCGCCGCTCGCGGCGGTGGCGTAGAACGTGTCGTCGTCGGCGGCGAACGTCACGCCCCAGAAGTTGCGGTTGACCGCGGCCAGCTCGTGGCTGTCCACGACCGTGGTGAAGTCCTCCAGGTCGGTGAGCCGTCGGCCGTCGCGCCGGACGACGGTGTCGGTGGAGAACATCGCCTGCGCGTACGAGTGGCCCGTGACGAACGCCGTGGTGGCGACCAGGCTGCTGTCGGCGGAGAGCCGCGCACGGCTCGGCAGCCCGGCCAACGGACTGGAGCTCACACGCCGGAGCTGGGCGTCCAGTGTGGTGACGGCGAAGGTCTGCACCAGGCCGCGCCGGGCGGTGATGCAGACGCCGGCCCGGGCGGTCGCGTCGACCCGCTCACAGCGAAGGTCCAGCAGGGCCCGGGCCCCGTCGGGGTCGGCCAGGGCGGAGACCCCGAGCCGGCCGTAGTCCGGGCCGGGGGTGGTGGAGCGGAAGACGATGTGCGGTTCGGCCAGAGCCGCGGCCGGGTCGAGCGCCGCCGACGTCGGTCGTCCGGCGGCCGGCACCGCGGTGGCTCGGCGCAGCTGGCCCAGGTAGGTCCCCGCCAGCACGACCACGACCACCACGAAGGCGGTGAGGACGACGATCCGCACTCGGTCGGTCACTAGGGCACCATCCTGTCTGCAGGCATCTTTACGGTGCTTGTTGTTGGGACTCGGCGGGAGCCGAGGTGACGGCCTGGGTCGGTTGCCCTTCGAGGGCCTGCATGACACTGCCGCCCTCGGTTCTCCCGGGG
>JBBRYD010000206.1:0-5054 GCA_038238065.1 Propionibacteriales bacterium | reverse complement strand
TCGAGGAGCTGGCCGTCGGCGCTCAGTTCAACCTGCCCTACATCCACGTCCTGGTGAACAACGCCTATCTCGGCCTGATCCGGCAGTCCCAGCGCGGGTTCGGTATGGACTACGAGGTGTCGCTGTCGTTCGACAACATCAACTCCTTCGGGGCTGCCGCCCCGGGGGTCAACGCCCCCGACCTCAACGGCTACGGCGTCGACCATGTCCAGGTCGCCGAAGGCCTCGGCTGCAAAGCCATCCGGGTCTTCGAGCCAGACCAGCTGGGCGAGGCGTTCGACCAAGCCCGCAAGCTGATGGCCGAGTTCCGGGTGCCAGTCGTCGTCGAGGTCATCTTGGAGCGGGTCACCAACATCTCCATGGGCACCGAGCTCGACAACATCACCGAGTTCGAAGAGCTGGCCCTGCGCGGTGAGGACGCCCCCACCGCCATCGTCCTCCTGGACTGACGTGAACGGCGAAGCCGGCGGGGGGTCAAGGGGATCGTCCCCCTTGCAGCGCAGTGGGCGTGTCGTTCTCGCTCCGGACAAGTTCAAGGGCTGCCTCACCGCGGCCGAGGTCGCCGAAGCCGTCGCCGCCGGGCTCCAGCACAGGCGTCCCGGCCTGGAGATCGTCCGGGTGCCGATCGCAGATGGCGGCGACGGCACCGTGGCCGCAGCCCTCAGCGCAGGGTTCACCCGCGTCGACGTTGACACGGTCGGCCCGACCGGGCAGCCGGTGCACACCCAGTACGCGGTTGATCGACATCGGGCGGTCATCGAGCTCGCTGACGTCGTCGGCCTCGCCCGCCTCCCCGAGAAACGCTTGGACGCCCTCCGCGCCTCGACCTTCGGCCTGGGTGTGGTGGTCAGGGACGCCATCAACCGCGGGGCCACCGAGATCGTCCTGGGTCTCGGGGGCAGCGCCTCGACCGACGGCGGAGCCGGTCTGGTCCAGGCCATGGGCGCGTCGCTGACCGACGAGGCGGGCCACGAGCTCCCGCCCGGCGGGGCGGCCCTGACCCAGGTGCACGGTCTCGACCTGGCCGTCCTACAGGCGAAGCTTGATGGTGTCGCCTTCGTGGTCGCCTGCGACGTGGACAACCCGCTCCTGGGGCCGAACGGCGCGACGGCGGTGTTCGGCCCGCAGAAGGGCGCCAGTCCGGTCGAGCTCGAGCAGCTGGAAGCAGCCCTCACCGTCTGGGCGCGGGTGGTTGCCGAGACCACCGGCACCGACTTCGCCGACCGCCCCGGGGCAGGTGCCGCCGGCGGCACCGGCTTCGCCGCGCTGGCCCTGCTCGGCGCGGAGCTGCGGCCCGGCATCGAGCTCGTCCTGGACCTGGTCGGCTTCTACCGGCTCCTTGACGGGGCCGACCTCGTGATCACCGGCGAGGGCTCCCTCGACGAGCAGTCCCTGGCCGGCAAGGCACCAGTGGGTGTGGCCCAGGCAGCTGCGCGAGCTGGTGTGCGCGTCGTGGCCGTGGCCGGCAGGAACCTGCTCAGCGACGAACGGCTGCAACAAGCCGGCATCTTCGCCGCCTACCCGCTCAACAAGCTTGAGCCGGACGTTGCGCGCAGCATGGCGCACGCGTCCGACCTGCTCAGTCAGGTCGGCAGCACTATCGCCGACGACTGGCTCTCCCTCTCACAGTCGACGACCTAGAGACCCACTAGGCGCCAGCGGCCCAAGACGTTCCTGAACTGACCGGCAAACTCGGCCGTCGCGCTCGCCCACCATGAACTAAAGAAAGCACAGGAAGCATGAAGACAACAGCCCAGCCTGAAAGCAGCCACGACAGCCGTTACGACCTGGTCATCCGGGGTCGACGGGTGATGACGACCGCCGGCGAAGTTGCCCGGGAGGTGGGTGTGCGGGAAGGCCGCATTGTGGCCATCGAGCCGTTCGGCAACGGCCTGCCCGGCGAGACGGTGGTGGAGCTGGCCGACGACGAGGTGCTGCTGCCCGGGCTGGTCGACACCCACGTCCACGTGAACGAGCCGGGTCGCACCGAGTGGGAGGGTTTCGCCTCGGCCACCCGGGCGGCCGCCGCCGGGGGCGTGACCACGATCATCGACATGCCGCTCAACAGCATCCCGCCCACCTGTGACGTCGAAGCCCTCAAACTCAAGCAGACCGCGGCCGCGGGGCAGGCGTTCGTCGACGTCGGCTTCTGGGGTGGAGCCATCCCGGGTAACGCCGACCACCTCCGACCGCTGCACGACCACGGCGTCTTCGGCTTCAAGTGCTTCCTGCTGCACTCGGGCGTGGATGAGTTCCCGCACCTGGCCGCCGACGAGATGGAAGCCGACATGGCCATCCTCAAAGACTTCGACTCGCTGATGATCGTGCACGCCGAAGACTCCCGCGCCATCGACCGCGCCCCCTCCCCGCACGGCGACCACTACGACCGCTTCCTGGCCTCCCGCCCGCGCGGCGCGGAGAACGTCGCCATCGCGGAGGTGATCGAGCGGGCCCGCTGGACCGGCGTGCGGGCACACGTGCTGCACCTGTCGTCCTCCGACGCGCTGCCGATGATCCGCTCCGCCAAACGCGACGGGGTGCGGCTGACGGTGGAGACCTGCCCGCACTACCTGACCTTGTCGGCGGAGGAGATCCCCGACGGCGGCACCGCCTATAAGTGCTGCCCGCCCATCCGGGAGGCCGCCAACCGGGAGCTGTTGTGGGAAGGGCTGCAGGACGGCACGATCGACTGCATCGTGTCCGACCACTCGCCCAGCACCTTGGACCTGAAGGACCTGGAGAACGGCGACTTCGGGGTCGCCTGGGGCGGGATCTCGTCGTTGCAGCTGGGGCTGTCGCTGATCTGGACCGAGGCGCGCCGGCGGGGCATTGGCTTGGAGCGCGTGGTCGAGTGGATGGCGGGCCGGCCAGCCGAGCTGGTCCGGCTGAACAACAAGGGCAAGTTGGCCTTGGGCTACGACGCGGACCTGTCGGTGTTCGCCCCCGATCAGACCTACGTCGTCGATCCGGCCAAGCTGCACCACAAGAACCCGATCACCCCCTACGCGCAGAAGCCGCTGTCCGGGGTAGTCCGTCGAACGGTCCTGCGCGGAACCGAGATCAACGGTCAGCAGCCTCGCGGCCAGCTGCTCCGGCGTGGCTGACGCTGTGCGGACGGAACAGCTCAACCACCGTACGGTCGGCTGCGTACGACGACGGTCCCGGCGACACCGATCACCAGGGCGATGACGGACATGCTGATCAGCGGGAGGCGCCAAGACCCCGTCACATCGTGCAGCGCACCGAAACCGAACGGGCCGGCCGCGGCCACCAGGTAGCCGATGCTCTGGACGAAACCCGAGAGCAGGGCGGTATCGGCGACGCTGCCGCTGTGCATTGCGACCATCGACAAGATCCACGGGAAGGCGCCACTGCCCATCCCGAGCAGGATGGTCCAAAACCACACCGCGTGACCATGGGCAAATACCAGGCCAAGCCAACCGGCTGAGGTGGCGGCGGCCCACAGCCAGGGCACCCACGACGACGAACCGTCGCGGCGCAGCAGGATCGGCACCAGCAACCCCATGGGCACGCCGAGCAGGCTCCAGACCCCCACCAGCAAGCCGGCCTCTCCGGCGGTGATGCCAGCGGAGTGGTAGATCTCGGGCAGCCAGCCGAAACCGACGTAGGCCCCCATCGACTGGGCGGCGAAGGCGACCACCAGAGCCCACGCCAGCGGTGATCGCGCCGCGGTTCGCCACCGCGGCGAGGGCGGCGCTGCAGAGCTACTTCTCGGTCTAGCGGGACGGGTCGGGAGCAGCAGCCAGGGAAGCACCGCGAGGGCCGCGACCACCCCCCAGACGCCAAGGCCCGCTCGCCAGCTGCCCACGCCATGTGCCAGCGAGACTGTGCTGGCCGAGCCGAGGGCCGCGCCCAGCACCACCAGGACGGTAGCCAGCGAGCTGCCCAAGGCGATCCGGTCCGGGAAATGCTGTTTCACCAGAGCGGGGAGGATGACATTGCCGATCGCCACTCCGCCGGCCGCCACTGCGGTCATGGCCACCAACCACCAGGAGGTGTCGGTGAGCGCCCGTGCGATGAGGGCCAGGGCAAGCACCGCGAGGGAGACGACGGACGCGCCGCGCAACCCAATCCTGGAGACCACCCGCAGGGCCAGCGGACCGGCCAGGGCGAACGCCAGCACGGGAAGCGAGGCCAGCACACCGGCGACTGTCGCGGTCATCCCCAGGCTGGCTCGTACCTCGGGCAGCAGCACGCCGAGGCTGCCGACGAAGGTGCGCAGGTTCAGGGCCAGCAGCCCGATGGCGACGCCGGCCAGCAGCGGACGGAGCCTCAGGAGTCGCCGCCGGCGTTGCCGGTAGTGCCGGCGTTGACGTTCAGCAACGCATACCTGTCAGCGGCCTCGCGTGCCAGGCCGGCGTCCACGTCACCCGACGCGGCGAGCATCTGCAGCGCCCTGACCACGATCGAGGAGGTGTCGATGTGGAAGAAGCGGCGTGCCGCGGGTCGGGTGTCGGAGAAGCCGTGGCCGTCAGCGCCCAGGGTGGCAAAGGCGTTCGGAAGGAACTGGCGGATCTGGTCCGGCACATCGGAGACGTAGTCCGTCGAGGCGATGATGGGGCCGGACGCGGCCGCCAGCTTCCGCGTGACATACGGCACCCGCGGGTCCTCGCCCGTCTGCAGGAAGTTGTGCTCCTCTGCCTCCAGAGCGTCGCGGCGCAGTTCCGTCCACGAGGTGACCGACCACACGGCCGCGCTCACGCCCCAGTCGGCGTCGAGCACCTCGGCCGCCTCCAGCGCCCACGGCACCGACACGCCGGAGGCCAGCAGCTGCACCTTCGGGCCGTCGCCATGGTGGCTGCTGATCCGGTGCAGGCCGCGGACGATGCCCTCGATGTCCACGTCCTCCGGCTGGGCGGGCTGCAGCATGGGTTCGTTGTAGACGGTGAGGTAGTACATGACGTTGGGGTCGCTCGTGTCGGGGCCGTACATCTGCTCGAGTCCCGTCCGGATGATGTGGGCGATCTCGTACCCGTACGCCGGGTCGTAGTGCACGACGTGCGCCATGGTCCCCGCGAGCAGAGGCGAGTGGC
>JBBRYD010000205.1:0-5197 GCA_038238065.1 Propionibacteriales bacterium | reverse complement strand
CTCGCCCGGGCCGCCGGGACGTGCTGGTCGGGCTCGGCCTCGGCCCCCGCGACGTCGACGCCCATACCCATGGTCGGGAGGGCGCCGACTTCTGACTCGGGGACGGGCGGGCCAGTGTCGGCAAGAACCAGGTCGTCGAGGCGATGCCGCCACAGCGATACCGGCACTTCCGCCGGATCAAGTACTGGCACACCCCCGCCGCGGAGCCGATTCATCTCGGCCCGGATCAAGGTGCGCTCCTCGGTGTTGTCGAGGAGCCGCTGTGCGACGTGGGCGAGCGGCTGCCCCTCGATCGAGGCGTGCTTCAGAGTGGCGGTGGCGTCCGGGTCTACTTCGAACTCGGCGAACAGGAGTGCGTCCGGCAGGACAGCCCCTGCTGCAGTCGTTCCCGGGCGTGGGGCCCCTTGGTCACGGTGAGTGCGGCGTCGACGTGGGCGCGTGGGATCGCCACCCGTTTGGTGATCTGTGCGGCGCTGACGCCGAGCAGGGCGAGCTGCTCGACCGCACAGCACACGTCCGTATCCGTCATCGACTCGCGGTGAATGTTCTCGCCGAGCTGGTCGGGTGATCCGGTCGATCTCGGCCGGGGCGTCGACGACCCGAACCGGAACGGTCCCGGACGGGGTTCCGACCCGGGCGGCGACCATCGGCCGCCGCTGGCCAAGGAGGACGACCAGCCGGTCGTCGGTCGCGGTGGCAGGTGATTGCCTCCAAGACGCCGCGCGCCCTGATCGAGGCAGCGAACTGCCACGCGTCGGCGTGGGAGTCGGTGCAGGTCGTCATGCGGATGTTGGCGCCGATGATCGGGTCGGCGGGGTCGACCTGGAGCAGCTGCTCAGGCATGGAAAGTTCCTCTCAGTATGGAAGGGGCGGGTCCCCTCACTGGAAGGAATGGGTCGGTTTCACTGTCAGGAACCGTTGTCCACAGGCGAACTCTCGTTTGTCCAGGAACGGCAGACCGTCGTCGGAGCGTCCCGTCCCTGTCCAGGACGTCGCCCCGGTCGGCCTGATCGGATCGACGAACACCCGATCCCGGAGGTTGACCAATGGACACGCCCCAGCACCTTGCCGAGCCGTCGCTCCCGGCGCTTGATGACGCAGATATGGGTCTGTTGCGGGTGGCGCGGTTGCTCTACTCCGCCGCGGGGACAGCGGAGCAGGTCACCGTCAGCCGCGCGGTCGACCAGGCGCTGGACGACCAGCTGATCGAGTTCGAGGTGAAGACCGTTCTGTGGCAGGCGGTGGCGCTGCTGCCGCCCGGGCTCCGGCTCGACAGCGGGGAGCAGCGCGACCAAGACGACAGCGACCGACGAAATGATTTTCAGTCGACGCTCCGCGCAGCGGCCCTGGAGCTCCGCCGCGGTCCACTGGTGAGCTTCCCCGCTGGGACCTCGACATTGCTCACCGACCTGACGGCGCTGATCGCACGTCTTGACGCCTCGTCGCGCAGCCAGACCACTGGACAGGCACCGGAGTGAGTACGCCGGCCCAGCTGCTGGCGCGGACCGACCAGCTCGCTCGCGATCTCGTCGCCAACCCCGATACCTCCGTCGGCCTCGACCCCTACGGAAACTGGCACGACATGATCCACCAAGCCGCCGAGGTGTGGCGCGCCGCCGATCAGTCCGGGCGCACTTCCCTGGGACTGGACCCGTTCCTCGGCATTCAGTCCATGATCAACAACGCTGGACAGCCGAGCGCCTCGCGCTCCGGCGGCACCGACGCGAGGGTGACGGCGCTGACCATCCAGCTCGGCCGGCTCACTACCCACTACCGGTTCGAGCCCGATCATCGCGCCCGGTCATCAACTGCACGCGCTCAACGGGTGCAGGGGTCGGTGCTGCATGCCGGCTACCTGGTCACCCACGCCGCCGGCCTCGCCCTGCGGCGGGAACTCGCCGCCACCAAGAAGCCCGACCTTCTCGCAGAGATCGGCCGAGCCCGCGAGACCGTCGGGATCGCGGAGCAGATCCTCGACGTTTACCTGCACCACAAGCCAGCCCGCTCGCTCGCCGACCAACGACTCGACATCGCCCTCACCCGATGGACGGCGACGTCCCACCAGGTCCTGTCCGAGCAGCCACCCGAGCCGAAGAACAACTACATCATCAGCGACGTCCAGCACGGCCTCCTCGCCCACACCGCTGCACTTCTGCAGACTCCGGCACAGCCCGGCCGAGCGGGAAACGACCGGCTGGTCGAGCAGCGCGAGAGGGTGCTTCCCGCTCTGGTTCGATCGGCCGACCACTGGCGGCAGGTGCGCCAAGCCTGGGCCGGACTCGCCACACCGACGACGGGGATCTCCCGCGAACTCGCCGACGCCGCACGCGTGCTCAACCAAACGCTCCGCGACCCCGAGCTCGACCGTCGCGGCCACGCCGACCACCTGATGGCCGGAGCTCTCGGTGCGGCCGTCGACAGCGCCCGCGGGCTCGTCGACGCGTTCGACTCCGACCGGCTTCGCGCCCCCACCGATGTCGTGGTCACCCTGACTCGGGACGTCCTCGCCCGGACGCCCGACACCGACCCCTACCAGGTCTGGATGGGCATGACCCGGCACGCCGGCCGGGCACCCATCGCCCTCCCGTACCCGCTCCGCGAAGACCTCACCCGGACTGCGCTCCGCAACGTTGAGGCAGCCACAACCCTCCGATCCGCCTCCCACGGCCTGCCCGGCACTAGCACGCACATCCCGCCGACCGTGCACCGCGTCCGCACCCCCGGTATCCGGGTCGCCGACCGCGTTGTCACGACTCGCCCACGCGACAGCATCGGACCACGCCGCTGAGGCCAGCACAGCGACCAGGAACCCAGCGTCAGTGGCTTGCTGTCATGTTCGACTCCTCCCGACGAAGGACGCCAGATGAACGACCAGACCGATCGACACCAGCCGGCACCTCCCGCGGCCGCGGTCCACACCAGCCTCCGCGGCTGGGCCCGCGGTGCCTACGGCGACGAGGCCGCCGTCGAGTTGCTGATCCGCACCTTCGACGGACGCTTCGCCCTGCCCGGCTGGCCCTGGGTCGCGCCCCGGGAACGGCCGGGGGAGTTCTGGCTCGACGCCGACGTGATCAACCAGGCGACCGGCCAGCTCTCGGGCGGCGAGCAGCGTGTCCTCGCCGTCGTCGCTGCCCTCGCCGGCAGTCAGCCGCTCGAGCGGAGCCTTCCCGAGGTGATGAGTGGCCTCGACCGCGTCAACCAGACCCTCATCCTCGCCGCCCTCAGCCACGCCGGCGGATCGCACCAGCACAACGACCACCAGCGGCAAGTCGACGGCACCTACACGATCATCGAGGCCGGGGCACTCTTTCCCTGGCCCACTGCCCGGTCGGTGTCAGATCAGGATGCGCTACCGCTCACAGATCGGGCCGCACCGCCCCTTCTCCCGAGGACATCCGGAGCTGTGGCCGAGTGCCGAGCAGCCCCCGGTCGAGGTGTCCAGATGGTCGACCGGCGGTTTCCGGTATGAGCGTGCTGGGGAGCGCACCCCAGGATCGGCTGCTGCTTCGCATCGAAGAGGCTGCTGATCGCCTCGGAATCGGTCGCAGCCTGATGTACCGGCTGGTGCTCTCCGGTGAGGTCGAGTCGATTCGGGTGGGCCGGCTCCGGCGCATCCCAGTCGACAGTCTCGACCAGGCGATCGCGAAGCTGAGGGCTGAGCAGAGCAGGCTCTAGATGATCAGCCGCAACCCCAACCGAGCTTCGACGGTCTATCTCGGCAAGGACGGCGGCTGGCACGGACGCGTCACCGTCGGGTTCAAGTCCGACGGCTCCATCGATCGACGACACGTGCGCGGCAAGACGAAGGGTGCCGTCGTCGCAAAGGTCAGGGCGCTGGAGAAGGACCGCGACAACGCCCGAGTGCGCCAGGTGGGCAAGCACTGGACCGTGGCCGCCTGGCTCGACCACTGGCTCGAGGAGCTCGCCCGCCCACGGCTTCGGACCACCAGCTATGACGCCTACCGGACCGCCGTCGTCAAGCATCTCTCGCCTCGACTGGGGAAGCATCGACTCGATCGGCTTGAAGCCGAGCATCTGGAACAGGCGTACCGCGACATGATGGCCGCCGGCGCCAGACCCGCGACTGCTCACCAGGCCCACCGCACGCTCCGGACGGCGCTCGGAGAGGCTCAGCGACTCGGCCACGTCGGCCGCAACGTCGCCACCATGGCCCGGGCCCCGCGGATTCGCGTCGAACCCGTTCGCCCCTACACGACCGAAGAAGTGCTGGCTATCCTCGAGGCGGCTGCCAGGCACCCGAACCGAGCCCGTTGGGCTATAGCCCTCGCGCTTGGGCTACGTCAGGGCGAGGTGCTCGGACTGCAGTGGTCGGACGTCGACTTGATCCACGGCATGATTCATGTGCGGCTCTCGCGCAAGCGGGCGGCCTACGGCCACGGGTGTGACAAATCGTGCGGCAAGAAACCGGGGTGGTGTCCGCAGCGCGTCAGGCTGAACCCGGAGGTCGGGGACACCAAGTCCGACGCCGGACGCCGCGCCGTCGGGATCCCGCCGCAGATGGTCAAGCTGCTTCGCGATCAGAAGGACCAGCAGGAAGCGGACCGCTCCTGCGCCGGCGATCTGTGGGTCGAGGGTGAGTGGGTGTTCACCTCGGCCACGGGTCAGCCGTTGATCCCGAACTCCGACTACCACCGGTGGAAGGCGCTGCTGCGCGAAGCCGGCGTGCGAGATGGCCGTCTCCATGACGCCCGGCACACAGCGGCCACCGTCCTCTTGGTGCTGGGTGTGCCCGAGCGCACCGTGATGGGTCTGATGGGGTGGTCGAGCACAGCCATGGCGGCGCGGTACCAGCACGTGACGGATCCCATCCGGCAGACCGTGGCTGACCAGGTCGGAGGGCTGCTCTGGGCCGTTCCCGAACAGAGAAAAACAGAGGCAACTGAGACCAAAACTGAGACCACTCGGTCTCCGGAGCCCGATCTCGGCTGAGGCCACCGGGCGTTTTGCCTGGTCAGACTGGCGGAGGATAGGGGATTCGAACCCCTGAGGGCTTGCACCCAACCCGCTTTCCAAGCGAGCGCCATCGGCCACTAGGCGAATCCTCCGCCGCGAAGATTACCGTCTGGGGTGCTCATGTGCGAACTCGATCAGCGGGGCCGGGATCGAGTACACTCGTCGCTGGTCCCCCGTGTGGCGATAACTCGCCCAACTCCCCCAGGGTCGGAAGGCAGCAAGG
>JBBRYD010000204.1:0-5379 GCA_038238065.1 Propionibacteriales bacterium | reverse complement strand
GCGTGCGGGTTGTCCAGCACGGCGTTCAGGTCGGCCCAGTGGCAGGCGATCTTCAACAGCTCCGCCTGGGCCAGGTTGACGTTGCGCTGGACCTGCCCGGCCTGCTCCAACGTCTCGACCGCATCCAACGCGTCGAGCCCGTCCAGCGAGGCGAGTGCATCATCCAACGTCATACCCATAGCCACGAACCTACGGGCGACCACCGACAGTTCCTCCCCAGAATCCCTTCCCCACAACGCCAAACCTGAGAATCCGATAACAGTTCAGGACGCGAAGTCGAGCTCCCACCTCCCCGTTGGCCGGCTCTCGTAATGAGGGGCTCCGGACACCGCGACCCTGCTGCTGATCCGGGCCCGAGCCTGCAGGTGTGGTGGAGTCGTCGTTCCGGGTGGGTAGCCTCAGGCTCGTGAGATATGACGTGGCACTTCACAGCCGAGACGATGGGGTGACCCTGGCTGAAAGGGTGACGGCCCTCGAGACCCGACTCCGCAAGCTGGGTAGCGTCGTGGTCGCCTTCAGTGGTGGGGCGGACTCCGCGTTCCTGCTCGCCGCTGCAGTGCGCGCCCTCGGACCGGAGTGTGTTGTCGCCGCCACCGCGGTCTCGAGCTCCTTACCGACCGCCGAGCTGGCCTTGGCCGCCGACTTCTGTGCCGGCCTCGGGGTGCGCCACCTGATGCCCTCGACGCACGAGATGGACCGGTCTGGCTACCGCGCCAACGCCGGCGACCGTTGCTACTTCTGCAAGGCCGAGCTGCTCGACGTCCTGGCTCCGCTGGCCGACGCGCTGGGGTTCGCCTCGGTGGCCACCGGGACCAACGCCGACGACGCCGTCGCCGGGTTCCGGCCAGGCATCCGGGCGGCTGCCGAGCGGGGTGCCGAAACGCCACTCCTGGATGCCGGGCTCTCGAAGGCCGAGATCCGCAAGGCGTCGCGGGACTGGGGGTTGCCCACTTGGGACAAGCCTGCCGCCGCCTGTCTCTCCTCCCGGATCGCGTTCGGTATCGAGGTGACCCCGAGCCGGTTGGCCCGCGTCGAGCAGGCCGAGGTGGCGCTGCGCGAGTGGCTGGATGCCGGCGGGATCCCCGTCCGCGATCTGCGGGTCAGGGATCTGGGCGCCGAGGCGCGGGTCGAGCTCGACAAGATTGCGCTGGCCGGACTCGCCGCGCGTGACGGTGGCCGGGCCGCCGTCGTCGCGCTGGTGGAAAGCGTCGGCTTCGGCGACGTACGCGTCGATGAGCGAGGCTTCCGTTCCGGATCCATGAACGAGCTGCTCCCGGAACCGGCCGTATACCGATGAGGCCTTTGTGCGGAAGGCGGTAGGCTGGGCGGCGCCTCCGTGTGCTGCGGAGGCTTTGTGATGCGACGGGTCTGCGTGATGAGACGGGTCTGCCTGATGAGAGACCCGAGAGCGTGAGGGTGTGGAGTGCCGACGGGCCGGATTAAGTGGTACGACTCCGAGAAGGGGTTCGGGTTCCTGACGACGGACGACGGCGGTGACGTCTTCGTCCGCTCGGACGCGCTGCCGGCCGGTGTCACCACACTCAAGAACGGCGCGCGGGTCGAGTTCGGGCTCGTGCAGGGCCGCAAGGGCGACCAGGCGATCCAGCTCAGTCTGTTGGACCCGACACCCTCGGTGGCCAAGGCGCTGCGCAAGAAGCCCGAGGACATGGTCAACATCGTCGAGGACCTGATGAAGCTGCTGGAGAGCCTCGAGCAGACCTACCGGCGCAGCCGCCATGCCGACCCGCGCGCGGCCAAGCAGACCGCAACCCTGTTGCGGGCGCTTGCCGACGAGCTCGAGCTGAGCTGAGCCACGACACCGATCCTGCGCGACGTCGAGGCTTCGCGAGGTCGCGATGGCCCTGTGGGCGCCTAGGCTGGGCCGCTCACCACCGGCACGGAACCCGACCGAAGGAACCCGACGTGACCGCACGGACCGCCCACCCTGCCCGCCTGGCCGTGCTCGGCTGCGCGCTCGCTGCCGCCAGCCTGGTCGCCGCGCTGACACCACCCGCCTCCGCGTCGCCGAGCCGGGCGGGAGCATTCCACCCGGGCCCGAACATCGCCGTACCCGGGGGCTTCTCGATCGGACCGCTGTCCAGGGTCAAGTCGAACAACTGGGCGGGGTACGTCGACAAGGTCCACGTGTTCTCGGTCGTGCGCACCACCTGGCGGCAGCCGCGGGTGATCTGTGCGACCACCGACTCCGTCGCCGCCTTCTGGGTCGGCCTCGACGGCTATACGACGCCTACGGTCGAGCAGGCCGGGTCGCTCGCCTACTGCCACAACGGCTCGCCCACCTACTACACCTGGTGGGAGATGTATCCCCGTAACACCGTCCAGCTCATGCACGCCTCGGTCCGACCAGGCGACAAGATCACCTCGTCGGTCGTCCGCAACGGGACGTCGTACACCCTGAAGGTCGTCGACCACACGCACCCCGGCAACTCGTTCACCCGTTACACCACGTGCGCGGCCTGTAAGGGCGCCTCGGCCGAGTGGATCGCCGAACGCGTGACCGGCAAGGACGGCCTGCTGCCGTTGGCGCGGTTCGGCCACGTCGCGTTCTTCGCCAGCACGGTGGGGGTCGGTACGGCGCGCGGCTCGATCAACACGTACGTTCACGACTCCCTCACCATGGTCAACAGCCACGGCCTGACGATGGCGAGCGTGACCCAGCTCAAGAAGGGCGGCAATCTGTTCGGCGTGACCTGGCACCGACGGCACTAGTCGAGCACTGATCGAGCACTACTCGTGATCGAGTACGGCGATCCGGCCGCTCACGGTGCCCGGCGGGGCGGCGGCAACGAGGGCGACGACTGCAGGGCGCGTCCGGAGATGACCCGTCCGCGCAACACGAACACCGACCAGGCGACCAGCACGATCGCCACCACTGAGAGCCCCAGCGTGGCGTTCAGCGGCATGAAGACGCCGAGGAACCCGCCGACCACCCACGACAGCTGGAGCAGCGTCTCGGAGCGGGCGAACACGCTGGTCCGCACCAGCTCGGGAACCTCCCGCTGGATCAGCGCGTCGAGCGAAAGCTTGCCGAGACCCTGGCTCAGCCCGGTCACCAGCCCGAGCACCATCGCCGAGACCAGGCTGAAGAACGCCGCTGCGTAGACCGCGGCCGCCGCGTCGAGCAGCAGCGTCACGACCACGATCGCCTCGGGCTTGCGCGCCTTGAGGACCGAGCCGATGAACGTGCCGAGCGTGCTGCCCAACCCGGCCGAGCCGATGACCAGGGCGAGTAGCAGGTTCTGGCCGTGCGTCCAGCCGTGGATCGGGAGCGGCTCGGTGGTGAGCAGGAACGCCATGAACATCGTCAGGAAGCCCGACAGCATGCGCAGACCCGCGTTGCAGCGCAACCCGAGGATCACTTTCGGCGTGATGCCCAGCCGCCGCGACCGCCGCTGCGGGTCGGCGATCTCGAGCACGCCGACCTGAGCCTCGCCCTCTGAGGAGTCGACTCGTGCAGGCAGCAGGATGGCCAGGACGGTTCCACCCGCGTAGACGAGTGCGGCATAGCGCAGCGACCACTCCGGCCCGACCAGGGACGCAAGCCCGGCCAACGGCGCGGAGATCGCCGCCCCCGCGATCCCGGCGAGCGAGATCCGCGAGTTGGCCTTCACCAGGGTCAGGCCGTCCGGCAGCAGCCGGGGTACGGCGGAGGCCCGGGTGACGCCGTACGCCTTGGAGGCGATCAGACAGGTGAGGGCGGCAGGGAACATCCAGTTCGACTCGCTGGCCACGGCGCCTGCGAGCGCCCAGGCGCCGAACGCACGCACCGCCATCGTGGCCCCGATCGACCAGCGCCGCCCGCGGCGGAACCGGTCGAGGAACGGCCCGATCAACGGCGCGATGACCGCGAACGGCAGCATCGTGATGCCGAGGAACAGGGCGATCTGCCCGCGGGCCTGCCCACTCGGCGCCTGGAAGAACAGTGTGCCAGCCAGCGAGATCGTCAGTGCGGCATCGCCGGCCGCGTTGACCGCGTGCAGCTCCAGCAGCCGGAACAGGCCGGTCTCGCCCGCTCCGCCGGACCGGCTGGCCCGGCGGGCGACCCTCATGGCGCCGCCCGCAGCCCGCCCGGAGAACGACGCGACCTTGCGCCCGGTTTCGGCGGCCTTCCGGGCGCGTTCGGCGGCGGTCGCGGCCCGCGGCCCCTGCTCGGCGGCGCGGCGGGCCTGGTCGGCCGGGCCCGGTCCGCGGGACCCCGGGACATGACCAGCCTGACCGTAGTCCGGACGCGACGCCCCACGGTCCCCGCCGGGGCGGGGACGGCGCGGGTCGTTGTCCTCCGGATGCACACGCTTATCCTGCCTTGCCTCAGCTTGGCGTGCGTCCTCCGCGGCACCTCCGTCCGCGAGTCGGTCCATTCGCGCGGTCCTCCTTGCCTCAGCTTGGCGCGCGTCCTCCGCGGCACCTCCGTCCGCGAGTCGGTCCATTCGCGCGGTCCTCCTTGCCTGGGCTCAGCGTGCGTCCTCCGCGGCACCTCCGTCCGCGAGTCGGTGCGCGCGTCGGCGATTCGCCAACTCCTCCGCCGGTGGGCGACAATGACCCGGTGACGACTCCTGCCGAGAGCCCGACGCGGGTCGCCAAGGCCGATCCGCAGCTGATGGCGGCCGTCGACGAGGCGCGGGCAGCCCTGGTGGACACCGGACTGTTCCCCGGCGTCGGCGAGCACCTCGGCGCCCTGGCCGAGGACGAGCGGGTCGTCAGCCACTTCTTCGCGACGACCGACCGCGGTTACGTCGGCTGGCGATGGGCGGTCACGATCACCCGGGCGTCCCGGCAGAAGACGGTCACCGTCAACGAGATCGTGCTGCTCCCCGGCGAGGGTGCCGTGCAGGCGCCCGAGTGGGTTCCGTGGAAGGACCGGGTGTCGCCTGGCGACTTGGGCCCGGGCGACCTCGTCCCGGTGACCGAGGACGACCTGCGACTGGTGCCCGGGTACCTGGTCGGGGACGAGGACCTCGACCCCGCCACGGCCCGGGATCAGCGCGAGGTGATCCGCGAGATCGGACTCGGACGTGAGGTCGTGCTCTCCATCGAGGGTCGTGACGAGGCAGCGGACCGTTGGTACGACGGCCCACACGGCCCCCATGACCCGATCGCCAAGGTGGCCCCTGGCCACTGTGGCTCGTGCGGCTTCCTGCTCCGGCTCGCCGGTCCCCTGACCCACCAGTTCGGGGTCTGCGCCAACGAGTCATCGCCGAGCGACGGTCACGCGGTCTCCTACGACCACGGCTGCGGAGCGCACTCCGACGTACGCGAAGAGCCCTCTCAGCACCAGCCGGCCACCGCGTCACCGTTCCACGACACGCTGACGTTCGACACCTGGGGCGACGCCGACCTGGAGATCATTCGCTGAGCCTG
>JBBRYD010000203.1:0-5431 GCA_038238065.1 Propionibacteriales bacterium | reverse complement strand
TGGGACGAGATCATGTTCGGTGGCCCCAGCCGCTCCAGCTAGCCTCGCGCCTGACCCCCCGTCTGGACCGGACGAGCCGGATCGCTGATCCAGTCACTCCACGAACCGGCGTATAGGTGAGCGTCAGGAATCCCTGCCTGGGCAAGCGCCAGCAGGGTGTGGGCGGCAGTGACACCCGAGCCGCAGTACACGACTGCCGACTCATCGACCCCGGCGGCGGCGTAGCGGTCGGCCAGCACCGACGGGGGCAAGAAACGACCGGCGGCGTCCAGGTTCAGCATCGACGGCAGATTGATGGCGCCGGGAATGTGTCCGGCCACCGGGTCGATGGGCTCGGTGGCCCCCGAGAAGCGTTCGGCGGCCCGAACATCGACCACGACCGCCGGTTCCGGCCGAGCCAGGGCTGAGGCCACCTCGTCGCCCAGCACGACGTGACGCCGGCCCGGCCGAGCCACGAAGTCACCGTGCGCGGCAGCCTCGGCCGGCCCCCGGCGCAGCGGCAGCCCGGCCGCTCGCCACGCGGTCACGCCCCCGTTCAGCACCCGGACAGATGGGTGGCCGGCGTCGGTCAACAGCCACCAGAGCCGCGATGCGGCGAGCGAGGTGGCCGCGTCGCAGACCACCACCGGGAGGTCGCCGCGCACCGCGATCCGGCGCATCGCCTGCTCGAACACGGCGGCTGCGGGCAGCGGATGTCGTCCGCCCGGTCCGCGGACCGGCGCCGAGAGCTCGTGCTCGAGATCGACCCACTGGGCGCCGGGGATGTGTCCGGCCTCGTACTCGTCCTCGCCCGGCGGGCCGCCGAGGTTCCAGCGCACGTCAGCCAGCACCGGCGGTTGCTCAGATGCCAACGCCACGGCCAGCTCGTCCGCCTCGATCAGCACGCCGGTCGACCTGCTGTCGGCCTGTTCCGTCGCCGGACGGTTCATCGGAACACCTGATCGTCGTCGACCCGGTCGAAAGGCAGCGGGTCGGGCAAGGAGGCCTGAGCCACAGCCCGGCTCATGCCCTGCCGGTGATGCTTGCGGCAGAGCACCTCGTAGGCGACCACCGCCAGCTCCCCTTCGCCTGGCGGGGGGTCCTCGACGGGTGTGGCGTCCCGCAGGGGCGTGGTGTCCCCCACGATCACCTGCGCACCTTCGGTGACCAGCACACCACCGACCGTCCGGGCGTTGTGGGTGGCCCGCTCGCCGCACCAGCAGAGTGCCCGCACCTGCAGGCTCTCCACCCGGTCGCAGAGCTCGACCAGGCGTTGCGAGCCGGGAAACAACCGGGTCCGGAAGTCGGTCATGATGCCCACCACGTAGACGTCGATCCCGAGCTCGTCCACCACCCGGGCCAGCTGGTCGATCTGGTCCGGCTGATAGAACTGCGACTCGTCACAGACCAGGTAGTCGATCCGTTCGCCGGCCGTCAGCTCCTCCACCACATAGATCCAGAAGTCGAAGATCGGTCCCACCTCGATCGCCGGGCGGGTGAGACCGAGCCGCGACGAGATGGTGGCCTCCCCGGCTCGGTCCCGGCTGGTGAACAGCCGGCCCCGCCGCCCGCTGGCGGTGTGGTTGTAGTCGAACTGCAGGGCAAGCGTCGACTTGCCGCAGTCCATCGGACCGGTGAAATACAGGAACTCCGCCACGAAACCGCATCCTGCCATCTGTGACGGGAGAGGACGACCAGCGCCCCGGAGCCGGCCTCAGGTGCCGGCCTCCGGAGCCGTTCCCCTGTGCTGATCTGCTAGCGGTTCGTCGCTGCCAGTCCGACGATCGTCGTGGGCAGACCGGTGACGACGGCACTCGTGCCGCTCAGGTTGCCGGTTTCGCCGACGGTGGAGGCGTCGATGCTGCCGGTGCGGTCGCTCAGGTTGTAGAGCCGGGTGTCCTCACTGCCGAGAGCCATATCGGTCGGGTGCAGGTCAGTCCTCGCCGCCACTGACTGCAGCAGGAACAGGTCGCCACGGTTTCCGACCCGAAAGCTGGACACGCTGTTGGCTGTCGCACCGGCATTGGCGGTGAACGCGATGCCGCCTCGGGTCACGACCAGCCAGCACGGTGCCGCCTGACCTCCGTTCGAGTCAGCGTCCACCGGCGTCGCGGTACCGTCACGGCGAATGCGGAAGCTCTCAGCCGAGGTGGACCCCGCCTCGGACAGCACAGCCACTCCGCGGGCGGTGAAGTCGAAGCCGAAAGGCGTGCTTCCGGTGACCGCGGCAGCCTTCGGACGGCCGAGCCGCGCGTGGCTCCGGACACCGAACACATCGAGGCTGTTGCTGGTCTTCTCGGTAACCACGATCTGACCGCGGTCCGGGGTGAGTCGCACCTGTGCGGGTCCGGCGGCCCCGGGGCTCAGCGAACGGGTGGCGGCACCGGGGGCGGCGCTCAGCCCGTGGTCGTCGTAGGTGAATCCGGACACGTTGAGGCTGGTGTCGTTGAGGACGAAGCCCACCCCTCTCGCTGCCGTCACGCTGATCGGACGGTCGCCACCCGAGGGGATCTGCCCGAGCCGGCGCAGAGCGCCGTCGGCCCGGACCCTGAACGCCGACACGCTGTCGGAGCCCGCGTTGACCGCGAACAGGAACTTCTCGTCGCCCGAGAGGCTGACCGCTCCCTGGGAGCCGAGCGCGTCACCGCTACCCAGTGCACCGGTCGGGTAGGTGCCAACGGCGACCAGGGTGCCGTGGCCGTCATCGCGGAATGCGAGCACGGCGTTGCCGTCGGCCGCGTTGGTCTCGGTGTAGATGGTGTGGGGTCTGGCCGTGGACGGGGCCGACGTGGCTGGGCCCACTGCCGCCGCCGGACCGAAGCCGGCGGCCGACAGGGCGAGCCCGATCGCGAGGACGGTCAGCGAGGACCTGGTACGAGTCATGACGTGTCTCCTTGGGGTGTCGACGGCCCGATGCCGTCGGGGTGGATGACACGTAGTCGTCCCCAGGTGACGATCCGTTACAGCAGGTCGCGGAAAGCCGCGGTGAGGAGCTCGATGGTCTCCGGAGCGAGCTGGCTCGGCTCGATCCGCCCGAGCTCGGTCACAGCGATGCGCATCTGCTCGACGTAGACGTCGCAGCCGGCGCACTCACGCAGGTGCGCCTCGAAGGCTGCCGTGCGGTCGGCGTCCAGCTGGTGCTCGAGATAGTCGGTGACCAGCTCCACCACGTCGACACAGTCCACAGGGTTCATGCCCGACCTCGGTAGTAGTGCTCCAGCGTGGACCGGATCTTGGTGCGCCCCCGATGCAGCAGCACGCGCTGGTTCTCGGCTGAGATGTCGAGGATAGTGCAGACCTCAGCCGCGTTTCGCCCTTCGACGTCGCGCATGACGACGACGTCGCGCTGCTGAGTCGGAAGCGCGTCAAGGGCTGCCTCCAGCAGGAGCCGCACCTCACCCCACAAGGACTGTCCGACCGGGTCCGCCTGCCACGGCTGGGGTGCACCGCTGCTGGTCCAGTGCCGGGGATAGGCGCCATCCTCACCGTAGAAACGGTCCCAGCCGACGTCGTCGGCGGCCGAGCCGCCGGGCGCTGCCAACGAGGACCGAGCAATACTCCGACTCTCCTTCACCCCACGCGACTTCGCCAGGTTGACCAGGATCCCGAACAACCAGGTGCGGATGGAGGAGCGGCCCTCGAACGTACGAAGTCCCCCGACCACGGCCAACCAGGTGTCTTGGACCACCTCCTGGGCCGAGGCGTCGGTGGAGACGTGTGTCCGAGCGACCCGGATCATCGTCGGTGACCACCGCTGCACCACCTCGACGAAGGCCTGCTCGTCCCCACGACGGAGCCGGTTTAGCAACACGGTCTCCGACTGGCCGACGGTCGACGGCCACGGTGCCGGGTGCCGTTCCTGCTCTTGTTCGGTGATGCTCACCTGGCCGACTATGTCACCGGGCGGTCACCGGTCACGACATCCCGCATCTACGGTAAGGCAGCCGTAAGCAGCTCCGGAGCCGGTTCCGTCAGTCGCGGAAGAGCGGGATCATCATCTCGACCGGGGTCAGGGAGCCGTGCATCCCGACCAGCTCGAGCTCGCGCGGGAACTGCCGGGTCATCACGGCGTAGCTGTCGCGCATCGCCACCAGGACGTGGCCGTACCGCTCGCGGATCGATCCGTCGACGGGCCCGAACCAACCCTCGTCGATGGCTTCGTCCCGGGTCCTCACCCAGGCCATGGTGCCCAACCGGTCTGCCCAACGGCGGGCCACCCGGCCTGGCGCGTCGTGGTCCACGTACACGTGACGAAAGCGCCCCTCCCCCGCCAGCGCGGACACCCCCACCATCAGCTCGGGCTCGTCCTCGGCGATGATCTGCGCGCTCTTCGGCACGTCGACCATGCCGTGGTCGGCGGTGATGATGAGCCGCACGTCGTCAGGCAGCTCGTCGCGCAGCCGCTCACACATGGCGTCGATCCGGGACAGGTGCGCGAGCCACCTCTCGGAGCCGCAGCCCAGCGCGTGCCCGGTGTGGTCGAGCTCGCGCTCGTAGGCGTAGACCAGGCTGCGTTCGCCCCGCTGCGCCGCCGCGACGATGAGGCCGATCCGCTGTTCCTCCTGGTGCTCGTGCTGGAAGCCGACGAAGTCGGCACCCCGGAGCGCCGCCTGGGTCAGCCCGCTGACCTGGAACCGGTCCACCGCCACCGAGCTGACGGCCACGCCGGCCGCGGTGGCCCGTTCGAAGAAGGTCGGTTTCGGCTGGTAGGCCCGCGCCACCACCGCCGAGTCCCAGGTCAGCGCGTTCAGGATCTCGCCGGTGCCCGGGACGCGTGAGGTGTAGCCCACCATGCCGTGCTGGCCCGGCGGCAGCCCGGTGCCGAGGCTGGCCAGGCTGGTCACCGTCGTGCTGGGGATGCCTGAGGTGATCGCGGTGGCGTCGCCCAGCAGCGAGGCCAGGTAGGGCGCCTCCCGGATGGCCTGCCGGACGAGATGGAAGCCCAGCCCGTCGATCAGGACGACCACGTACCGCTGCGCGTTGGGCAGCTCGAGCGGATCGCGGTCATATCCCGGCACGCCGAGGTGCGCACCGATGCCCGGCGTGAGGTCGGACAGGGTCGACGACTCGTACGCCGGGATCACCATCTCGGCGGCAGCTGCTGGAGTCTCGGCGGTCAGCCGAGCGGTCATACCGCAGCCACGCGCTGCAGGGTGCTGGCGAAGCGGACCAGCCGGTTGACCCTATCAGGTCCGTCGATCGCCGCGCTGACCCGGACCGTCAGGTCATCACCCACCAGCGCCCCGGTGTAACCGTGGTCCGCCTCGCACTCGGGGTCGCTGCAGGTCGCCTGCTCGAGGTCCAGTCGTCGAACAGCACCCCAACCGACCGACAGCCAGGTCTCGTTGACCGCCTCAGATCCCGAGCGGTAGTCCTCAGGCTGGCTGACCACGCGAGTCAGCACCACCGTGTCGATCTTGGTCAGCGCCACGGACTCGGTCGAGGCGGCGGC
>JBBRYD010000202.1:0-5497 GCA_038238065.1 Propionibacteriales bacterium | reverse complement strand
GGCCGTCCACCCCACCGAGGTCGACGAAAGCGCCGAAGTTGACGATCGAGGACACCACGCCCTTGCGCACCTGACCCTTGGCCAGCTGGCCCAGAAACTCGCTGCGCACCTCGGACTGGGTCTGTTCCAGCCACTGCCGGCGGGACAGCACGACGTTGTTCCGGTTCTTGTCCAGCTCGATGATCTTGGCGTCCAGCTGCCGGCCGACGTAGGGCAGCAGGTCGCGCACCCGCCGCATCTCGACCAGGGAGGCGGGCAGGAAGCCGCGGAGGCCGATGTCCAGGATCAGGCCGCCCTTGACGACCTCGATGACCGTGCCGGAGACGACGCCGTCCTCTTCCTTGACCTTCTCGATGGTGCCCCAGGCGCGCTCGTACTGTGCGCGCTTCTTGGACAGGATGAGACGGCCTTCCTTGTCCTCCTTCTGGAGGACCAGGGCCTCGACCTTGTCACCGACCGCGACGACGTCGCTCGGGTCCACGTCGTGCTTGATCGACAGCTCGCGGGACGGGATGACGCCCTCGGTCTTGTAGCCGATGTCGAGCAGGACCTCGTCCCGGTCGACCTTCACGATGATGCCGTCGACGATGTCGCCATCGTCGAAGTACTTGATGGTCGCGTCGATGGCGGCCAGGAAGTCCTCAGCCGAACCGATGTCGTTGATCGCTACCTGCGGTGTCTCCTGTGCGGCTGGAGGGGCCTGGATGCTGCTCGTCATAGGGATGTGGAACTCCGTTGGATGGATGATGTCGTGCCGGCACGCCGAAGGCCCATGGATCGCGTCCCACCGAAGAATCGG
Organism: Propionibacteriales bacterium; assembly: GCA_038238065.1. GTDB lineage: Bacteria > Actinomycetota > Actinomycetes > Propionibacteriales > Propionibacteriaceae > Microlunatus. The sequence goes on along the minus strand of JBBRYD010000202.1, from coordinate 4,698 downwards.
GCCAGCGAGGGCCTGGTCGATAGAGTTACGAGCACGAGCCTGCTCCGTCTGAGGTCATGCAGGCCCAAAGCGCAAGCCACAGAATACGGCGTACGCGCTCCACCGGGCAACCTGGGCCCTGTTCAGCGGCTATGCTAGCCCGCCGTGTCGGGCACCGCCCGGCTTGTCGACCAGGGCCAGGCGTCGAGGTTCCCCGAGCGTGCCTGGCCCAGCAGAAGCTGGGTCGCCAGATCCGAGACCGGGCCTGGCCGCGGTCTTCCCGCGAGCTCCAGCAGTGCCCAGAGGTCGACCGCCCGGCCGAGCCTCAGCTGGTGCTCCGGGCCGGCGGGAGCGACGCACCCGAGCGTAGCGAGCAGCGGCTCGACAAGCCGGGGGTCACGCTCGAACCGGCAGAAGTTCCCGAGGTCGGCGTACGGCGAGCCCGCGTGGGCGAACTCCCAGTCGATGACTGCCGACACCTGTGACGTCGCGGGGTCGACAAGGATGTTCTTCGGGTTGACGTCGCTGTGGGTCATCACCGTCCGGGCCTTCCGCACCTCCGCGTCGTCGGCGATCAGGTCCTCGGCGAGGTCGATGAGGGCCACCAGGGCCGCCCAGTCCGAGCCCGGCCAGGTCGACAGCCGGCCGCTGCTGCGCAGGCGCTCGGCCCAGGTCTGGAGATCACCCGGCAGCCCTTCGGTCGACAGTGTGAGATCGGCGTCGGCGAACATCGCGGGGCGCAGGAACGGCATCCCCGCCAGGGCGTTGAGCACCCGACCGACGCTCTGCCCCACCGCTGCCAGGTCGAGCCAGTCCGGGAGCTCGGCCAGCGCCACGTCGAGGCGGACCCCTGCGACGTACTCGGTGACGAGCAGCCCGGGGGTGTCCGCCGTGGGGTGGCGCAGCTCGAGCACCTGCGGCACCGGGACCAGGCCGCGCACCAGCCGGAGCAGGCTCGCGTCGATCGCGGCCCGGCCCGGCTCGCGGGCGTAGATGCGGACGACGGCCCGGTCTGGTCCGGCGCCGGACAGGTAGGTCTCCCCGCTGTAACCGCCCTCGAGTGGGACCAGCTGGGCGTCGTACCCGTCCGAAGCGCTCGCGAACGGGAGTGGAGAGGACACCCTCCGCACGCTACCCACCGCGCCCTGCGTCGGCCCGGCGGGTGTTTGCCACGTAAACCCGGCAAGTACCCCCACCACGCGGCAAATCTGCCGGGTGTCGAGGAGGCTTGCCACGTCAACCCGGCAAATCATCGAGGGCCACACCGCCTCAGCACACGGAAGCTCAGTCCACACAGGGGCGAACCCCGGCGGGTGATCAGTCGCGGACGACGGCGCCGGCGGTGAGGTCGCCGGGTGCCTCCACCCGGCCAGGCTCCTCGCCCGTGCCCGCCTGCCCCTCGTCCACCTGCACCACATCCACATGCACCGCCGTCGCCGCACTGCCGCGCAGCGCCAGGAGGACCATGACCCCTCCCGCGACGTACCCACCGCCCTGGATCGCGATGATCGGCACGATTCCGACGGTCTCCCCCAGCCAGCTTGCCAAGCCGATCCCGACCAGCACCGCGGCGCCCCCGACGGCAGTCATGGCGCCGAAGACGCGACCACGGAACTCGTCGGTCGTCATGGTCTGGAACGTCGTCATCATGCCGGCGATCGTGCAGGCGCCGGGGACGCCGACCACCAGCATGCACACCAAGGCGGGGATCACCCCCGAGAGCACCAAGGGGTAGAGGAACAGCACGAGGTCGACGAAGCCGAACACGACGGCCCCGCAGCCGAACAACGTGTAGGCGCTCCACCGATGCCCGGCGGCGGTGACCGCCAGCCCGCCGATGATGCCGCCGACGCCCTGGATGCCCACGATCAGGCCATACTCGGACCCAGTGCCATGAAGCACGTCCTTCACGAACGGCGCGAACAGCGTGCCCATGATGCCCTCGCCCATCTGGGTGATCGACATGAAGACCAAGATGACCAGCAGCGACCGACTATTGAGACAAGTCCGGAGACCCGCCCGCCACTCCGCCACCAGGCGGGAGAACGAGCCCACCGAGGCATGCTCGTCGGTCGTCGGCTCGGCGGTTGACGGCCGGTACGCGATCCGGCTCAGCAGCCCGGCGGCGATGACGAACGACCCGCCGTCGAAGAACGCGAGGGCGGAGACGCCCCCGGCACTCGCCATGATCCCGCCGATCGCGGAGCCGACCAGTCTTGCCAGATTGCGCATCTGCGCGTTGACGCCGTTGGCCCCGACCAGGTCCTCGGGCGCCACCAGATGAGGGATCAGCGCCTGTTCGGCCGGCCCAAAGAACTGCTCCACACATCCTTGGTAGGCACCGACCAGGTAGACGACCCAGATCGTGCTGGAGTCGTGCACGGCGAGCAGCGGCACCAGTCCGGCTACCTGCAGGACGTTGGCGACGATCATCGTCGTACGACGGTCCCAACGGTCGACCATGACGCCGGCGAGCGACCCGAGCAGGATGGACGGCAGGAAGGCGGCGAGCAGCATGCCGCCGGACGCGAGCGTCGAACCGGTGATCTGGTAGACGAGGAACGTCAGGCCCACACCCAGCGCGTAGTCGCCAATGAGCGAGATGAGCCCTGCCGAGACGAGAACGCGGTAGTCCCGGTTGGCGGCCAACAGCCTCCAGAGCGCCCACACGTCAGGAGCCGCTCGCCGTCGGCGCAAGCGGGACGAGCAACACAGTGATCTCGACGGGAGTCAGCTCATCGGAGGACCGGTTCGGGTCGACCCGCCGACGAAGGTACGGGCGACACAGCGCCTCGAACGCCTTCCCCAGCGCGTCGGCCTCATCACTCGAGAGATAGAGCAGAGTGGTATCAAGCCCGGCTACGTCGTGCCAGTCCGCCTGCTCGGGCTCTCGGCGCCGCTGCTGCCAGCTCAGCAGATGAGAGACCGCCTGCTCAGCCAGGGTCTGCTCGAGCAGGTCGGCGGCCACGGCGCCGCGAGGGGTGGCGTCCGCGCCGAGCCAGGTCGTTGAGCTCGTCAGCGCACGCCATGGCCGCTCCCGTCGGTCCTTGCCGACCAGCTGCTCGGCGAAGCCGTACTTCTCCAGCTGGTGGAGATGGTGGCTGGCCAGTGCCTGGCTGATCCCCGTCTCGCGAGCGGCGTATGCGGCCGAGCAGATCCCTTCGCGAAGCAGCAGTCGGTGCAGGGTGAGCCGGAGCGGATGGGCGAACGCGCGGAGCACCCGCGGGTCGTCGAGGACCCGACGCGCGGTCGGCTCGGGCGAGTCGGGGTCGGGGTTCGGTACTGCGTCGGCGCTCTCCAAGGACATGCTTGACATCTTGCGTGACGTGTCGAACCAATGTCAAGCACTTCCTTGACATTGGCCGTACGGCGGATGTCGGGGGCCGCGTCTAGTCTCGGTCAGACGACGGATCAGACGGAGGACGACATGAGCGTGCGGTGGTACACCGTGGTCGTGGACTGCCACGACATTGCAGCGCAGGCCAGGTGGTGGGCCGAGGTGCTCGACTGGCGGATTGCCTACGAGGCCGACGACGAGGTGGTGATCGTGCCGCCGCACGCGCTGGACACCACGCGGGACATCCCGGTCGAAGAGCGGGGGCCGGGACTTGTCTTCGTCAGGGTGCCCGAAGACAAGCAGATCAAGAACCGGCTGCACATCGACCTGGCCCCGCGGGCCGAGGACGACCAGGCGGCCGAGGTGGCCAGGCTGGAAGGTCTCGGCGCCATCCGGGTCGATGTGCGGCAGGGCGACGACGCGGGCTGGGTCGTGCTGGCCGACCCCGAGGGCAACGAGTTCTGCGTGCTGACGCCCCGCGACTGACCCGGCAGATCCTCGGATACCGTCTCAGGATGTCCGAGCTGCTGACCGTCACGGCCATCGCCGAGGACCCCGAGGTCTACGTCCGGCGGCATGGGACCGTAGTCGCAGAGTTCGGCCAGTTCACCCAGGACTCCGGCAACGTCTCCTGGCTCGTTGACGTCGGGGTGCGACGCCTCTTCGTGAAAACGGCAGGCGCAATCAGCCCGCCGGCCGTGGGATCTCCCGCTCCCTACCTGGACCACGAGGGGCGAGTCAGCCTCCTGCGCAGCGCCACCGACCTTGCGTCTTCCTGTCGTCATCCCGCGCTGGCCCGGCTGCTCAACGTCATCGAGTCTCCCTCTGGTCCGGCTCTGGTCTATGAAGCTGCACGGGGAGAGCTTGTCGGGGTCGCCCGAGACACCCGTGACGACCCGGCGTCGGCGTACCAGCGGTTCGCAGACCTTTCAGCAGATCAGCTGTTCGGCGTTTTCGATGTCCTGATAGATCTTCATGTGGCACTCGCGGCGGCCGGCTGGGTTGCCTGCGACCTTTACGACGGCTGTCTGATCGTCGACTTCACCACGGCAGCGCTGACCGTCATTGACCTCGACAGTTACCGCCGCAGCCCCAGCGTCAACGACATGGGCCGGATGTTCGGCTCGACGAGATTCATGGCACCCGAAGAGTTCGAGCACGGAGCGCTCATCGACGGACGCACCACCGTCCTCAATCTCGGCCGGCTCGTCTGGCACTTCGGAACTCATTTGACCGAGCGGGCCGAGGACTTCCGCGGTCCACGAACAGTCGCAGCGGTCGTCCAACACGCCTGCCAGCCATCCCCGGCAGACCGACCCGTTGGGGTGGCCGCCTTCGCCGAGGCATGGCGGACTGCACGCGACCTCCCCGTGGGAGAGCAG
>JBBRYD010000201.1:0-5569 GCA_038238065.1 Propionibacteriales bacterium | reverse complement strand
TGTTGCGGGGCAGGACGTTGAGGACGGGCCGGTGAGGCTGAGGTAGCAGAAGGGCAGGCCCTCCGCGGCAAGGATGTGTAGCGCCATAGCAACTCATCCGTCTGAAGCCAGCGAAAGGACCTGCTCTCGTGTCTCACCGTAATGCCCCGCTGTCCTATGAAGGCCGGCTGCGTCTGGTGCGGCGCTGCCAGCGCCGGCCGATCGCCCACGTGGCCGCCGAGATGGGGATCTCGCGTGCCTGTGCCTCCAAGTGGGTCAACCGCTGGCGCCGCCACGGCGACCTCGGCCTGCACGACAGGTCCTCGACACCGCACGAGAGTCCGAACGCGACCCCGGCGGCGGTGATCGCCCAGATCGAGACCTGGCGGCGGGACAACAAGTGGTCGGCGCAACGGATCACCCACGAGCTGGCCGATGGCGGGTTCGAGATCAACCGTCGCACCGTGACCCGGCACCTGGACCGACTCGGCCTGGGCCGCCGGCGGTTCCTCGACCCGTGCGGGGACAGCAACCGCAAGCCGGGCAAGATCACCGCCCGCTGGCCTGGACACATGGCCCACCTGGACGTGAAGAAGGTGGGCCGGATCCCCGACGGCGGCGGCTGGCGTATCCACGGCCGTGACTCCGACCAACACCGCACAGTCGACCGGGCCAAGACCGCCGGTGCGAAGCGTGGCTACGTCTACCTGCACTCGATCGTGGACGGGTTCTCCCGACTCGCCTATACCGAGCCGCTGCCTGATGAGAAGGGCAAGACTGCGGCCGCGTTCCTGGCCCGGGCCAAGGTGTGGTTCGCCGCGCACGGCATCACCCACATCCACCGGGTCGTCACCGATAACGGTGCCTGCTACCGCTCCGGCGACTTCGCCCGCATCGTCGGCAACCGGACCCGACACAAGAAGACCAAGCCCTTCACGCCCAAGCACAACGGGAAGGTGGAGCGCTACCAGCGCATCCTCGCCGAGGAGCTGCTCTACGCCCGCGAGTACGCCCGCGAGGACGAGCGATCAGCCGCGATCGGCGTGTGGAACATCCACTACAACTACCATCGACCCCACAGCGCCGCGGGCGGCCAGCCGCCAGCATCTCGACTCAAGACCGGTGTCACCAACCTCCGGCCCTCATACAACTAGCCGCCGACGATCTCGTCCAGGTGGACCACGGCGTAACCGGCCTCGTCGGAGGCGGCCAGGTCCACCGCGGCGAGCAGCGCCCAGTCGTGGAAGCCCTCGGGGTCGTGCAGGATCTGCCGCACCCGCAAGACCCTCGGCTCCGAGCTCTCATCGACGACGAGCAGACCCGGGCCGCGCGCGTCGGCATCGGTGAGCAGCACCCGGTGCTCCTCCCAGTACGCCGCCATGGCGCCCTGCCAGTCCTCGGCGGACCACCCGGCCTCGGCGTCCAGCTCGCCCAGCGCCGCCCAGTCCCGCCGGGCCGCAAGCTCGACTCGACGGAACATCGCGTTGCGCACCAGCACCCGGAACGCGCGCGGGTTGCCGGTGACCGGCCGCACCTCGCTGTCCAGAGGCGGCCGGACCAGGTCCTGGGCCGAGACGTCGTCGCCGGCCGCGAGCTTCTCCCACTCGTCGAGCAGGGAGGAGTCGACCTGCCGGGTGAGCTCGCCGAGCCAGGCGATGAAGTCCTCGAGCTCGTCGTTGCGCGCCGACTCCGGGACCGTGTGGCGCAACGCGCGGTAGGCGTCGGTGAGGTAGCGCAGCACCAAGCCCTCGGACCTGGCCAGGCTGTAGAAGCCGACGTACTCCACAAACGTCATCGCCCGCTCGTACATGTCCCGCACCACGGACTTCGGCCGAAGCGGGTGGTCGGCCACCCACGGGTGTCCCGTGCGGTAGGTCTCGTACGCCGCCTCGAGCAGCTCGACGAGCGGCTTGGGGTGGGTGACCTCGTCGAGCAGCTCGATCCGCTCGTCGTACTCGATCCCTTCGGACTTCATCGCCGCCACCGCCTCGCCGCGCGCCTTGTTCAGCTGGGCGGCAATCACCTGCCGCGGGTCCTCCAGCGTCGCCTCGATCACAGACACGACGTCCAGCGCGTAGGTGGGGGAGTCCTGGTCGAGCAGCCCGAGCGTCGCGATGGCGAACGCCGACAGCGGCTGGTCGAGCGCGAAGGTCGGCTGCAGGTCGACGGTCAGGCGTACGCCGCGCCCGTCCGGCTCGGGCTCGGGGAGGCGCACCACCACGTCACCAGCGAGCAGCGACCGGGCGATCTCGACGGCGTGCCGGATGTGACGCCGCTGGGCCGCCTGGTCCTCGTGGTTGTCGGTGAGCAGTTGACGCATCGCGACGAACGGGTCGCCGGGCCGGGCGATGACGTTGAGCAGCATCGCGTGCGTCACAGCGAAGCTCGAGGTCAGCGGCTCGGGCTCGGCGGCGACCAGGCGCTCGAACGTCTTCTCGGTCCAGTTGACGAACCCGTCGGGCGGCTTCTTGCGCTGCACTCGCCTGAGCTTCTTCGGGTCGTCGCCGGCCTTGCGGACCAGACGGGCGTTCTCGACCTCGTGCTCCGGCGCCTGCACGACCACCGACCCGACAGTGTCGAAGCCCGCCCGTCCGGCCCGGCCGGAGATCTGGTGGAACTCGCGGGCGCTGAGGTGCCGCACCCGGGTGCCGCCGTACTTGGCCAGCCCCGTCAGCACCACGGTCCGGATCGGCACGTTGATCCCGACGCCGAGCGTGTCGGTCCCGCAGATGACCTTGAGCAGCCCGGCCTGGGCGAGTGTCTCGACGAGCCGCCGGTAGCGCGGCAGCATCCCGGCGTGATGAACGCCGATCCCCATCCGGATCAGCCGGCTGAGCGTGCGGCCGAAGCCCGCCGCGAAGCGGAAGTCACCGATCAACTCCGCTATCCGGTCTCGCTCCTCCCGGGTGGCGACCTTCAGAGACGACAGTGCCTGCGCCCGCTCGATCGCCTCCGCCTGGGTGAAGTGCACGACGTACGCAGGCGCCTGGTGCGTGGTGAGCAGCTCTTCGAGAGTCTCGTGGATCGGCGTCGTGACGTAGGAGTAGAGCAGCGGGACGGGCCGCTCGGCCGAGGCGACGATGGTCGTACGCCGCCCGGTCCTCCGCGTCAGGTCGTCGCGAAAGCGGGTCATGTCGCCGAGGGTCGCCGACATCAGCACGAACTGAGCCCCGGTCAGCTCCAGCAGTGGCACCTGCCAGGCCCAGCCCCGGTCTGGCTCTGAATAGAAGTGGAACTCGTCCATCACGACGAGACCGATGTCGGCATCGGCACCTTCGCGCAGGGCGACGTTGGCCAGCACCTCGGCAGTCGCGGTGATGATCGGCGCAGTCGGGTTCACGGCGGCGTCGCCGGTCAGCATGCCGACGTTGTCCGCGCCGAACATGTCGCACAGGGCAAAGAACTTCTCCGACACGAGCGCCTTGATCGGCGCCGTGTAGTAGCTGCGGTGTCCGTGAGCGAGCGCGGCGAAGTGGGCACCGGCGGCCACCAGAGACTTCCCCGAGCCGGTGGGCGTGGCCAGGATGACGTGGGCGTCGTCGACGATCTCGATCAATGCCTCGGACTGGGTCGGGTAGAGGGTCAGCCCTTGTTCCGACGTCCAGGACTCGAACGCGTCGTACAACGCGTCAGGCGTGGGGTCGGACGGCACCCGGGACACGAGCGGGGCCGGGGCAGCGTCGGACATCGCCGCCCATCCTGCCGCGCGGCGTCACAGGCCCAGCAGCCGGTGGTGGTCACCGACGTCGGGTCAGACCAGGGACGCACTCCGATACGTCCGGTCCGCGGCGACGGCGTGACCGGACTCGACGAGGGCGTCGAGACAGCTCCGGGCCTCGGTCACCGGCCAGCGGAAGGCCCGGGCCAGGTCACCGGCCGCACACTCCAGGACCACTTGGAGGAACAGCCGGGCGGCCACCGACTTGTCGTAGCCGCCGCCGACGTCGAACCTGCGGCAGGTCAGGTCAAGGACCGACGACGGCCAGCCGGACGCCTGCTCCGCGGTGCCGGCGTTGGTCACGAGCAGACTCCGCTGCAGCTCTGTCACGCTGCGCTGGTAGCGGTTGCGGTCGCCGACCAGGACCCGCAGTGTGGCACTCGGCAGCGGCCCGTTCATCAGGGCAGCCGCGATCTCGTGAGCCGTGGGCGAGAGCGCCACGTGTTCATGGTCGGTCTCGTCGCCGTACGCCGGATAGAGCAGTCTCAGCAACGCAGGTGACACGAAGGAGCCTCGACCCCCGACGAAGCTGCCGTACCACGCGAGTCCGCGTCGGGGCAGCTCGTCCTTCCATGCCCAGACCCGCTGCTCGTCGTCGTCCATGCCCGTCGCGAAGGGCTCCGCGTCCTCGGCGGCGACGGCCTCCCACAGGGACGGGAGCATCAGTCGCTCGGATGGGAACAGCAGCGCCAGACCGACGTCGTCGACGAACGACCCTGCACGCGCGACCGAGCGGACGCGGCGGCCGGTGACCCACCAGCGACGAGCGCGGGCCCGCCCGAGGGCGGTGTCGTCGGGGACTCCCGGTGTCACACCCATCGCATCAGCCAACCAGCCAGGGGCGACAGAGCGGTGGAGCTCAGTGCGAGACGGTCAGCAGCAGGACAGCAGGGGTCAGGGCCTCGACGTCGTGCCGCTGTGGAGGAAGCGCGAGCAAGTCACCAGGACCGAGCTCAGCTGTCGCGTTGCCGGCATGGACGACAACCTGTCCCTGCAGGCAGAGAAGGGACGCGTCACCAGGGCTCTTGTGCTCGCCCATCTTCCGGCCCTCGGCCAGCGCGACCAGGGTCTGGCGCAGTCGGGCCGACGGGCGACCGTACACCCGGGTGGAGCTGCGGCCGCTGGCGGCGTCGGTCGCGCGGGACAGCTGGTCATCGGCGAGGGAGTGGATTGAGGCGACGTCCATGGACCGATCATGACACCCGGCCGCTGGACATGGCGCCGCGGACAGGGGTTTCCTGGGTCTCACGGACACCGGCTGTTCACGAACTCGTAGCAAATCGTCTGTCTTGCTGCCACGGCTACGCCACCACGCCTCGACACGTTGGGGCACAGAAGTCCGGCCGGTTGGGTCGGTTCCCCCCTGAGGAGTGCAATTACATGATCACGAAGAAGTCGATGGTGATGACCGGCGCCGGAGTCGGAGCGACTGCCCTGCTCGTGGCGCCGGCATCGGGGTCCAAGTACGACTCGTTCACGCAAGGCGGAGTACCCGCCAACGTTCGGTTCGGAGTGGAGAACAATGCACTCGGCTCCGGTCTGACGTCCAGCTCGGTGGCGTGGGGCGGCTTGCGTCTCACCAACGCCGACGAGGCCTCCGGCATCACCTACTACGGCTACAACACCTCGAAGACGCCGGGCGGTCCGCTGACGCAGGACCCGAAGGAGGCGTACAAGACGGAGCCGGACAAGAACGTCTACCTGGTGCTCAACGGCAAGCACTACCTGTACCAGGGTCACGAGGGCGCGCCGCGCGGTTACGTGACCCGCGTGAACCTCGACGAGTCCGACCGCGCCAAGCGGGTCACCCTGATCGCCGAGACGGACCCGACCGGTGCCCCGCTCCCGACGTTCGACGGCATCACCTGGGAC
>JBBRYD010000200.1:0-5601 GCA_038238065.1 Propionibacteriales bacterium | reverse complement strand
GTCTTCCACCACTACCGCCGGCTGATCCGGCTCCGACACGAGCAACCGGTGGTGGTCGACGGCACGTTCACGCTGCTGTTGCCCGACGACGAGCAGATCTTCGCCTTCACCCGCACCCGTGAAGACGCGTCGCTGCTGGTGCTGGCCAACTTCTCCTCGTCAACGGCGGAGGTCGCTGCGGCCTCGGTCCCGGACATCACCGGTGCCCAGGTCCTGCTGGCCACCCATCCGGCGTCCGTCGGCTGGTCACTGCTCCCCTGGGAGTCCCGCATCTATCTGCGGGCCTGACCTGATGTCAGGCCCCCAGGACTCCGACCTTCATGGCGACCGCGAGCTGAGTGCGCTGGTCGACGCGATCATCCCGGCCGACGGTTACCCGTCGGCATCGGAGGCCGGCGGTCTGGACTTCCTGTCCCGGGTGCTGGTCGAGGAGCGGCCGGAGTGGCGGACCCGGATCACCGACGTCCTCCAGCTCGTGCAGCATGCCTGTCCGCCGGACGTCGCGTTCTCCGACCTCGAAGCAGCACGGCAGCTGGCGGTGCTGGACTCGCTGCTCGGAGACGCCGACTACGAGTGGTTCGCGGCTCTCGTCCAGGCGGGCTTCTACGCCGATCCGACCAACGGAGGCAACCGAGAGGCGGTCTCCTGGCGGATGCTCGGCTGGAGCAGGGACCCGGTGGGCGGTTGGCCGGCGGAGACCGTACCCGGTCAGGACCGCCGCGCGGTGATCCGCCGCGACCAGCTGAATGACCGCTACGACGCCATCGTCATCGGGTCAGGTGCCGGTGGCGGCGTGGCCGCCTGCGCACTGACGGAGGCCGGACGGACCGTGCTGCTGATCGAGCGCGGCGACTTCCCCGAGAACGACTTCCTGGCCCGAGACCACCTGCGGAACGCTCGCACCGACGTGGGCTTCGACCACCGCACGCTTGCGTCGTCCACCGACAACCCCCGGACGCTGTTCTTCGACGGTCGGACCATCGCCTTGGCGGCCAGTGATCCGCGCTGGGGCAGCAACGCCAACACGGTCGGCGGCGGCACCCGCGTCTACGGCGCGCAGGCGTGGCGGTTCATGCCCGAGGACTTCTCGATGGCCAGCACCTACGGCGTGCCCGAGGGCAGCTCGCTGGCCGACTGGCCGATCAGCTACGACGACCTGGAGCCCTTCTACACCCGGGCCGAGTACGAGCTGGGAGTCAGCGGGTCGACCGAGGGTGACTCCTCCGGCGTACGACGCTCCCGGCCGTACCCGATGCCGCCGATGGGGCAGACCACGCCCGGACTGTTGCTGGAGCAGGGTGCCAAGCGACTCGGCTTCAGCACGGCACCGGTACCACTGGCCATCAACTCCCGACCGTACGGTGGGCGGCCCGCGTGCGCACGCTGCTCGCAGTGCGTGGGTTTCGCCTGCCCGGTCGAGGCCAAGAACGGCAGCCAGAACACCGTGCTGCATCGAGCGAGCGCCACCGGTCGGCTGTCCATGCTGACGGGGGCTCGTGCCGAGCGGATCCTCACCGACGGCCGGGGCCGGGTGACCGGGGTGCTGGTCGTCGGAGACGTCGGCGGCAGTGTGTGGCGATCGACGGTCAGCGCGGAGGAGGTGATCGTGTCCGCGGGGGCGACCGAGACGGCCCGGCTGTTGCTGCACAGCCCCAGCGACCGTGAGCCTGACGGCCTCGGCAACAACACCGACCAGGTCGGTCGACACCTGCAGGGACACCTCTATGCGGGCGCGCTGGCTGTCTTCGACGACGTGGTGAACGACTACGTCGGTCCGGGTCCGAGCATCTCGACCAACGACTTCCGCCACCACAACGCCGGCATCGTCGGTGGCGGCATGCTGGCCAACGAGTTCGTGCCCACGCCGCTCGGCAACTTCGGCTACCTCAACGCCGCCGGATTGCTGGGCTTGCACGGTGTCGCGGTGAAGGAGGGAATGCGCCATCTGGTGCCGCGGATGCAGCGGGTGGTCGGGCCGATCCAGGAGATGACCTCAGCCGAGGCCCGGGTCCGCCTCGACCCGGGGGTGCGCGACCGGTTCGGCGTCCCGGTGGTCCAGCTCAGCGGGACCCTGCACGCAGAGGACCATCGGGCCCAGCGGTTCATGAGCGACCGCGCGGCGGAGTGGCTGGCGGCCAGCGGCGGGAAGACGGTCAGCCAGTGGAGCCGACGGCCGGACGCGAGCGGCCCGAGCAGCGGTCAGCACCAGGGCGGGACGGCCCGGATGGGCACCGATCCGGCGCATTCGGTGACCGACCCGTACGGGTTGGTGTGGGGCCACGACAACCTGCACGTGGTCGACGGGTCGCTGCAGGTGACCAACGGGGGCGTCAACCCGGTGCTGACCATCTTCGCCAACGCCATGCGGGTCATGGACCATCTGCTAGCCAGCTGAGCAGGATCGCGTTGACGGCCGCCGGGGCCTCCTCGTGCGGCAGGTGGCCGACTCCCGGCAGGCTGACCAGCTCGTGCCGGGCGTGGACGTACGTCTCGGCCGCGGCCATCGCCGACACGGGGACCAGCGGATCGGCCTGTCCGTGCACCGAGAGCAGCGGCGCCTCCAGCGGCCGATGCAGCGCCCGCCGGTAGGTCAACCCGGCGCCCCGTAGCTGGTCGCGGACGAACATCCGCTGATATTCCAGCGCGCAGTGCGGGCTCGGCCACAGCATCAGCGCATCCCGGTAGTGCCGGGCGTCCTCGGTGGACAGAAAGGCGCTTCCCGGTGCGGCCCGACTCCGCAGCAGCTGTTCGATGTAGGCGCCGTCGTCGGCCATGATCGCCCGTTCGGGGAACAGCGGGACCTGGAAGAACGCCAGCTGACGCAGGCCGTGTCGCCACGGGAAGGCGAGGGGATGGGGGGCGGCCACGCTCACCAGTCCGCGGACCAGCTCAGCGGCGAAGGCGGCGGTCGACCAGGCAGCCATCCCGCCCCAGTCGTGTCCCACGATGACCGCGCTCCGGAAGCCCAGACTGCGGACCACCCCGGCCACGTCGAAGGCGGTGGTCTGCGGGTCGTACCCTCGGGGCGTCTTGTCGCTGGCCCCGTAGCCACGCAGATCCATCGCCGCCACGCTGTACCCGGCCACGTCCAGCGCGGGGATCTGGTGGCGCCAGGCCCACCAGAACTCGCCGAACCCGTGCAGCAGCAGCACCAGAGGCCGCTTCGGACTGAACGACAGGCCGGTGGCCACGTGGAAACGGACGCCGTTGGCCGCGATGTCGCGGTGCCGCCACGGGCCCTCGATCAGGATGTCGCGGACACCCGCACCCGCCACGTCAGGTCACTGGCCGAGTGCCACGTCCCGAGGTCTCAACGTCAGTGGTTGATCGCCCTGTTGTTGACGACCCTGCCCTCGATCTGCGGAGCATTGGCCGCGGCGATGCCGTGCTGGACGGCCCCCTTCACCTCGGCGATCGTCGTCTGGGCCTGGGCGATGGTCTTGTCCGGACCCTTGACCTTCTTCACGTTGCTGAGTCCGATCAGCGCCAGCACCCCGGCGAGCAGCAGCAGTGCCACGGCCACGATGAGGAAGGACAGCCACAGCGACAGCCCGAGAGCGTAGATGCCCAGCGCAGCCGCGACGTAGAGCAGAGTCAGCCCGTTGATGCCGAAGTATCCGGCACCACCGAACAGGCCGGCACCGATGCCTGCCTTCTTGGCCGAGGGGATCAGCTCCGCCTTCGCGAGCTCGATCTCACCCTGGACCAGCTGCTTCACGTCGTCGGTGATGCCCTTGATGATGTCGCCCACGGCTGGTGAGTCTGCCATCGCCCTGTTCTCCTCTCGCGCCTAGCGGCGCGCGTTGTGCTGAGCCTGTCGAAGTGCGTGCTCGTGCGAAACTGCCGAAAGCCTAGCGCCCTGGTCACCGACCGGTCACCACGGCGACGACCGGCGCGGCAAGACTCCGATCAGTCGTCCGAGGCTGCGCTGGCGGCCAGGTTCTCCTTGATCAGGTTCATCACCGAGTCATCGGTCAGGGTGGTCACGTCGCCGAGCTCACGGTTCTCGGCGATGTCGCGCAGCAGCCGCCGCATGATCTTGCCGGAACGGGTCTTGGGCAGCTCCTCGACCACCATGATCTGGCGCGGCTTGGCGATGGCACCGATTTCCTTGGCAACGTGGTTCCGCAGCTCCTGCACCACATCGGGGCCGCCGTTGCCCGCCTCGCTGCGCAGGATCACAAAGGCCACGATGGCCTGCCCCGTGGTGGCGTCGGCCGCGCCGACCACCGCGGCCTCGGCCACCTTGGGGTGGGAGACCAGCGCGGACTCGATCTCGGTCGTGGACAGCCGGTGGCCGGAGATGTTCATCACGTCGTCCACCCGGCCGAGCAGCCAGAGGTCGCCGTCGTCGTCCTTCTTGGCTCCGTCACCGGCGAAGTACATGCCGGGGAAGCGCGACCAGTAGGTCTCCTTGAACCGCTGGTCGTCGCCCCAGATGGTCCGGAGCATGGCCGGCCACGGTTTGGTGATGGTCAGGTAGCCCCCGGACCCGTTCTGCACGGGGATCCCCTCGTCGTTGACCACCTCGACCTGGACACCGGGGACCGCGGTCATGGCCGCGCCCGGCTTGCCCTCGGTGACGCCCGGCATCGGAGAGATCATCTGCATCCCCGTCTCCGTCTGCCACCAGGTGTCGACGACTGGGGTACGGTCGCCACCGATGACCCGCCGATACCAGATATAGGCCTCCGGGTTGATCGGTTCGCCCACCGACCCGAGGATGCGCAGGGAGGAGAGGTCGAACTTGTCAGGGATCTCGGAGCCCCACTTCATGAAGGTGCGGATCGCGGTGGGGGCGCAGTAGAGGATGCTCACCTTGTACTTCTCGATCAGCTCCCACCACCGGCCCTGGTGCGGGGTGTCGGGCGTCCCCTCGTACATCACGCTGGTGACGCCGTTGATCAGCGGGCCGTAGACCAGGTACGAATGGCCGGTCACCCAGCCGATGTCTGCGGCGGTCCAGTAGATGTCGGTGTCGGGTTTGAGGTCGAACGTGGCCCAGGTGGTGTACCCGGTACCGACCAGGTAGCCGCCGGTGGTGTGCAGGATGCCCTTCGGCTTACCGGTGCTGCCGGAGGTGTACATGATGTAGAGCGGATGCTCGGCGGGGAACATCTCCGGGGTGTGATCGGTCGACTGGCCGCCGACGAACTCGTGCCACCAGAGGTCGCGGCCCGTGGTCATCTCGGTGTCGGTGTGGGTCCGCTGGACGACCAGCACGTTGCGGACGTCCGGGCAGGACCTGAGCGCCTCGTCGACCGCCGGCTTGAGGGCCGACGGAGCACCCCGGCGGAAGCCGCCGTCGGCGGTGATGATGATCTCGACGCCACAGTCTCGGACCCGGGACGACAAGGCGTCGGCGGAGAAGCCACCGAAGACGACCGTGTGGGGGGCGCCGATCCGGGCACACGCCAGCATGGCGACGACGGCCTCGGGGATCATCGGCAGATAGATGGCGACCCGGTCACCGGCCTTGACGCCCAGCTCGATCAGAGCGTTGGCGGCCTGGCAGACCTCGTCGGTCAGCTGCTGGTACGTGATGGCGCGGGTGTCGCCGGGCTCACCCTCGAAGTAGTAGGCGACCCGATCGCCCAGGCC
>JBBRYD010000199.1:0-5615 GCA_038238065.1 Propionibacteriales bacterium | reverse complement strand
CTCGACCCGCCCAACGCCGGCGCCGGCGTGGGGGTGGCCGCCCAGAATGGCGTCGACCTGGGTCTTGGTCAGGTGGTAGTACACGACGGCGGGGCCGAACACGAACTGCCGCCGGTCGACCTTCTGCTCGAGGGTGTCGGCCAGGTCGGTGTTGCCTCCCCTACGGGCTGCGGCCGCGTCGGACTCGGCTTGGCGTTTCGTGTCGGCTTGGGTGATCAGGTCTAGGGCGGTGGTCGGGTCGGCCAGGATGGCGACCGCGGTGGCCCGGCGCTGGTCGGGGCCGTCGGGGTCTCCGAGGGTCTTCAACGCCCGGGCCACTACGTCGAGGGCCTGGTCGAACGCTGCCACGTCGCCTGCTGTGGCCTTGATGATCATGGTCGCGTAGCCGTGCTCGACCTCGGGACTGAGGAACACGCCGGAGTCGGCCTTCGCCTGCTCCGCGTCCGAGAGCGCCTTCGGTGGGTCGGCTTCCAGGATCGCCTTGGTCACCAGCTGGCTCAGCCGGCGCCCGGTCAGGGTGCCGGCCAGGGCCGCAATCTGCGCGTCCACCGTGGCGGCCGCTTCGCGGGTGAGTTTGCGGGTGCGGTCGGCGACCTGACGGGCCCGCCACACCTCAACCCCACCGGCCTGCACGATCGCCCACAGTCTGGGCAGTCGGTGTCGCAGGTCGAGGGCGTCGGCGATCAGCCGGACCGCAGCAGTGTCGCCGACCCGCAGCACCACACCGAGCTCGGCTACCGCGAACTCGGCAACCTCCGGCGTGCCGTCCCCACCCAACCGGATCAGACGTTCACAGCCGGGCATCCCCGTCGGCCCGTCCAACACGCCATGCAGGTCTGCCCAGTGGGCGGCCACCTCCAGCAGCCGGGTCTCGGCCCGGATCACCGCCATCCGGACCGCGTCGGCCTCCGCCAGCGTGCCGTCGGCGTCCAGGACGGCAAACTCCTCCGCGGCCAGCTGGTCCTCCAGGTCGGTGACCACCTGGGCGGCCTGGTCCTGCACCGCCGGGTCCAGCCAGGCATCGTCGGCGATGTCGTCGACCGGGATCAGCCCGTCGTCGTCGTCGGCGAGGTCATCGTCCGGGATCGGCCCGTCGTCGGCCGGCACCGGCGGGTCGGCCGGGTGCTGGTCGTCGGACGGATCGATCATCTCGAACATGTGTTCGATCCTACCGTGCTGTTCCGACAAAACCCACCCGACAACCCCATATCCACAACGGAAATCTGAAGTTTCTCAGCTTCTCGCCAGCAGGACGATCACGAGCAAGTCAACCTGAGCCGAAACCACGATCGGGCTCAGATGGGCTAGCAGTGGGAACCGCACGTGACAGACCAAGCCAGCCGGCCAGGCACCGTCGTCGCTGCCCTCTCGCCACTGCACCACCCTCAGACTGAAACCCATCGAGAGTGGCCGAAGTGGACGGCTCGAACGGCTGCATCGGGTACAACTGACGTCATGAGCGTGGCCGCGCCGACCATCAGGATCTACCTGCTCGATGACCACGAGATCGTGCGCCGCGGACTGCGCGACCTGTTCGAGGCCGAAGGCGACCTGGAGATCGTCGGCGAATCGGGGTCCGCGGTCGAAGCGCAGAGCAGGATCCCGGCTCTGCACCCGCATGTGGCGGTGCTCGACGCCAGGCTGCCCGATGGGAGCGGGATCGACGTCTGTCGGGAGATTCGGTCGGTCGACCCCTCGATCGCGGTGCTGATCCTCACGTCGTACGACGACGACGAGGCACTGTTCGCGGCGATCATGGCGGGCGCGTCGGGATACGCGCTCAAGCAGATTGAGTCGACGGACCTGGTGGCCTCGGTGCGCCGGGTCGCGGCCGGCCAGTCGATGCTGGACCCGGCAGTGATCGCGCGGGTCCTCGCGCGGGTGCGCAGCGGCGTCGACGAGCCCGACGAGCTGCGCGGGTTGACCGGCCAGGAGCGCAAGATCCTCGAGCTCATCGCCGAAGGTCTGACCAACCGGCAGATCGCGGAGCGGATGTTCCTCGCCGAGAAGACGGTCAAGAACTACGTGTCGAGTGTGCTCAGCAAGCTCGGTCTTGAGCGGCGAACACAGGCTGCTGTGCTCGCCTCGAAGCTGCTCCACTGAGCGTCGCGAGTAGGCCGAGATCGAAGGCGCCTTCACGCAGCTCCACGCGCGAGGCCGGATGCGCGGCGTGGTCGATGAGCTGACGGGCCTGCTCGGCGTCGCTGCGTCCCCAGATCTCGGCGACCCCTTGTTCGGTGATCACCGCGGAGGCTTGGAACGAGGTGACCGGCTCGTCCACCGTAGGCACGATCGTGGACGTGTCTGCACGGGGATGCCATGACCGCAACGCGATGAGGGCCTGTCCGCCGGGCGAGTGAAGTGCGCCCACGATGAAGTCCGTCTGGCCGCCGAAGCCGCTATAGGGCCGTCCGCGCACACGTGAGGCGTTGACCTGCGCGAAGAGGTCGACCTGAAGGGCGGTGTTGACCGAGACCATTCCGGGGTTCGCGCTGATAGCCGCCGGGTCGTTCGTCACTTCGGTACGACGCAGCCGCAGCCGTGGGTTGTCGTCGGCCCACGCGTAGAGCTCCGGGGAGCCGAACAGGAACGAGGCGGTGATCGCCGAGTCAGGGTCAAGGCTGCCGCTGCGCTCCAGGTCGAGCACGCCGTCGCTGACCATCTCGCTCCAGATGCGCAGGTCACGGCGGTGGGTCAGGGCCGACAGCACGGCATTGGGAATGCCACCGATCCCGAGCTGCACGGTGGCTCCGTCGCCGATCCTCCTGGCGACCTGCCGGGCAACGCCCACCGTGGCGTCGTCGTCGACGGCCCCGGGGCTCGGTGATGCCGGGGGGTCGCTCGCCTCGACCATCAGGTCGAGCCAGTCCACAGGGATGACGCCGTCCCCGTGGACGAACGGCATCGCGGGGTCGACCTGGGCCAGCACCAGACCGCCGCGGCGGCGGACCGCTTCGACCGCCGCGGGGAGAACGTTGACCTCGGTGCCCATCGAGATCAGACCACCGCGGGGCAACGAGGTGTGCAGCAGGACGGCGTCGGGGGGCAGCGCGGTGGAGTAGAGCAGTGGAACCATCGAGAGCCTGGCGGGCACGTAGGAGACCCGCTCGAGATGCCGCGACCCGGGCCCGAGGAAAGGGGTCTCCACGACCACGCCGGGTCGGTCGGGAAGTCCCGGCTGCCCGTTCAGGATATGCAACACATACGTCTCGACCAGGGCGTCGACCATCCCGAGCGTGGTCCACGGCGTCGCCGCGTTGCCGCTGACGACGATCCGCGGGTTCTCCGGCAGCCCGTCGAGCAGGTTCTGCAGTGCTCCCGTCGTCACAGTCCGGCCGAGATCCGCACGAGATCCTTGCCCATGTGCCCCGCCGGAGGTGGTGGTGGCGGGACCACGACGCAGGGGCAGCTCACCAGCCGTGCGCACGCGGCGCTGACCGACACCCGACCGGCATGGCGAAGCCCCGAGACGCCGTGACTCCCGAGAATCAGCAGCTCCGCCTCCGCCGCCGCGCTCATCAGCACGTCGACCGCGGAACCGTGCCGAACCTCGAACGAGGTAGGCGCCGGATCGTCGACCTGGCGGCGCACAGTCTCGACGACATGCCTGAGGCGCTCGCCGACCAGCCGCTCGCCAGGCCCGCCCTCGTCCGCGGTCCAGGCGGAGACGACCTCCACCGCACATCGGCGCATCCGCGCCTCGCCGTACGCCCACTGCAGCGCGCGACGTGAGCCCTCGGAGCCGTCGACGCCTACGACGATCATCAGCCGACGCGCCTTCCGGTGATCTCGCGCGGGGTGATGCGGAGGAAGAGGTTGCGGTTTCCTGCGGCCCATGGGTGCAGCGTGCCCAGCGCGCGCAGCGCCGTCGACTCGTCCGGGTCGTCGATGGGGGCGCATGTTCCGGTGACGAGCACGCTCCATCCGACCGACAGCCAGCTGTCGAGCTCGTCGATCTCGAACGCGACCTGGCCGGTCGCGTTCTCTGCGAGCAGCGTGTACGGCGAGGTGCGGACCACGACAGTGCCGTGGTCGATCAGGTAGTTGACGGGGTGGATCACCAACCCGGTCTGGCCAACGAAGGCCACTCTGCCGACCCCGCTGCCTCCCAGCAGGTCGAGGCATTCCTCGGTGGTCAGAACGGAGACTGTATTGGTTTGGATCGTCATCGGATCGCCTTTCTGTTGTCGCCACGAGTCGTGGCAGTCGTCGTAGTCGTTGGCGTCGTTTCCGGGAGCGGAACCACCAGCACCGGACACCATGCGGCCCGCACGCATCGCGTGGTGACGGATCCGAGCGACGTACTCGCACCGGGGGCAGCCCGGCCGGCGCCGACCACGAGATAGTCCGCCGTACGCGCAAGCGCCAGCAGTACGGTCGCCGCGTCGCCCTCCACGACCTGACGGGACAGCGTCGGAGAGGCGGGCATCTCGCGGAGCGCACCGGCCACCGCAGCGTCCTGGACGCCCTGGGCTTGGGCCCGGTCGACCTCGCGGCCCTCCGCTACGTCCGCGACCCGCGCCAGGGATCCGGGAGTCCAGGCAGTGACGACGTCGAGAGCACTGCCTCGGCGGCTCGCCTCGTGCATCGCGAACGACAGCGCTGCTCTCCCCGACGCAGTGCCGTCGACACCGACGACGATGGCTGCCTTGGCTTGGCTCATGGTTGCCTCCTGGGTTGAGCATCCCTCCCGGGCCGCTCGCGGGTCAGTGCCGGAGGTCCGCAAGGGCACGGGACCTTCGGCCCGGTCAAGTGGGGTCCTCGGCCCGCTGTGCGGAGCCCCCGGTCGGACCAAGGTGGGGTTTGTGAAGAGCGCAAGGCTCTCCACACTCACTCAGGAGATGTCATGGCCACAGTCCAGACCCACAAGCCCCCGGTGATGGTCGGTCGCGCCGATGTCACCGCTCGCGACGAGACAACGCATGTCCATGCGGCAGCTCGATACGTCTGGGGGGCACTGCGGATCGTGGTGGGCCTCACCTTCCTGTGGGCGTTCTTCGACAAGCTGCTGGCACTCGGCTACTCCACCGGGGTCGACTCGACCACCGGCGCAGTCACCCGGTTCGGCGACGCGGCCTGGATCCACGGCAACAGCCCGACCAACGGGTTCTTGGCCTTCGGGGCCGACGGTCCGTTCAAGGGCTTCTACAACGCGCTGGCCGGCACATGGTTCGCGGACACGATGTTCATGGCCGCACTGCTCGGTATCGGGGTCGCCTTCACCTTCGGGATCTTTACCCGGATCGCCGCCGGTGCAGGTGCGCTCCTGTACCTGATGATGTGGAGCGTGGCCCTGCCCCCGCAGAACAACCCGCTGTTCGACGATCACATCATCGGCCTCCTGGTCTGCCTCCTGATCGGCTTCTACGCCGCGGGTCGCTACCTCGGGTTCGGCCGAGTGTGGGAGCGGCAGGCGATCGTCCAGCGCTTCCCGATCCTCAGGTAGACAAGCGTTCGGACAGCAGCATCGCGCGGTGGACCGGCCATACCCCCGTACACCGCGCGCTGCTGCTTTACCTACGCGTGTATTCCAGAGGTTAGGGGAGCGCGGGAAGATACCCAGCCGCTACCCAACGCGGCCGACCCCCAGGTAGCGACCCGCGGCGTAGAACCCG
>JBBRYD010000198.1:0-5649 GCA_038238065.1 Propionibacteriales bacterium | reverse complement strand
GGACACCTTGGCCTACGGCAGGGTAGGAGACGCTCATGCACATTCGCACGAACCATCAGGTATGTCTTCGAGGCCGGTCACACCTGACCGCCGCCGCGACCGCGCTGCTCCTGGCTGGCGCATCACTACTCACGGCCAGTGGGCAAGCCTCATCGGCCACAGGTCCCTCCCCATCGACGACACCCTCCCCACCCCCGTCGCTCTCCCACCTTACGAGGGCGGCGGGCCCTGGCGCCGGCGAACTGGTCAGGTGTCAGGAGGCGATCCACTACACGACGATCCACGCGCAGCTACGACACCACCTTCCGATCAGCCAGGAAGTGTCCGACTAGATGGGAGCAACCATGAAGGGCATGAAGATCGCAGCAGCGGTAGCCGCCTCGACGTCGTCGTTGCTACTCAGCACCATCACGGTGGCAGACGCTACCCCGCCCGCACAGCAGGCTGGTCGGCATCACGCGGACCCGAGCATCTGCAATCCGGAACCACCGGACTACCCAGGATGCACACGAGCGCAGACCCTCCCCTACACCAGGGTTGCAGCACGGAGCCAGATCAACGCTCGTGCTCGCGGTTACAAGACCTACGCTTGGGGCCAGCATCACCGGGGCGGAACGATGTCAGGCATCTCTCAGCCCCTGAACGCCCACCTCGGCACCCTGTACCACGCAGCAGTGGCGAGGTTCCATGCACAGAACGGCAGGTGGCCCGTGTACCACACTTGGGCAGGCTTCAAGCCCGCTCTGAGTGCCCTGTGCGACGAGCACTCACTGCTGCATGGAACGCCGTTTGAGTTTTGCGGCGTGTGGGCCAACCAAGGTGATCCCGTCAACCGGATCATGTGGGCGGCCGACAAGATTGTTCTCGGGTGCAGCGGAATTGCTGCCATCTTCACCGGCGCCAAGGGAGTGACCGACGTTCTGGCCGGTGCCTACCGTGGTGTCTGGCGAGCCGGGTTCGCCTTCTGGGGGGTCACCACCGGGGCGTGCATAGCCAACCACATCCCTGTCGTCCACGACGTGTACCAGGGCATCTACAACTGGTTTTCGGGACTGGGCAAGATGTCGAAGCAAGCGGCTGAGGCGCAGTATCGGGAACACCTGCGTGAGGGCACTCTGGCGATGCGACAGGCGATGAGTGCGCGGTGAGTCGTCGAGTCATCCAGGTCGGTTGGATCGTCGTCGCGATTGGCCTCGGCTTGATCGCTGGGGCGTGGCTCTTGAGTCACGGCTGGTGACGGGACTGCCTGTGATCGCTCGGGTGTCGGCGGGCAGTCCCAAGCGGGCGAAGGGTTGACCACGCCGGGGGGAGGCCCGGTCACCCTCCGGCCAGGCCGGAGGGTGACCGCGGCGCTCTGCATGCTGGTCGCCGTGGCGGCATGCTCGTCGGACCGGGTGCCGCCAGGCCCCGACGCAGCGGTCCGCACCGACGGTCCCATCCCGTCTCACCTCTCCGTCCGGGACGCGGTGTCGGTCGGCGTCAAGGACCCCACCACGCAGTTTTGGGGTTTCGAAGTTGTCGTCCACAACGTGGGCGACACGCCCGTTACGTTGGACCGTGCCGCACTCGGTCGGGAGCCGAGTGTCCCCCCGCCGGTATTGGTGCGCGCGGCAATCGTGGGTCCGGACCGGAGCATCGGTGGCGGAGATCCATCGTTCCTGCATGCTCCGTTGCACCCGCTGCGCGGGCAGGTCCTCAAGCCCCAGACAGCCCTTACCCAGCGGGAGCGGGGCTTCGGCTACCTGGTCATGCTCCGGATGCACGCCGGAACGGCCCAGAAGACCTACACGAGCTTCACGCGCGGCGTCCGCCTGTACTACCACGACCGGTCCGGTCAGCGTTACGTCGCCTTCTTCAACGTGCAGTACGTCGTCTGCCTATCCCTCAAGAGCTGTGATGTGCCGACTCCGCCCGCGAGTTCACCCGCGAGTCGCTGAGTCATGGGCGGCGGCCGTGGTCTGGTCGCCGTGACGTCTCCAGCTGGCGCCGGTGGGTGGGACCACCGCGACGGAACCGCCGCGACGGAAACGCGTTGTCCACACCCCATGCCGGTACCGGGCGATATCCACAAGGGGCCGATCGGGAGCGAGCCGCGCGTCGGTGGGCGGTGATGACGTGATGGCCAGAGCGAGGAGGAAGGCTTCGATGACGACGGAGATGATGCACGACGACCGGGGCAACACGCCGTTCTGGCAGGTCCAGTCGGTCTACGACGAGAGCGGCTCGGGCGGTGACTTTGCCTACACAGTCGGGCTGTGCGGAGTCGGTTTTCCCGAGCTGCACCTCTGGGCCCGGCCAAGCTTCGGAGAAGACCCCGGACACGACTGGAAGCTCAGCAGCCGCGACCAGTGCCATGTGCTCAACGAGCTGGCCGGCCTGCTGCTCGACCGTAGGATCGGGGTCGGGTCGACCCTCACCAGGCGGTATGACGGAGGGCTCGCCACCGTCACGTATCGGGTCGACCCCGCTGAGGACCCGGGGATGCCGGAGGCCCTCCGGGTACCGCCAGGCGTCGAGGTCCTTCCGGTCCGCTGGTCGCTGGATCGGTCCCCCGAAGGGGAGCCGGCGGCGCTCAGCCCCGAGGAGATCGCGGCCGCCAGGGCGGCGTACGACGAGATCGTCCGGGAGCTCGACCCGGCAGCATCGCCGCCGCGAGGCTGGGAGCTGCCGGAGCGGCCGTCGTTCGGGCTGGACCAGAGGTACGGCCCGCTCACGCCGCTGGTGCTGGCCCGCGCGGCCCAGCTCTGGCAGGCCGACGACGACACGATCTGCGACATGCTCCACGTGGCGGTGAAGGTGACCCAGTCCTTCAGCCTGAGCTGGGCGGTCACCCGAGCGATTGCGCTAGCCCGACCAGTGGGCAGGCGGGCCGTGCTCGAGCGAGTGCAGGCAGACGCCCGGGCGCTGGTTGAGAGTCTCACGACCCGGCCGGCGGCGCTGCGTCGCTGGCGGTCGATCGTCCGCCGTTCAGACCCGGGCCTGTGGCAGGAATCCCGACGCCGGCAGCGCGCCCGGATCGAGCACAACCTGGCCTGCGCATTGCAGGTCTTGGCCTCGGCCTGTCTCGCCGTCGAGACGGTTTCCGACGTCGCCGACCGTGACCTGGTGCTCTGCGGCAGGGGGCCGTGGATCAGCGGTCAGCGGTGCCAGCGCATTCCCCCTGGTCCCGAGTGGGCAGCGGCGCCCGCCGTCCAGGAGGTGGTGCATGCCGTGCTCGTCGCGCTGAGCCCCGCCACCCTGATGTGGGTTGCCGAGACGCACCGGGCTCTTCGGGACAGCGAGTCCCCGGGTGTCGACCGCTACCACGTCGTGTGCCACCACCTGGAAGCCTGGGCGACCGTGTCGGCTGCGGGATTTCCGAGCTCCGCGCTGCAGTCCCCCTCGGCGCGGCGGCAACCACTCATCCATGCGCCGGTGCGGGTCTCGGCCACCGCGATCGCCAGCCTCCACGAGTGGGCCACGAACATTGCCAGTGCGCTGACCTATCGTGCCCGGCTCACCGCCGACGATGTTGACGCGTTCGTTGCGCCGTACCGCATCCGGATCCCGGACCTCGAGCGCATCCTCAACCAGCCGGTGTGAGGGCTGATGAGGCGGTGAGTCAGGCGAGCAGGACATGGAGCCGGGCACAGACCGTCTGGTCCCATCGACGGCGCCGGTGTCATGCGACCGGCTCGACTGGCCTCGACGTCGACATCTGCGATTCACCCCCGCCCGGGCAGCGCCCGAGCAACGAGAAACACGAACGGCCTTGCGCAAACCTACGACACGAAACGCCGAGAGGGGTGGCGTGCTCGACGCCACCCCTCAACGTTCGCGATGCTGCGTTACAGCGGCGGCATCGATCGAGTGCTAACCCGCGACGATCTGGAAGATGAAGTCCGGACCCTCGCCAATCGGGCCGATGCAGGTTTGCATATCCATCCACGTGGTGCAGCCGGTCGCGAAGCCGTTACCGGGGTTCTTCCACTGGGCGGGCTTGCCAGCGAGGGTGGAGGTGGTCTCCCAGCCCCACTCGCCACCGGAGGAGAAGTCCATGTTGACCTGGACGCTGACCCAGTAGCGACCGGGCTGGAGGTGAACCGGCGTCAACGGGATCACGAAGGAGCCGGCGGTGTCCACGCCGGTCACGGTCTGACTGGCGACGACCGAACCGGGGTGGTTGTTGGGCGAGCCCGTGTAGATGATCACGTTCTCGGATCTGGCCGGTCCGGAGCCGTTGAAGTAGGTACCGAGGACGTCGACCTCGGTCGCGGTGCACTTGTTGCGGAGCACGAAGTTGTCGGCGCCCTTCGCGTCGTACTGGTTGAACGACGACTCGAAGTTTTGCGAGACGATCCCCACACCGGTGTCACCGAGGATGTTGCTGAAGCACAGGGGTCGTACGGCGTCAGGTCCGAGCTGGTGGGGTACGGCCGCCTTGCCCTGGTTGCCAGAGCTCGGCGACACGGGGTGGCTGCCGGCCGTCGCCATGGGGGCGAAGGCCGCGGCGGCGACCAGTGCGACCGCACTGACGCCGATGGTAGGAAGAATACGGAGATGCATGGAGGGGCTCCGGTCTCTCGAACGGCTCTTCTCGGAGGAGAGAAGAACTCGTGACAATGACTCTTTGTTCACCCTAGGTGTCCGTCCCGAGCCCCGCAACTGCTGCTTTCCAAGTGATGGCACGGAGAAGCGGGTATTGAGCGGGCTTTGAGGGCTCGCATACTTGTCTGGGGGTCAGCGGAGGCTGGGGCGGGCGAGTCCGTCGCCGATCAGCAGCATGCGTAGTCGATAGTTGTCGCGGTTTCGGAAGCCGCGGGCAATGGGTCGGCGGAGTTCGATGAGGCCGTCGATGTCTTCGATGGAGCCGTTGCTGACGCCGTCGGTGTTGAAGTGGGCCAGGAACGCGTCGTTCGATCTCGGGGATCGGGCAGATCGGGAAGCACGGCCCAGAGCTCGTCGTCGTGCCGGGTCGTGTCCACTCTCACCAAGAGACCGCGCTGGAGGGCTCCGCGACGACTAGGCCGCCGACCGTTGCCCAGCCGTCTCCGTCCCACGTGGTCATGATGCGCGAGCCCTTGCCCTGGATGATCTCGAGGCTGCGCTCTTGTACTCCGGTGAAGCCGATCGCGGCCGCCCCGGTTGCCTGGTCCTCGACGATCCCCATCGCCCGGGCGAACATCCGGGACCGGACCGTGCCTGCGGTCTCGTCGATCCATGCCCACACGTAGTGATGTCCCGCGGGGTACGTCGCGGGGTCGGCCGCCTCGACCTCGGTGGGCGAACCGACCTGGTGCCAGGCGAAGCACGGCGCCCACTCGACCCGGGCCCGCACCCGGGTCACGTCGCCTTCGGTGGTCACCTGCAGGGTGCCGGCCGGTACAACGAGCTGCCGGACGTCGTACCCGCTCCGACGCAGCCACCAGGCCGTGCCGACCGTGGGATGCCCGGCGAACGGCAGCTCGATGGTGGGCGTGTAGATGCGCAGCCGACCCGCGCCGAAGTCGTCGACGAACACCGTCTCCGAGTAGCCGACCTCGGCCGCGACCGCCTGCCGATCCGAGTCGGGCACCGCGGAGCCGTCCACGATCCCCAGCAGGTTGCCGAACTGGCCCGCGCCGTCGGTGAAGACCCGCACCACGTTGACCTCGACCGCGCGCTGTCCAG
>JBBRYD010000197.1:0-5737 GCA_038238065.1 Propionibacteriales bacterium | reverse complement strand
GGGATCCACAACGTGCGGCCGGCCCAGCTGGAGTGCAAACCCCAGCGCGCCGTCAGGAACACGGCCAACGGGTCGTCGCGCACGGCAGCGTGCGTCGGGCGTACGACGATCCGGCTACCGACTCCGCGCTGACCCGGCCAGCGGCGAACCGTCGTGTACTCGAAGGCGCCAGCTGACCGTCGTACCCGCATCCGCGCCCAGCAGTACGGCACCCCGAAGGTGAGCCGAGAGCCGAGCACAACCGCGAGCCGCGACGTCTCCAGCGAGCGGAACACCACCCCGCGACGACCCTCAGCGTCGACCGAGTAGAGCCGCACGTTGGTCTCGGCGAAGGTGCCGAGCCAAGGCACCGCGGGACCACGTCCGGCGCCCGCGCCGACCATGCGGAACGGAATCAGCCCGACCCACGAGCTGCCGTCAAACGCGTCCGGCGTGGTGCCGGCCGGCAGCAACGGCGCCACTGCCGCGGGCTCGACTCTCCAGTGCAGGAATGCGACGTCCTTCCACCACTGGTGCATGATCTGCCGCCTGGCCAGCGCAGGCGCGTCGACGCTTATCGGCTCCGCCGGGCTGCTCACGGTCATGCCGCCATCATGCTCTCCGGGCATCGCTGATTCGATGGGAGAGGCCCCGGGCGCGTAACACCCGGGGCTCTCGAGGCGACTTTGCCCTACTGCAGCAAGGCGAACGACGCGTAGTAGTCGGCCGTCGGGGTGCCGGTGGTGGTGTCATAGCCCTGCACGGACGCCAGGGCGGCGTCCTTGGCATTGCCGGGGGTGGCCAGCGCGGTCCGGCTGACTCCGTCGAGCGTCGCCACTCGCACGTGCGCGAGCCGGGTACCGTCACCGAACGGGTCGTCGGTCACGTCGTTATACGACGTCGAGCCGTACAGCGTGTAGATCGCCGGGTTGGCGAACCCGAAGGCGGTGCCGCCCGCGGCTCCCCTCGGCCAGCGCCTGCATCCCGACGATGAGCGGCGAGGACAGGCTGGTCCCACGGATCCGGTTCTCCGCGTACACGTACTTGCTTCCGGTGAGTGTGCTGTAGCCCTCGAGGAACCCGGCGGGTCGATCGGCGTCGGCACCGATGTCCGGGGGGTCCGCATGAGCGCCCCGCCGTGAATCTGGCTGAACTTCTTGGGCACCACGTTCTTCTGGCACTTGGTCAATCCCTCGTGCTCAGGCCGGGATCTCGGCCGGCCCGACCTGCTCGTCGAACCAGCTCACCAGCGGCCGGGCGGTCCGCCAGGTGCGGGCGACGCCGCCGAGGACGACGCGCCTGGAGATGCCGTCATCGGCCGGCCAGCCCCGTCCGGCGATCACCGAGGTCATCCGGAGCAGCTCTATGCGCGGGTGGTCTCGCGGGTATCCCCGCAGCGCCGTCTGCACCCCGGTGCCCTCGACCCCGAGTCCGGCACGGCGCGTCGTGGCCACCAGCGCTGCCAGGTCGGCCCCGGCGGTCTCGTCGACTACGGCGCGGCGGTAGCGCTCGAGCTGGTCGCGGGACATCCGGTAGTAGCCGGTGCCCGCGTAGAGCCCGTCCGCCGAGATCGCCGCATAGAGGCCGGTGTGCTGGTCCGGCACGTCGTAGAGCAGCCCGTACGTCCGCGTCTTGTACGGCGACTTGTCCTTGCTGAACCTCAGATCGCGGTGCTGGCGGAAGACCTTGACCTCGCCACCGAACTGGCCGGCGAGCTCGTCGAGCATGGCCGCGAAGCTGTCGCGCACCAGATCGAAGGTCTCGTGGGTGGCGGAGACGTAGTCGCGCGAGTTGTCCCGCTCGAGCCCCTCGAACCACCCAAACACGGCCGCCGGGAAACCCTCGAACCGCGTGATCATCCCAGCACCCTGCCGGACTGCCGCCCGCTGCTCAAGCCCTGCCCCCGGCCCACGGCTCGGTCGCCCGTCGTACGACGCCGATGTTCAGCACCGGGAAGGTCCGGAAGAGCAGGTCGACGCATGGCCCGAGCAGGCCGATGACCAGGATCGTGCCGGGCCCGATGGCGGCGCCTAGCAGCCACCCCGCGAGCGCCCCGCCTCCCTGGACCAGGCTGTAGCTCCAGCGGAACGGCACCGGCGGGTCGAACGCGAGGGCGGCCGCCTCGGTTGGGCCGGCACCGGTGCCGCTGCCCAGGTATCCGGCGACGCCCAACGCGACCACGGGAAACGCCACGACCAGCAGGACGATGCGTACCCAGAGAGTGTCCTGAACGTCAACCGAGGCGAGGATCGCCGACACCGCGGCGCCGACGAGGACCGGCTGTACGACGGTGCCGACGCCAGGCGTCAGCCCGCGCTGCCACGCCATCGCGACCAAGACGACGCCGACCGCGCAGTTGACCAGGAGGAAGGGGATGCCGAGCGCGATCGAGAGACCGTTGATCAGGGTCGAGTAGCCGTCAGAGCCGAGGGCGGCCAGCAGCAGCAGACCGACACCGATGCCCAGCACCACACAGGAGATCAGGAGCCGGGGAAGTCGCGACCGCACGGCCTCATCCTGCCAAGGATGCGGTTGGGTCTACAGGTCGGTGCGCTGCCGACGTCGTACCAGCGCGACCACAAACACCAGCAGGCCCGCCAGGACGTCGTGAGGTGTCGAGAGACGGCCGCGAGGGTACTTGGCTGAGGTCAGCAGTGCAGGGAAGGGGAGCACGTCGGTGGAACCTTTACCGGAGACCCGTGAGGCACTGCGGCAGCTGTCGTCCACCGGCGACCACGACCTGCTCGCCATGATGACCCAGGAGGCCACCCAGGTGGTCGCTGCAGTGCCTGGCTGCCTCGGGTTAAGCATCACCCTGCGCGACCACGAGCTGACGTTCACCTGGCTGGCCACCGACCCGCGCCTGCGCAGCCTCGACGCGGCCCAGTTCCTCGACGACGGCCCCTGCGAAGGGGCCGCCACGCAGGGCACAGAGTCCTCCGTTGCCGACCTGCTCGAGGAGGAGCGCTGGCGGCTGCTGGGCCTGGCGAGCGCGGCGATCGGGGTTCGCAGCTCGCTCTCGCTCCCCCTCCTCGGGCCCGACGGCCCGATTGGGTCGATCAACTTCTACGGCACGGATGGGGGGACCTTCCGCGGCCGCGAGCGGCACATCGCCCGGGTGTTCGGTTCGGACGTCGAGGCCGCGGTCACAAACGCAGACCTCTCGATGACCAGCCGGCAACGCGCCGAACACGCCGTGGAGACGCTGGAGGCCCTCGATGCGGTGGACATCGCGAGCGGAATCCTCGCCGAGCGAGAGGGGATCCCGGTCGACGAGGCGCTGTCCCGGCTGCGCGATGCCGCCGAACGCGCCGACGCCCCACTCCACGAGGTGTCCGAGATCGTGATCGAGTGGCGGGACGCCGACCTCTGACTCGTCCGTCAGGTTAGGGCAGGGCAAAAACTTCACCGGGGAAGCGCGGCGACCCTCGTGTCTTCGCGCTTTCTCAGGCCCCACGGCTAGGTTCTGGGCGTGAGCCAGAGACCGAGGCGGAGATGGCGAGCCCTACTGGCGACCTTCGCCTGCCTAGGGCTCGGCGCCTGTTCGCAGACCCATCCGGGGCTCGACATCTCGTCGAGCGGGCCGAGTGGCCCGAGGTCCCCACGGCCGCCGACCCCCCTCGGCGAGGGTCCGACCCCGCCCCACCGGAGCAGCTCGAGACCAACGCCGGCGCAGTTTCGCCATCCCCTGCCGGGCATGCCGCCGGTGATCGGCGGCAACGTCTACGCCGCGGCGGGCGCCGGGATGCTGTCACCCGCCGTCGCCCACGACCACGCCTACCTCTATGTGCCCAACTCGTACGGCGCGCCGTACACGACCGTCATCGACCAGCGGACCCGCCGGGTCGTCCGCATCCTGCACACGGGCTCGCTCGATCAACACGTCACCCCCGCCTGGGACCTCCGCACGTTGTATGTCGAGGCAAGTGCCTCCAACCAGCTCACCACACTTGACCCACGCACCGGCCGCATCGACAACACGATCCCGGTGCGCCGCCCCTACAACCTCTACTTCACGCCAGACGGCAAGCAGGCGGTCGTGATGTCGGAGGAGTACGACCAGATCGTGTTCACCGACCCCCACACGTTCGCCAGGCGCGCCGCGGTGTCGGATCCGAGCTGCCGGGGGCCGAACCACGCGGACTTCTCGGCCAACGGTCGGTTCTTCGTCGTGAGCTGCGAGTTCTCCGGTTCCCTGCTGAAGGTCTCCACCCTCGACCACCGGGTCCTCGGCCGGCTCTCCCTCGGGTCTGGCAGCCAGCCCCAGGACGTCCGGCTCTCCCCCGACGGGCGCACCTTCTACGTCGCCGACATGGGACGCAACCGCCTGGATCGGGTGAGCTGGAACCACTTCCGGGTCGTCGGGTACACGAGCATGCCGGCCATGCCTCATGGCATCTACCCGAGCCGGGACGGCCGCTTCCTCTACGTCTCCGACCGCGGTGCCGGGGAGGTGTCGGTGGTCTCGGTTGCCAGCAACACCATCGTCGACACCTGGACGATCCCCGGCGGGGGAACGCCGGACATGGGCGGACTCTCTGCGGACGGACGGATCTTGTGGCTCTCGGGCCGCCAGGACGGGGTTGTCTACGGCTGGAACACCACAAGTGGACGACTGATCGCCCGTATCGACGTCGGGGGCAGCCCGCACGGCCTGCTGGTCTGGCCCCAGCCCGGGCGATACTCCCTTGGCCATACGGGAAACATGCGGTGAGACGCCGAACCACCTGGGGTCTGCTCGCGACCGCCGTCCTGGGACTCGTCGCCTCGTGCTCCAGTGATGCCTCCTCTCCCGCAGCCCAGCCGACCTCCGCTCGCCCGAGCTCCTCGGTCTCCCCCGACGCAACGCCAAGCAGCCAGAGCTCGCCGGCTCCCCCCACCTCGACTCCGGCCAGCACCCAGGTGGCCATCGCGGTGATGCCCTGGCGACTGCCTGAGCCGGTCGGTCGGGAAGCCGTGATGGCTGCGCCGGCCGGGCTTGTCGTGGCCGGTGGTCTCGTCGCGGGCGACCAGTCCACCGCCCATGCCTACCGCCTGGACTTGGCGACCGGGCGGGTCACTCGGCTGCCGGACCTGGCCGTCCCCGTGCACGACGTGGGAGGCGTGGTCGTACGTCGTACCGCGGTGGTCATCGGCGGAGGCAACGCGACCGAGCAGGACGTCGTCCAGTCGGCACGAGGTTCGATCGGCTGGCGGATCAGTGGTCACCTGCCCTCACCCCGGTCCGATCTCGTCGCGGTCGGGTCGGGGGGTCGGGTGTTCGTGATCGGCGGGTACGACGGTACGACTCCCGCCCTCGCGGACATCCTGGTCAGTGACTCGGGGGGCCCCTTCCATCCCTTCGCACAGCTCAAGGTGCCCGTCCGATACCCGGCAGCGGCATTGCTCCATGGAGCGATCTGGGTGCTCGGCGGCGAGAGATCAGGGGTGGAGGTCGACACGGTCCAACGGATCGACCTTCGCACGGGGGAGGTGCGAGTCGCTGCGCACCTCCCCCACCCTCTGGGCCATGCCTCGGCCGTCTCGTTCGGCGGGCACATCTTGCTGATCGGCGGACGGACCTCTGGATCGACGTTGACGTCGGCGATGTGGTGGTTCGACCCGCGAACCGGACGGTTCCGGCGGGCCGGCTCGCTGCCGAATCCCTTGGCGGACTCCGCGATTGTCACTCGAGGGCGCGCGTCGTACCTGGTGGGTGGGGAGACTCCTGGCCTGAGCGACCGCGTTCTGCGGATGACCCTGGTCAGCTCAGGGTGAG
>JBBRYD010000196.1:0-5792 GCA_038238065.1 Propionibacteriales bacterium | reverse complement strand
GGGTCGTTGAAACGCTGCCACTGGCCGTCCCGCTTGAGCTCGAACTGGTACTCCACCCGCGAGTCTTCGGGGATCTCGACCACCACCGACCAGAAGTCCGTGCCGACCAGCCGGCGCAGCGGCAGTACGTCGGGCAGGCCCACCACCCGGTGGCGCAGGAACACCTCGTCGGCCTGGACCTGGACGGCGAAGGTGCACCGGGCGCCTTCGACGATGGGCAGTTCGTGGTCGTCGAAGAAGGCCCGGATCGCCGCGTCGTCGTGCACCTCGAGCTCACGGAACCGGTTGATCGCCAGCTTGCTCCGCCGGGCTCTGCTCCCCGATGTCACGGGGGTCGTGTCGAGGCTCACGCGGCCTCCTCCCGGGTCGTGACCCCGCCGGCCGGAGAGAGCCAGCGGGCACCGAGCGGCAACGGCTCGTTGTCGCGCAGGTCGAGCCGGGCGCCGTCAGCCAGCAGCACGCAGCGGTACGGATCGAACCGCCGCGCCATCTCGCCGAGGTGCTCGGGGTCGTTGAGACGCAGCCGCCGGCGCGCGTGCGGAAAGGGCAACACGCCCGGATAGGCACCCAGACCCTCCGCGTACAGCTCCGGGTGCCGGACCCCCTGCGGCGCGTAGTCGTGGAAGAGCACCACCCGTTCCGACAGCGCCATGGCGCCCGCCGACCAGGCGATCAACGGCACGCGGACCAGCCGGGCGATGTCGAACAGGTGCAGGAGGTGGAGCAGCACTCCCACGTGACCGCCGGCGAACACCATCCCGGCGCAGCCGTTGACCTGGGCCTCGATCTCGGCACGGTGCGCGGCAATGCTGTCCCGCTCGCCCAGCCGTACCGCCGCGAAGAACTCCGAGCGCGTCTCGGCCACCACCTGGAGATGCCAGCGGTCGAGCTCCTGCACCCCGCGGACGGCGTCGATCATCGCGGCCGACTGGACGGCGGGCACCTCACCGCGCCGTTCGATCGCCTCGAGCGCCGCCATCTGATGGTTCAGCCGGATGGCGTAGACGGCCTGGATCTCGGCCAGCAGCACCGTGAGGCGTCGTTCGGCCGCGGTGTAGTCCTCATCGGCGGCGGTCAGCTGCTGCCAGCGGCGATACAGCTCGAGGTTGACCATCCTGCCGCCCAGCACATCGCTCAGCTCGGCCGAGTCGGTCTCCCGCTCCTGCCAGCCGGCGTTGACGGTGGCGATCGGGCCGTCGGGCATCAGCTCGGCCACAGCGGAGCGGGCGGCGGCGACTTTGCGCTGCGGCCCCAGCAGCGTGATGTTCATGCTCGCGAGCACGCAGGGGTCACGTTCATCCCGCGTGGACCGTGACCGTCTCTCCGACGTCGTCCAGCATGCCGTGCAGCACGTCGTAGTCCGGGTGCTTCAGCCGGACGTAGGCGTTGGCCATGTAACCCGCCTCGACCGGCTGGGTGCCGGTGCCGGCCGGCGGAAGGTGCGTGTCGATCACCCATTCACCGTACTTGGCCTCCATCACGTCCAGCCCCGTGTAGCCGGTGATGACGCCGTCCGCCTCGGGTCGCAGCGCCACCATGCCGGCCGAGAACGCCCGGGAGGCGCGCTGGTCGGTGCGCCCGTGCACGATGGCGTTGGCCCATTCGCGGTAGATGTCCATCTGGTTGCCCGCGGCGTAGAGGTCCCAGGACCCGACGCCGGAGGGTCGGCAGCCGATCTCGGAGAACCGCAGTCCCTTCGGTCCGTAGAACCACTCCATGTGGGTGGCCGAGGTGCCGATTCCCAGCACCTCGTTCACCCGACGCCCCATCTCCTTGAGCTCGTCGTACTCAGGCGCGCTGTCGACACGGTTGGTGGAGATGAACTGCGGCGAGATCCAGCGGGTCCGCATCGCCTCGAGCACGTTCGGGTAGTAGTGGGAGACGAAGTCGTGCACCGGCCGACCGTCGATGGACAGGGTGTCGTAGAACGCCTCGTGACCGTCGACGAACTCCTCTACCGCGATCGAGCTGGTGCCGTCGCCCCCGTACGCGGCCAGGGCGCCATCCAGCTCTGTGTCCGAGTCCACCCGTACGGTGCCGGCAGCGCCGGCTCCGGCGCGGGGTTTGAGGATCAGCGGGTATCCCACCACCCGGGCGAACTCGCGCACCTGGTCGGGGTGGTCGGCCGCGATGGAGGCCGCGGTCGGAACGCCGGCTGTGCGCAGCGCCTCCTTCATGGACGGCTTGTCCCGGCAGAGCCACGCCGTACGGACGCTCGTACCTGGGATCTGGCAGGCCTCGCGCACCTCGGCGGCAGCCATGATGTGCGACTCGATGGTGGCCTCCAGCCGGTCCACCCAGATCTTGCCCTGGATCCACTCCACCGCGGCCCGCAGGGCTCCGGCATCGGTGACCGAGCTGATCTGGTGGTAGTGCTGCATCCAGCCGCGCAGCTCGTCGTCGAGCCACTCCTCCGGGCGGTCACCGACGCCGATCACGGTGGCACCGACCTCGACCAGCCCGCGCACGAACTGGCGCTGGTTGGCCGGGAACGAAGGATCGACGAAGATGACGTTCATCGAAGAATGTTATCCATCCGTACCCATCGGGGGACGGACGGAGCCGCGAGGAGTCCCGCCGTCTCGGGTATCCTGGGATCGGTGCCGGGGGCGCTGCTCTGGTCAGCCGCTCGCTCGACGATCCCGGAAGACACCACATGTCCCAGTACACGCCCCCGCCCGCCGCCGGTCAGCCGAATCCTTACGCCCCGTCGTACGCCGAGGATCCCGGCCGTACCCTGGGTATCGTCGGCCTGGTGCTCGCGATCGTCGCTTCGCTGATCGGTCTCATCATCAGCGTCATCGCCTACCGCAAGTCGAAGGCTGCGGGGTTCCGGAACGGCATCGCGCTGGCCGGCATCGTCGTCGGTGTGGTCACGACCGTGCTGAGCATCATCTCGAGCGTCGTGTTCTTCACCATGGCGTCGTCGATGATGACCTACTGAAGTCCCGGAGAGACGGCTGGCGCACAGATCGGTGATGTGAGGCCCTCCGCCGAGGACCGTCCGGGTGGAGACTGGGCGCTGTGACCCCTGCCATCGGTGCCGCTCGGACCCGCTTCCCCGACATCAGTCCCCGCGCCTGGGAGCACCATGCCGATCGCGGGGCTCTGGTGGCGTTGAGGGCGATTCCCGGTTTCGACCACGTACTGAAGGCCATCTCCGGTGCGATCGGGGAGCGCAGCGTGCGGCTGCTGTACCTGGCTACGTCGATCCGGGTGTCCCCTCGGCAGTACCCCCAGCTGCACCAGCTGATCAACGAGTGCACGACCACGCTGGACCTGCAACCGATCCCCGAGCTGTTCGTCACCCGAGACCCCAACCCGACGGCGATGACCATCGGTCTGGACAAGCCCATCATCGTCATCTCGACCGGGATGCTGGACCTGGTGGACCACGAGGGGCTCCGGTTCCTCATCGGTCATGAGGTGGCGCACGTGGTGTCGGGTCACGCCGTCTACCGGACCATGCTGCTGCAGCTGATCGGGCTCTCCCAGTCGATCCAGTGGCTGCCCATCGGCGCCTGGGGCATCCGGGCCATCATTCTGGGCCTCAACGAGTGGTACCGAAAATCCGAGCTGTCGTGTGACCGGGCCGGCCTCTTGTGTGTGCAGGACCCGCGCGCCGTGCTCCGCGTCCATGCCTCCCTGGCCGGCGCGCAGGACCCGGACGAGATGGACGTGGCGGGCTTCCTCGACCAGGCCGCCGACTACCTGGGCAGCGGCGACATCCGCGACAGCCTGCTGAAGATCCTGCAGGTGACCGACCAGACCCATCCGCTGGCGGCCCTGCGCGCAGCCGAGCTGCAGCGTTGGGCGGCCGGTCCGGTCTACCGAGCCATCCTGTCCGGCGACTACCCCCGACGGAGCGCGGACCGGCACGCACCGATGAGCGAGGACGTGAAGGCGGCCGCCGCGTCCTACAAGGAGGCCTTCCAGACCTCCTCGGACCCGCTCCTGAAGGTGGTGAGCAAGCTGGGCTCGGCGGCCGGCGGCGTGGGAGGTTTCGCCGCCAACCGGGTGCGGGACTGGTGGCAGCACGACTCGGACGACCGGCGCACCTGACCGCGGCCCAGCCACCGGTCCCAGGTGGTGGGCTCAGGCCGACCGGCCGCGGAATCGGGCGTGCAGCTGACGGACTTCTGCGTCCAGCCCGGTTGCTGGACCGTCGACCACGACGGCGGGGGCCACCTCGCTGATCGACAGGGCGCGCACCGGACCGTCGGGGATGCCCCACTCGCTGAGCCAGCCGACCAGCTGGGCGGCGGAGGCCGCGTACACGATTCGTCCGAGACCGACCCAGCCGTGGGCGGCAGAGCACATCGGACAGTGCTCGCCCGAGGTGTAGACGGTCGCCGACGACCGCTGCTCGGCGCCCAGGTGCTCACCGGCCCAGCGTGCGAGCGCAAACTCCGGATGGCGGGTCTCGTCGCCGGAGACGGCCCAGTTGTGTTCCTCGGCGAGCACGATGCCGTCACCGCCGACCAGGACCGACCCGAAGGGCTCCTCACCCTGCTCCAGGGCGATGCCCGCCAGCTCGACACACCTCCGTAGGTGCTGCAGATCGACGTCGTCCACCACGACGGGCCCTCCCGTTCCTCGACGAGCGTGAGCGTACCGCCCGACGCTGCGCGCCCCGACGGACTGTCGGACCTCGGCTATACAGTCATCGGCATGACACTGGCGATTGGCGGACACGGAGATCAGGTCGACCCGATGGGGGAGGCTGTGGCCCGACGGGCGACCCTCGCCCAGTTCTTCCTCGGCGACCCGCAGGGGTGGAAGGGTCCGGAGGTGGCTTACGCCGGGGGGGCTGCTGCGCTCAAGCACGACGCCGAGGAGGCGGGCATCGCGCTCTACGTGCACGCACCGTACGTGCTCAACGTCGCGACCACCAACAACCGGATCCGGATTCCCAGTCGGAAGTTGCTGCAGCAGACCGTCACCGCGGCCGCCGAGGTCGGGGCGGCCGGCGTGATCGTGCACGGCGGCCACGTCTCGAAGACCGATGATCCGGCGGTGGGCTTCGACAACTGGCGCAAGTGCATCGAGCGGATGGAGCTCCCGCTGCCCCTGCTGATCGAGAACACGGCCGGAGGGGAGAATGCGATGGCGCGGCACCTGGAACGGATCGGCCTGCTGTGGGAAGCGGTCTCCGGCCTGCCCGGCAGCGACAACGTCGGGTTCTGCCTCGACACGTGCCACGCCCACGCCGGCGGTGAGAAGCTCGACGGTTTGGTCGACCGGGTCATGGCGATCACCGGCCGGATCGACTTGGTGCACGCCAACGACTCGCGTGACTCGTTCGACTCCGGTGCCGATCGGCACGCCAACTTCGGCGCCGGCCAGCTCGACCCGGAAGGCCTCATCGGAGTGGTCCGGGAAGCCGGCGCACCTGTGGTGGTCGAGACACCGGGTGCGGCAGCGGGCCAGGGCGCCGACATCGCCTGGATCCGTGAGCGGTTGGAGTGAAGCGGCGCTGAGCCGTGTTCCGCCGATCAGTCAGGTGGCACCTTCAGCTTGATGGGCCCCTTACGCTCACCGTTGGTGAACAGGCACCGGAAGAAGTTGTCACTCGTGATCGAGACCTGGGGCGCCAGCCTGGAGATCTGCCAATCCTTCCGGCTCTTGCCCTCAGCCAGGACCTTGTCCAGGGTTTCGGAGGTGCACAGCGCCTGAACCTGAGGACTGGCTTCGAGCTTGGACTGCTTGTTCACCGGGACCGCCAGCTCACCGACCGCGTACGTCTGGTGGACGTGGAGCCTGCTGCAGTCCTGCATGGTCCCCACGAGCAT
>JBBRYD010000195.1:0-5813 GCA_038238065.1 Propionibacteriales bacterium | reverse complement strand
GCGGCCCCCCCACCGCCCCCGGGGGGGGGGGGGTCCCCGCCCCCCCCCCCACCGGGGGCGTCTGTGCTAACTTTCCCCCGCCACGGGGGTGGGTGGGCCCCCCCCCCCCCCCCCCCCCGGCGATCGCCGGCGGTGGCACCGGATAGCTGACGGGCCGTGAAGTCGCAACGAGCCGGGGCCAGCGAGGACGGATCAGGCCGGGCGCGTGTCCGGTCCGGGCTCGGTGGCTGCCTCGTCCTGGCCGGCGTAGTCGGCCAGGCGCTCCTTGGCCATGGCCTCGCCCTGGTCGACCTGGCCGGCGTACTTACCACCGGTCTTCTCGTCGATCAGGTCGCCCCCCTTGGCGATGCCCTGGTCGACCATGTCCTTGTGCTCGCTCAGTGCGTCCTTGGCCTTGTCGAAGATGCCCATGGTCTGTCTCCCCTGATCGCCCAACACGGATGAGGCAGGACCGACGCCTGCCTCGCGACCGCAGTCGCGGTCGCGGTGTCCTTTCTAGCCCATCAGGTCAAGGGTGGTCGGTGCGGGCTCCCTGACCGCGCAGGACGAGGACCCGGGTGGGGGAGACTGGAACGGTGACGACAGTGATCGTGGGACCCACCGCGGTCGGCAAGTCCTCGCTGGCCATGCGCCTGGCTCGCCGTTACCGCGCTGCAGGACGAGAGACCGAGATCGTCAACGCTGACTCGATGCTGGTCTACCGCGGGATGGACATCGGTACGGCCAAACCGTCGGTGGCTGAGCGGACCGAGGTGCCGCACCACCTCATCGACATCCTCGACATCACCGAAACCGCCTCCGTCGCCGAGTTCCAGCGGCTGGCTCGGGTGGCCATCGAGGACTGCCGTCGGCGTCAGGTCCTGCCGCTGGTGGTCGGTGGCTCGGCGCTCTACGTTCGTGCCATCGTCGACGAGTTCGAGTTTCCCGGTACCGATCCGGCACTGCGCGCGGCGTTGGAGGAGGATCTGGACCGGGTCGGTTCGGAGGTCCTGCACGAGCGGCTCTCGAGCCTCGACCCTGCCTCGGCCGCAGCGATCCTGCCGGGAAACGGACGCCGCATCGTGCGCGCTCTCGAAGTGATCGCGCTGACCGGACGCCCCTTCGCCGCCACCCTGCCCAAACGGCACTATCTGCTGCCCGACGTGGTGCAGATCGGGCTGGACGTCGACCGCCCCGCGCTGGACGCCCGGATCGCCCAGCGGGTGGAGCAGATGTGGGAGGCCGGTCTGGTGGAGGAGACCCTCGCCCTGGCCGACCGCGGCCTCCGGGATGGATTGACCGCGTCGCGGGCCCTGGGGTATCGCCAGGTCCTGAGGTTCCTCGACGGCGAGGTCAGCGAGCAGCAGGCGCAGCAGCTCACGATCGTCGGGACCCGGAAGTTCGCCCGGCGGCAGGACTCCTGGTTCCGCAAGGACAGCCGGATCCGCTGGCTGTCGCCGACCGACCCGCGGCTGGTCGACGCCGCCGAGGCGCTGAGCGCCGGAGTTTGAGCGTCGGGAGCCGTGAAAGACTCTGACCATGCGTAGATGGTCGTTCGCGAAGGGTCACGGCACCGAGAACGACTTCGTGCTCATCCAGGATCGTGAGGCGATGATGCACCTGGGGGAGGCCGAGGTGCGTGCGATCTGCAACCGACACACGGGCATCGGCGGTGACGGTCTGCTCCGGGCAGTGAAGGCGAAGCACATCGTCGGCTGGGACGGTGACGGCGAGCTGTGGTTCATGGACTACCGCAACGCCGACGGCTCGCTCGCCGAGATGTGCGGCAACGGCCTGCGGGTGTTCGCCCGCTACCTGCTCGACGAAGGGCTGGCCACCGGGCCGGAGATCCCCATTGCGACCCGCATCGGCCTGTTG
This sequence comes from Propionibacteriales bacterium, assembly GCA_038238065.1. GTDB lineage: Bacteria > Actinomycetota > Actinomycetes > Propionibacteriales > Propionibacteriaceae > Microlunatus. The sequence continues at coordinate 3,956 of JBBRYD010000195.1, read as the reverse complement.
CGGGCCAGCTCCCTGCGGGACGGCCGGGTCCGGGTCTCGATGGGTCCGGTCACCGTCGGATCCGAATCGATCACGGTGACCACGTCCGACGGGCGGACCTACCCCGCGACGTCGGTCGAGGTCGGTAACCCCCACGCGGTGAGCTTCGAGGAGCAGGTGAGCGGTGTGCCGCTCGAGCAGGCACCCAGCTGGTCGCCGGTCGAGGCGTTCCCAGTCGGGGTCAACCTGGAGTTCGTGCAGACCGTCGGTGAGCGACACATCGTGATGCGGGTCTTCGAACGCGGGGTGGGAGAGACGAGGTCCTGCGGGACGGGAACCGTGGCCGCCGCCGCCGCGACGGCACGGCGCGACGGCGTGGCGTTCGGTGGAGTCGACGACTCCTCGACCTACCGCGTCGACGTGGCAGGCGGTACGGTCGAGGTCGAGCTGGGCGCCGAGCAGGCCTATCTGACCGGGCCGGCCGTCATCGTGGCCCACGGTGAGCTGTCCCTGCCTGAGGAGGCGTGATGTCGGTCCTCGACTCGTTCTCGCTAGCCGGAAAGGTGTCGGTCGTGACCGGCGCGAACCGCGGCATCGGCCGGGCCCTGATCACCGCGCTGGCCGAGGCGGGCAGCGACGTGGTTCTGCTGGTCCGCAACCCGGAGGGAGCGGCGCCGGTCGTGACCGAGTTGGAGGCCCTCGGTGTTCGTGCGGTCGCCGTGGGGGCCGACGTGACGTCGCCCGAGGAGGTGAACCAGGCCGTCTTCGCGATCGTCAGGGCGGTGGGCCGGGTCGACGTCCTGGTCAACAACGCCGGCGCCTGTATCCACCGCCCGGCCCTCGAGGTGACCCCGCAGGAGTGGCGTTCGGTGATGGACGTCAACGTCAACGGCGTCTGGAACTGCGCTCAGGCGTTCGGCCGGCAGATGGTCGAACAGGGGACTGGCGTGATAGTCAACGTGGGGTCGATGTCGGCCAACATCGTCAACCGGCCGCAGTGGCAGCCGGCGTACAACGCTTCCAAGGCAGCCGTGCATCACCTGACCCGGTCGTTGGCCGCTGAGTGGGCGCCGCTGGGGGTGCGGGTGAACGCACTGGCCCCGGGCTACATCAACACCGAGATGAGTCCCGTCGACGACCCGGAGTTCCGTCGCTACTGGATCGAGGACGCGCCCCTGCAGCGAGTGGGCCAGCCCGAGGAGCTCGGCCCCAGCGTGGTCTTCCTGGCTTCGGCGGCGTCGGCGTTCATGACCGGCGAGGTGCTGGTCATCGACGGCGGGTACAGCCTCTTCTGAGGTGTCGCCAGTGCCGGGTGCTGGCTGCGCCGGCGGCGTCCGGTCGGGACCCGCAGGTGTCCACAGCGAAAACTCCTCGCCGAAGTTTGGCCGGACGTGAGATTCTGGACCCAATATGACTTTGCCCTCACGCAAGATGAATGCCGTCCCCGCTGCTGACGCGGACGCCGCCGAGGAAGACTACGAGACCACCGACCTGGACGGTTCCGACGTGGATGAGCTCGACGGCGTCGACGGTTCGGGTCCCGATTACGGTGACGGCGACCAGCAGGATCTGGCCGATCGGCGGTCCCTGCGCCGGGTGGCCGGCATGTCGACCGAGCTGCAGGACATCACCGAGGTCGAGTACCGCCAGCTGCTGCTGGAACGCGTCGTGCTGGTCAGTGTCTGGACCACGGGTTCTGAGGCTGACGCGGACAACGCCATGGCCGAGCTCAAGCTGTTGGCCGAGACCGCCGGCTCCCAGGTGCTCGAGGCGCTGACGCAGCGTCGCTCGCGTCCGGATGCCGCTACCTACATCGGGCGGGGCAAGGTCGCCGAGCTCCGCGAGGTCGTCGTGGCCACCGGCGCCGACACCGTCATCTGTGACGGCGAGCTGGCGCCCGCCCAGCTGCGTAACCTCGAGGACCAGGTCAAGGTCAAGGTGATCGACCGAACGCTGCTGATTCTGGACATCTTCGCTGCCCACGCCAAGAGTGCCGAAGGCAAGGCGCAGGTCGAGCTGGCGCAGCTGCAGTACCTGAAGCAGCGACTCCGTGGCTGGGGCGGGAACCTGTCCCGCCAGGCCGGTGGCCGCGCCGCCGGGGGGGCGGGGATCGGCGGGCGTGGTCCGGGCGAGACGAAGATCGAGACCGACCGCCGCCGGATCAGCAGCCGGATCGCGAAGCTGCGGGCTGCGCTGCGCGACATGGACAGCACCCGTGAGGTGAAGCGAGCCGAGCGACAGCGACACCAGATCCCGTCAGTGGCCATCGTCGGGTACACCAATGCCGGGAAGTCCTCGCTGCTCAACCGGCTGACCGGCGCAGGAGTCCTGGTCGAGGACGCCCTGTTCGCCACCCTGGACCCGACCACACGCCGGTCGGAGACCAGTGACGGTCGTGTCTACACGCTGACCGACACCGTCGGGTTCGTCCGACACCTTCCCCACGACCTCGTCGAGGCCTTCGCGTCCACGCTGGAGGAGTCGGCCCAGGCCGACCTGCTGGTGCACGTGGTCGACGGCTCGGACCCCGACCCCAACGGTCAGATCTCGGCGGTGCGGACGGTCCTGTCCGACATCGGCGCCGGCAACCAGCCCGAGCTGATCGTCATCAACAAGGCTGACGCGGCGACGGCGGAGGCGATCACCACCCTGCGAACCCAGTATCCGCGGGCGGCCATCGTGTCGGCCCGCACCGGACAGGGCATCGACGCGTTGCGAGCCGCGATCGAGGCTGGCCTGCCCCGACCCGAGGTGGAGATCCGGGCGCTGATCCCCTACGAGCGGGGCGACCTGGTCAACCGGATCCACCAGGCCGGGGAGTTCCTGAACCTGGAACACACCGAGAACGGCACCCTGGTGGTCGCCCGGGTACACCCGGACCTGGCCGGCGAGCTGGCTCCGTACGAGGTTGTCCACAGTGCTGACTCCGGCGGTGCCGCGCACGAGGTGCGCCCCGGCTAGGGTGCTGGCGTGAATGAGGACGTGACGGCCGACGGCGCGACGATCACGGTCGCGACGGATCATCGGGCCGTCCTCGCCGCCGCCGTGGCCGAGATCGACGGTCAGGAACGCCCCGGACAGGTCGCGATGGCCGATGCGGTCGCCGACGCGCTGCGCAGCGGCCGCCATCTTCTCGTCCAAGCCGGTACCGGGACCGGGAAGTCGCTGGGATATCTGGCCCCGACCCTGATTCGGCTGACCGGCTCCTCCGATCGGATCCTGATCGCCACCGCCACGTTGGCTCTCCAGAGCCAGCTGGCCAACAACGACATCCCCGCCGCCCTGGACGCCGTCGAACAGGTCACCGGCAAGCGACCCAGCCACGCAATCCTCAAGGGTCGCACCAACTACGCCTGCCTGCTGCGAGTCCGGGACGGGACTGCCGACGACCAGGGCGCGTTGATCTCAGCGAGCGACCTGGTGGACACCATCAGACCATCGTCGGCATCCGCGGACTCAGCCCTGGGTGCCGAGGTGCTGGCCCTGCGGGAGTGGGCCGAGACCCAGGACAGTGAGCGCGGCCTCGCCGATCGTGATGACGCCCCGTCACACACCGACCGAGGGTGGCAGCAGGTGTCCATTCCCGTGCGCGAGTGTCTGGGCGTGCAGCGTTGCCCGCAGGGGAACTCCTGCTTCGTGGAGCGTTCCCGCGAGGTGGCGCGGGGAGCCGATCTGGTGGTGACCAACCACGCCCTGCTGGCCATCAACGCGATGCACGGCGGCACCGCCCTGCCCGAGCACAGTGTCGCCATCATCGACGAGGCCCACGAGCTGGTCGCGCGCGTGACCGGCGCGGCGTCGGCCGAGCTGAGCCCACAGATCGTCGAGCGGGTCGGCCGCCGGGCCCTCACCTACCTCGAGGACGAGCTGGCCCTCGAGCTGCTCGAATCCGCCGACGCGCTGCGGACGGCGCTCGACGCCTCACCGTTGGAGCGGGTGGAGGACCCCGACTCGGCGTTCGTCGCCGCCTGTGGGGT
>JBBRYD010000194.1:0-6087 GCA_038238065.1 Propionibacteriales bacterium | reverse complement strand
GTGATCGGGCTGGCTGGAGGTTCCCGAGCGGCCGCCGTGCCGCACTTCCTCAGAGCCGCCACTTCGACGCAGGTCAAGACCCCGGCCCGGCTGGTGTCGGACCTGACGGTGGCTTTCTGTGCGGCGACCCCGGCCGTGGAGGGCTACGTCATCGTGGCCGGCACTGGCGCGGTGGCCGGGCGGGTGTCGGGCGCCGAGCTGACCGAGCAGCGCGACGGTTGGGGCTGGCTGCTGGGCGACGAGGGCTCGGGATTCTGGCTGGGTCGGGCCGCGATCCGGGCCACTCTGGACGGGCTGCAACAGTCGCGGCCGCCGGGTCCGTTGCAGCGGGCCGTGCTGACCGCCGCCGGGAGCGACGGATATCTCGACCTGCTCCAGGCCTGTTATGCCGCCACCCCCACGTGGCTGGCCCAGTTCTCCACTTTGGTCAGCCAACACGCCGCCGACGATCCGGTGGCGGCCGCCATCGCCGACCAGGCCGTCGACCTGCTGGAGCGGTTGTTGTTCAGTCTCGACCCGAGTCCAGACGCACCGATCGTGCTGGCCGGCTCCGTCCTGACCACCGACGGGCCGGTCAGCGCGGGCTTCCGGAGCCGGCTGTTCCACCGGGCGGCCAACCCCGTACTGACCTCCACCTCGGGCGTGATCGGTGCGCTCTGGATCGCGCTACAGTCCCGAGTCGGCGGTGAAGCCGCGATACACGACCGGCTGGTCGACACCGCCGGACGTTGGGCGTGACGCGGCGGGAGTGAGCTCCGCGACGGGCCGGCAGGGGCCGACGGGAGGCGAGATATCCACAGACACAATGCGACCAACAGACACCTGGTACGAGATCTTGGGTAGATTGTCAGGGATGCAGTTGATCCTGCACGTGAACTAAACGCTACGGAAGAAGGCGGACAGTGGTCCCCGCGACAGAACCATCCACCACGAGCTCGATCGACGCAGCCACATCCGGCCCGGAGGCCGCAGACGACTTCGGAGCCAACGACTGGCTGATCGAGGAGATGTACGAGCAGTACACCGCAGACCCCGACTCGGTTGATCCCAGCTGGGTCTCCTACTTCACCAGCCACGAGCAGACCGCACCGCAGGGTGCGTCCGGCAATGGTGAATCCGCCGCGAACAAGGGCGCAGCCGCGAGCAACGGACACGCTAACGGTTCGGCTTCGGCGGGCGCGCAGCCGCGACCTCATACGGGCTCGCCGACACCGGCGCCGGCACCGGTGAAGCAGAGCCCGCCGCCGCAGGCGCCCGACCAGCCGGTCGCTCAGGCCGCCGCGGCACCGGCGGCCACTGCCGCCAGTGCGTCACCGCGCCCGACCGCGACGGTCGAGCAGGGCATCAGGACCAGGGACATGCGCCCCACCACGCCGGGCAAGGGCGGCGGCGTCCCCGCGGACCCGCCCCATCCGTCCCAGCGCCCGACCGTGGCCATCGAGGAGCCGGTCAAGAACACCCTCCGGGGAGCCCCGGCGCGCACCGCCAAGAACATGGACATCTCGCTGTCGGTGCCCACCGCGACCAGCGTGCGCTCGCTGCCGGTCAAGCTGATGATCGACCAGCGGGTGGTCATCAACAACCATCTGCGTCGGGCGCGCGGCGGCAAGGTGTCGTATACACACCTCATCGGCTACGCCATGGTGCAGGCGCTGAAGAGCGTCCCGGCGATGAACAACGGCTACGAGTCGGTCGACGGCAAGCCCACCATGGTGGTGCCGAACCACATCAACCTCGGGCTGGCCATCGACCTGCCGGCCAAGGACGGCAGCCGGCAGCTGTTGGTGCCGAGCATCAAGAGCTGTGAGTCGCTCGACTTCGCGCAGTTCTGGGCGGCCTACGAGGAAGTCGTCAAGAAGGCCCGCAGCGGCTCGCTGACCGTGGCCGACTTCGCCGGCACCACCATCACGCTGACCAACCCCGGCACCATCGGGACCAACCACTCGGTCCCCCGGTTGATGCAGGGCCAGGGCTGCATCATCGGCGTCGGCTCGATGGAGTACCCGCCGGAGTTCCAGGGCTCCGACCCCGACCGGCTGAGCGACATGAGCGTCGCGAAGGTGATGACGCTGACCTCCACCTACGACCATCGGGTCATCCAGGGTGCGCAGTCCGGGCAGTATCTGGCTCGGCTGCACGCGCTGATGCTGGGCGAGGACGGCTTCTACGACGACATCTTCAGCGCGCTGAGGATCCCCTACGAGCCGATCCGCTGGGCGCAGGACATCACCACCGACCACGAGGACCAGATCCCCAAGCAGGCACGGATCATGGAGATGATCAACGCCTACCGGGTCCGCGGTCACCTGATGGCCGACACCGACCCGCTGGAGTATCGCCAGCGCAGCCACCATGACCTCGATGTCCAGACCCACGGCCTGACGCTGTGGGACCTGGACCGCGAGTTCGCCACCGGCTCGTTCGGCGGCGGCCAGGGTCGGATGAAGATGCGCAAGATCCTCGGCATCCTGCGTGACTCCTACTGCCGGACCATCGGCCTCGAGTACATGCACATCCAGGAGCCCACCCAGCGCAAGTGGATCCAGGACCGGGTCGAGCGTCCGCACGAGTCGCTGCCGCGCGAAGAGCACCTGCGGATCCTGGACAAGCTCAACGAAGCCGAGATCTTCGAGACCTTCCTGCAGACCAAGTTCGTCGGGCAGAAGCGCTTCAGCCTCGAGGGGGGCGAGTCGACGATCCCGATGCTGGACGAGGTGTGCGAGATGGCCGCCGACGCCGGCCTCGCGGAGGTCTGCATCGGCATGCCGCACCGTGGCCGGCTCAACGTGCTGGCCAACGTGGTCGGCAAGTCCTACGGCCAGATCTTCCGGGAGTTCGAGGGCAACATCGACCCACGGACGGTCCAGGGCTCCGGCGACGTCAAGTACCACCTGGGCGCCGAGGGTCAGTTCATCGCGGCCAGTGGAGCCACCATCAAGACGTCGGTGGCCGCCAACCCGAGTCATCTGGAGGCCGTCAACCCGATCCTCGAGGGCATCGCCCGGGCCAAGCAGGACATCCTCGACCGGGGCGGGGAGTTCCCGGTGCTGCCCGTCCTGATGCACGGCGACGCGGCGTTCGCCGGACAGGGGGTGGTGGCGGAGACGCTGAACCTCAGCCAGCTGCGGGGTTACCGCACCGGCGGCACCGTGCACATCATCGTCAACAACCAGGTCGGCTTCACCACCTCACCGGCCGAGTCGCGCTCGTCGATGTACTGCACCGACGTGGCCCGGATGATCCAGGCGCCGGTGTTCCACGTGAACGGCGACGACCCGGAGGCGTGCATCCGGGTGGCGCGGCTGGCCTTCGCGTTCCGGCAGGAGTTCAACAAGGACGTGGTCATCGACCTCATCTGCTACCGCCGCCGCGGGCACAACGAGGGCGACGACCCGAGCTACACCCAGCCCAAGATGTATGACCTGATCGAGAAGAAGCGGTCCGTCCGCAAGCTCTACACCGAGGCCCTGATCGGCCGCGGCGACATCTCGATCGAAGACGCCGAAGCGGTGATGACCAAGTTCCAGCAGCGGCTGGAGAGCGTGTTCCGCGAGGTGCGGGACGCCAGCGCTCCCAAGGCGGACGCGCCGTACCGCCGGGTACCGCAGTATCCCAGCAAGGCCGCAGCGGGGCACGGTACGTCCATCACCATCGACACGCTGAAGAAGATCGCGGACGCGCACACGAACTTCCCACCGGAGTTCACCGTGCACCCCAAGGTGATGCCCCAGCTGCAGCGGCGGGCCGCGGCGATCACCCAGGGACCGATCGACTGGGCCACGGCAGAGATCCTGGCGCTCGGCTCGCTGCTGATCGAGGGTCGTCCGGTGCGGCTGACCGGTCAGGACACCCGGCGGGGGACCTTCGTGCAGCGGTTTGCGGCGGTGGTGGACCGGGTCACCGGTGAGTCCTGGGTACCGCTGAAGCATCTGGACGAGGAGCAGGGCAGGTTCCACATCTTCGACTCGTTGCTGAGCGAGTATGCGGCGATGGGGTTCGAGTACGGATACTCCGTGGCTCGGCCGGAGGCGCTGGTGCTGTGGGAAGCCCAGTTCGGTGACTTCGCCAACGGCGCCCAGATCGTCATCGACGAGTACATCTCCTCGGGTCAGGCCAAGTGGACCCAGAAGTCCGGGGTGGTGCTGCTGCTGCCGCACGGTTTCGAAGGACAGGGTCCCGACCACTCGTCGGCGCGACTCGAGCGGTTCCTGCAGCTGGCGGCCGAGGACGCGATGACGGTGGCTCAGCCGTCCACGCCGGCGAGCCACTTCCACATGCTGCGTCAGCAGGCTCTGGGTGAACGGCACCGTCCGCTGATCGTGATGACGCCCAAGTCCATGCTGCGCAGCAAGGCCGCGGTCTCGGACCCGGCCGACTTCACCGGTGGGTCGTGGAAGCCGGTGCTGCCGGATCTGACGATCGAGGACAACAGCAAGGTGTCGACGGTGCTGCTGTGCTCGGGCAAGGTCCGTTGGGACCTGGTGGCCAAGCGCAAGGCCGTGGGCAAGGACGAGTCGGTGGCGATCCTGTCCCTGGAGCGCCTCTACCCGGTGCCCGCTGCCGAGCTGGCCGCGCAGCTGGACAACTATCCGAACGTTCGCGAGGTGCGGTGGGTGCAGGAGGAGCCGGCCAACCAGGGCGCTTGGCCGTTCATGGCCCTCAACCTGGAGGCCGCGCTGGCCGGGGTGGACGCCGGTGGCCGCTGGTCGCTGGTGCCGGTCACGCGCCCTCCCTCCTCGGCTCCTTCGGTCGGCTCGGCCAAGGTGCACGAGGTGCAGCAACGCGAGCTGACCGACGCCGCGCTGGCCTGATCGCCGGTGTACTTCACCGACCGGGGCATCGAGGAGCTCGAGACACGCAAGGGCGACGACGAGGTCTCTCTGGCGTGGCTCGCCGACCAGCTCCGGACGTTCGTCGACCTGAACCCCGAGTTCGAGATACCGATCGAACGGCTGGCCACCTGGCTGGCCCGCCTCGACGACGACGAGGACTGATCCGGGGTCTGCCTGCGAGGTCGGCCCTCCTGGTTGCCTCCGGGGTTCGGTTCCGCGGGCTGCGGGGGTGCCGGTTCCCCAGGCGCTGCGGCTGTCGGTTCCCCAGGCGCTGCGGCTGTCGGTTCCCCAGGTAAACGTGGGAATCTGTCGCTCTACCCACGAAGTTTCCTGGGTCAGGTGAGAGTTCCCCAGGTAAACGTGGGGAACTGACCGCCCCGGCCAACCCGCCCCTGCCACCACCCCCCCAGCCACTGCCGGCCCCCAAGTCGCAGGGATCCAGCGGCACGAAACACGAATGACGTAGCGGGCGGGGTCGCGTACGGTGAAGTCCTCGGATCAGCAGGGACGGAGCGGCGATGCCGGTCCCGATGCTGCGTGTTGTACCCGAGAACGCCCTGTCAAGGCTCTGCACGGACTGGAGGTTCGACTCCTGGAGGCGTCGACCGGTAGCGAGAGCGACCGAGTGCCTTGTGACCTGCGACGGTCCAGCTGACGTCGCATCGTCCCGCACCCGGACGTGCTGTCGGTCGGCGTCTCGTCCGTGCTCAGGGTTTCGACCGACAACGAGACGAGACGGGATCTGATGGGCCTCCTCAATGTGACGGTGCAGGCGCACGAGCGTGCCCTGGAGCAGCGGGACGGACGGCTCGTCCGGGTGCTGGAGCCGGGTCGCTACCGGCGGCGGCTCCGGACGACCTTCCAGCTGCTCGATGTACGGGAGCGGCTCAGCCCGGTCTCGCCGCAGGAGGTGTTGACCGCCGACGGTGTGACGGTGAAGGTGTCGGCGGCGCTGCGCTGGAGCATCGTCGACGTGACCTCCTTCGTCCGGACCGTCGATCCGGAAGCCTTCGTCTACCTCGCCGTCCAGGTCAGTCTGCGGGAGCAGCTGGCCGTACTGGAGCTGGGTCAGCTCCTGCGTGAGGGTCGGGCCCTCGTCACCCAGGCACTGACCGTCGCGGCTCAGGAGGCCGCTCTGGAGCTGGGGATGGAGATCATCGAGGTGGTGGTCAAGGACGTGGTGTTGCCGGCCGAGATCCGCGCGGTGTACGCCGAGCTGGTGACGGCGCGGCAACGCGGGCTGGTGCAGCTGGAG
>JBBRYD010000193.1:0-6101 GCA_038238065.1 Propionibacteriales bacterium | reverse complement strand
GGTGCTGGTCATCTGACGGATCCATCATCTCGAACATGTGTTCGATACTACCGGACTGCTCCGACAAAACCCACCCGACAACCCCATATCCACAACGGAAATCTGAAGAAGTTTCAGCGCATCGCATCAGCAACTCTTACGAGCCGGTCAGTCTGAGCCGACACACGATCGGGTTCCGAAGGGCGCGCAGGGGGACCGCACCTGACAGACGGAGCCAGTCAGCCCGCTGCGTTCTTGTCACCACACCACGCTCAGACAGAGCCATGCATCTCTGGTGATTCGGCGAGATGCGGCGCATCATTGACGCATGGCTGTGGTCCTGGCGCTCCCAGCACGCGGTGACGTGTTGCTCGACGCCCGCGGATCCGGCCGAGCGTTGCGTGTCTCATGGCATCACGAGAACGAGGTCGTGGTCCTGTCCCTCTGGCACGAAGGCGTGTGCACCGGCAGCTTTCGCCTCGACAAGAGTGATGTGGGGGTGCTGATCGATGCGCTCGTCGGTGGGCTGACTGACGGCTACCATCAGCCGCACCCCGCCAGCCAGGTCGGCTGAACCACCGTTGTCGCACGCTCGGCCAAGGTCGTTGGCGCGTGACTGATCCGGCGGTTGCCAGGGCGCGCAGCGTCGTCGGCCTGTACGGCGACCCGACGGTCAGCTGGAGCATCGGGCTCGACGTGTCATTCACCCAGCGCTACGACGTGCCGCGGCTGCTCGAGAGATGCGCGGCGATGGTCGCAGGCCACCCGGGCCTCGGCCGGCCGCCCGCACCGGTCAAGATGACCGGTGACGACCCGACCGGAAGTCTCCGCGCCCTTCTGGACATGGCGTACGGCGACGAGGATCCCCTGGTAAGGGTCGCCTACGACGCCGATGGCCGGCGGCTGGTGGTCGCCGCGCACCACGGCGCGGTCGACGGACTGGGTCTGCTTGCGCTGCTCGCCCTGCTGCTCGGCCAGCAGGTGACCAGCACCGCGCGGGGGATCGGGGTCCGGTCGGCCACGGTCGGCTTTGTCCGGTCGTCGCTGGCCCGACTGCGAGAGGCGGCGTTCACCCCACCGGTCCGGCTGGCCGCGGACCTGGCGGGGCGGGTGTCTCGCGGCAAGGGCGGCGGTGACGTCACCGCCAGCCACCACCTCACACTCACGCCGGCCAACACCCCACGCTCGATCGCTGCCACCGCCGAGGCGGTCGCGCACTGGAACCGTCGTCACGGTGCCCCGACCGGGCCGAAGGTCGCAGCCGTCGGTGCATCCCGACGCGACGGCAGCGCGGCCGCGCCGGATAGAGACACCGCGTACCTCCGGCTGCGCCTCCAAGACCAGGCTGGTCCCGATGCCGTCGCCCGGGCATTGCGGACCACCGACCCGGAGCCGACCTTCCCGGAGCGGACCCCAGGGCGGGTGATGGCTCTGGTTCCTCGCGTGCTCCGGTCGCGGCTGGGTGCGACGTTCCTGGTGTCCAACCTCGGCCTGGTCGATGCACCGCGCGGTGTCGAGCGGATCGCCTTCTTTCCAACGGCAGCAGGCCCACGAGCGCTAGCGGTCGGAGTCGCCTCGACCTCGTCGTACACGACCGTCACCGTGCGGATGCCGAGCGCAGACTTCGACGACGCAGCCGCTGCCGAGCTGTGCGCGTTGGTGGCTGACCGACTCGCTCAGTACGGGTCGTAGTCGCCGTCGTGACCGAGCACCCTGGCCAACGGCCGCAGGCGCAGCCGCAGCAGCACCTTGACCACGACGTTGCGCATCCACCATGGCAGCTCGCGCACGGTTCGCCAGCGGTCGCGAACCGACGGTGGCCGCTTCTCGAAGCGGGCCAGGGAGCCGTCCCGCCCGGCGTAGGCGAGCCGGCAGGACGGCAGCACGTGCACGAGCAGGGACAGCGTCACGCCGATCGACGAGAACGCGTCGTGAACGAGCAGCGTCGAGCCGTCGCGCAGGTGTCGTGACCAGCGGAGGTCATCGCTGCAGGTCCAGTAGTCGTGCTTGCCGTCGACGTACAACAGGTCGATCGGCTCGGTCCAGCCGGGCCGTAGCCGGGTGCTGTAGTCGGCGACCAGTCGGACCGTCTCGGTCAGCCCGTACGTCGCGAGGTTGGCCTCGAAGGCCGCCCGCGTCGGGGCGCCGCCGAACAGCCGACCCTCAACGAACGGGTCCACGGCGACCACGCTGCCGCGACCGTCGACCGCCGCGGCCAACACCACAGTCGAACGCCCATGGTGGCTGCCGATCTCGACGACGAGCGCGCCCGGCGGAAGCCTGACTGCCTCGCTCCACAGACGCAGAGCCTGGTCCCGGGTCAGCCAGCCCGTGATCGTGGAAGCCTCTGCCCAGAGCCGGTCGAAGTCGTCGCGACACACCCTGCCTCCTCGGTCTGCGTCTCACGGTCCCGGGTGGATACCGTCGCCTATACTGCCGTGACCGCTCGACGAACAGGACGGGGAAACGTGTGGTGAGCATGGACCGGGTCCCGGTCCATCGCCGTATCCTCTCCCAGCAAGGGCTCGTGCTGCTCGGCACCTACGCGGCCATCTCCCTGGGGCAGCTGCTTCAGTCGGCCGGCCGGACGACGTTCGACACCAAGCTCGACCTGCTTGTCGACCCCGGTCGTTTTCTGTCGCAGACGTTGTCGTTGTGGTCGCCTCATCTCGGTATGGGTGAGGTGCAGAACCAGGCATACGGCTACCTGTTCCCGATCGGCCCATTCTTCTGGGTCGGGCACGCCTTGGCGGTCCCGCCCTGGCTGACCGAGCGGATCTGGAGTACGGCGCTCACCGTGATCGCCTTCGAGGGCGCGCGCCGGCTGGCGCTGGCCTGGGGTGGGGTCGGGTGGCGCGGCGCGCTGTTGGTGGGCGCTGCGTTCGTGAGCGCGCCGCGTTTCCTCACCACGATCGGCGCGCTCACTGGCGAGGTGCTGCCCACGGTCGTGCTCCCGTGGGTCGTGCTCCCGCTGGTACTGGCCCGCCGAAGGCGCCTGGACTGGCTGGCTGCGATGCTGCTCTCGGGCGTGGCGCTGCTCTTCGCAGGCGGCCAGAACGCCGTCGAGACGGTGGCGATCCTGCCGTTGCCCGCGGTCGTGCTGGTTCATGCAGTTCTCCGGGGAGAGCTGCCGCGCCGGTGCTTGGCGATCTGGCCCACGGCTGTGCTTGCCGCGGGCACCTGGTGGCTGGGACCCCTTCTGTTGTTGGGGAAGTACAGCCCACCGTTCCTCGACTACGTCGAGTCGGCGGCCAACACCACGTCCGAGCTCGGGTGGGTCAACTCGGTGCGCGGCGCCGACCACTGGGTCGCCTACGTGACCGTCGGGGGAGACCCGTGGTGGCCCACCGGCTACGCCCTCGCCACAACGTCGTGGCTGGTGTTGGCCACCGGCCTGGTGGCGGCGGTGTCACTTGCCGGACTGGTCGGGCGCGGCGTGCCCGACCGGGTCTGCCTCACCGTGCCGCTCGGCTTCGGCCTGGTCTGTCTGGTCGCGGCGCACGGTGGGTGGTCGGGCGGACTGTTCGCCGAGCAGCTTCGATCCCTGCTCGACGGCCCCCTCGCCCCGCTGCGGAACGTGCACAAGGTCGACCCACTGGTTCGGCTGCCGCTGGCTCTCGGCTTCGGGTTCCTCGCCCACGACGCCCGTGTCGCAGTGGCCAGGTTGCTGGGGAGAAGGCCGGCGTGGGTAGGCCGGTCGAGCGTGGCGGCGTCGGTCATCGCCGGCGCCTGCGCGTTCGTCGTACTCGGGGCAGCAGCGCAGCCGGTAGCGGCGGGTGAGCTGCGCCAGCCACCCGGCTGGTCGGCGATCCCGCAGCCCTGGCAGCGCGCGGCCGAGGCGATCGACGCGCTGCCTGCCGGCAGCCGGGTGCTTGTCCTGCCGGCCAGCGGCTTTGGCCAGCAGGTCTGGGGCAACACCATCGACGAACCTCTGCAGGCGCTGACCGACGCGGACTGGACCGCACGCAGTCAGGCGCCGTTGGTACCCGGTGCGAACGTGCGGTTGCTCGACTCGGTGGAGGCCGTGGTTGCGAGCGGGCATGGGTCCCTCGGGCTGGCGCCGCTGCTCGCCCGGTCCGGCATCACCCATCTGCTTGTGCGCACCGACCTGAATCCCGACTCGAGCGACGCGCCGAGTCCGAGCGTGGTCCTGCGCGCGCTTCGAGGGTCGCTGGGGCTCCGCGAGGCGCAGAGCTTCGGGACTCCGCCGGGGGCCGGACTCCCCTTGCAGCTTTGGCGGGTCGACTCCGGGGCGGCCGACCCGCGCGTCACGGTGTCACCGGGCGACCCCGAAGTCGTCCAGGGCGGACCGGAGGCATTGCTCCCACTGCTCGAGAGCGGTGTCCTGCCGCCGGACCGTCCGGTGGTGCTGGCCGGGCAGGACGGCGCGCCCCGGGTGCCTCCGGAGGTGCTCACCGACTCGCTGCAACGACGTGAGCAGCAGTTCGGCCGGGTCAACTGGGCGACCTCGTCGGTGATGACCGCCGACGAGCCGTACCGTCTCGACCGGGCCGCGCACGCCTATCCCGCATTCCCTGGCCAGCGGATGACCGTCGCGCGATATCCGGGACTCGCGTCGGTCTCGGCCACGTCGTCCGGCGGGTACGTCGACACGCTGGGCCCGATCCATCCCGAGCAGGGACCGTACAGCGCACTCGACAGCGACGGCCCGACCGCGTGGGTCAGCGCGCCGTTTACGAACCCGACCCACCAGAGCCTGACCGTGACCCTGCACCATCCGACCACGCTGGGACCGGTGCCGGTGCAGTTGTGGTCGTCTCCCGGCGAGCCCCGCGTGACCTCGTTGCGCGTGAGCACGGACACTGGATCAGTGACCGTCTCGGTCGACCCAGCGACCAGGGTCGCGACCGTGGTGTTGCCGGTCGGCGCTACCCGCACGCTGACCTTCTCGATCGCGGGAGTGGCGTCGCTGGTCGGCGCGCGGCAGGTCGGCATCGCCGACATCCACCTGCCCGGCGTGGACGCGTCCCGGACCCTCGTCCTCCCGGGAGCCGCGGGACCCGCAACGACGATGGTGTTCGGCTCGTCGCCACCCGTTCGGGCCTGCATCTACCCCGATCGCCTCTGCACGCCGGATGCGGCAGCCCCCGCCGAGGAAGCGTCAGCAATGGATCGCACGTTCCATGTCGGGGAACAGGGCGTTTGGACCCTCAACCTTCAGGCCGTCGCGCGACCCTCTCTTGCCACGACGCAGCTGCTCGCACCGGTCTCTGCTGGCTACACGATCTCCGCGTCGTCGGTGTTGGCCGGTGACCCGGTGGCTGCCCCGGCGTACGCCCTCGATGGCGACCCGCTGACCAGCTGGGAGAGCGCAACTGGTGACCCCTCGCCACGCCTCGTCGTCGGCTGGCCCCAGCCCAGGACCCTGAGCCGCATCCAGGTCGGCCTCGGTACCCAGGACGGGGTCCGCCGACCGACCGTAGTGCGCATCCGCGGTGGCGGCCAGAACCGGGTCGTCTCCGTCTCGCCGGGCTCGTTCGGCTTCTTCTCACCCCTGCGGGCCAAACAGGTCACGATCACGTTCCACTCGGGTCGGGTGCGCCACCGGGCCGCGCTGGGACTCCCGATGGAGGTGTCCGAGCTGCTGATCAAGGGGATGGGGCCGCACTACGCGCCGAGACCCTCCTCAGTCACCGGTGAGCCGTGTGGTCTAGGGCCCGCGGTGTTCATCGACGGCACCCGACACGACACCGAGGTCATGGGGACGATCGGTGACGTGCTCGCCGGCAGCCCGGTTGCCGTGCATCTCTGCGGTGGACGAGATGTTGCATTGGCTCCGGGCACCCACCGGATTCGGATCGCGTCAACGGCGCAGTTCCAGCCGGTCCAGGCTCTGTTGGAGCCGACGGACGCTACGACCGTGGCCCCGGCCGAGCGACCTGACCTCCGTCAGGTGTCCGTCGGTTCCTGGCGCGGCACGTCACGCACCGTGACGGTAGCGGCCGGAGCCGCGTCGACGTTATGGGTGCGCGAGAACGCCAGCGCAGGCTGGGCTGCCAGCGCCGGCGGCCACGACCTCCAGCCGCTCACCATCGACGGTTGGGCCCAAGGGTGGCGACTGCCAGCGGGCGGGCTCACGGTCGTGACGCTCTCCTTCCGGC
>JBBRYD010000192.1:0-6207 GCA_038238065.1 Propionibacteriales bacterium | reverse complement strand
TCGATCGCCGCGGGGGTCACCATCGGAGGCTTGAGGGGGCTGACCGACTCGCTGGGCGACCCGGTGGCGCTCGGCATCGTGGCGGGGCTGGTGGTGGGCAAGACCGTCGGGGTGTTCGGCTCGACCTACCTGCTGGCCCGCTTCACCCGAGCCCGGCTCCACGACTCGCTCCGCTGGGTGGACGTCTTCGGCATGTCGGTGCTCGCCGGCATCGGGTTCACGGTGTCGTTGCTGATCGGGGAGCTCGCCTACGGGCCGGGCAGTCTGCGGGACGAGCACGTCAAGGTCGGGGTGCTGGCCGGCTCCCTCCTCGCGGCGCTGGTCGCGGCCGCCCTGCTCCGAGGTCGGGACCGGGCGTACCGCCGGCTCGAGAGCGCCGCCTCGCCCGACTGAGCCGGGGCTGTGTCGGATCCCCAGGTTCACGTGGGGAACTGGCACCTGACCCGCGAAACTTCCCAGCCAGAGTGACAGTTGTCCGGGTAGAACGGGCCCAACGGTCTCCGATCACGGCGCGGTGGGGCTCCAGTGGGTCCAGCGGCCCGCGAGCATGGTCGCCGACACGCTGGCGTTCCTCAGGTCCGCGGCGCCCGCGGTCGCCAGGTCGAGCTCGGTGAGCACCAGGTCGGCCGGGTCCCCGACCCGTACGTCGGCGCGTCCGGTCGCGGTGCTGGCCGCGAGCGCGATGGTCAGGTCGATCTCCTGTTCCGGATGCCAGGGCTCGCGACCGTCGCGAGAGCGGGACATCGCCGCCGCGAGCGTGACCCACGGATCCAGTGGGGCCACCGGTGCGTCCGAGCCCATCGCCAGCCGGGCACCGGTCCGGACCAGGTCCCTCAGCCTGAACGCCCGCCCGGTCCGCCCGGCCCAGAAGTGGTCGGCGACGTCACGGTCGTCGAGAGCGTGCTCCGGCTGGACGCTCGCCGTCACGCCGAGCGCGGCGAACCGGGCCACGTCCGAGTGGGTGAGCAGCTGGGCGTGCTCCACCGAACCCGCCGAGCCGACCTCGGCGAACGCGTCCAGCACCAACGTATTGGCGTGGTCACCGATGGCGTGGATGGCGGTCTCGATGCCGTGGCTCCACGCCCGCCGCATCAGCGCGACCAGCTGCTCCGGGGGCACGGTCAGCAGCCCGACGTTGTCCGGTTCGCCCTGGTACGGGTCGTGGCAGTAGGCGGTCCGGGTGTTCAGCGAGCCGTCGGTGATCACCTTGAGGCTGCCCATGGTGACCAGCCCGTCGGTGGCCGGCAGCACGTCACCGGTACGCAGCCCCCGCTCGATCGCCCCCTCCAGGTAGGCGGGCCACACCGACGCCCGGACCCGGAGCGCCAACGCCTCCGCGCCCGCCCGCCGCGGCCACGCCGCGAGGTTGTCCCCGCTCTCGTAGTCCACGATGCCCACCACGCCACGGGCGGCGGCAGCGCGTCCCGCGTCCCGGGCCGCGGCATCCATCTCCTCGGTCGGCACGGCGCGGATGTCGGCCATCACCGGTTGCCACGCGTCCTCGCGGAGGAGCCCGTCGCCGTCGTCCGGCAGCCCGTACCGGCGCAGGGCTGCCGCGTTCAGCCAGGCCTGGTGCAGGTCGCCACTCACCATCACCAACGCGATGTCGGTGCTGACGGCGTCGAGCTGCTCGCGGTGTGGCCGCTGTGCCCAGAGCCCGTCCCGGAAGCCGTACCCGACCAGCGGCCGATCGAGCCGGACTCGGCCCTGCTCGACCCGCCGGCGTACGGCCGACACCACCGACACCGGGCCGGCGGCGGAGCTGAGGTCGATCCAGGACCTGATCAGCGACCACTGGTCGAAGTGCACATGGTGGTCCCACAGTCCGGGCAGCACCGTCAGCCCGTCGAGGTGCAGCACGTCGATCTCCGTGGCCGGCCGGTCGAGCCGCCGGCCCAGCTCGGCGACGCTCAACAGCGGACCGACGTAGACGACCCGCCCCCGGTCCACCGCGACCGCGCCGACGTCGGCCCTCGAGCCGAGCCGGGCCCCGGTCAGCAGGGTCGCGGGAGCTCCGGAGCGGGGAGCGGACGGCAGCATGTGACTCCTCGGAGCGGGCAGGGTGGGCGTGTTCTTCAAGGTTGCGGCGAGCGCTCGTCCCGACACGAGCCACCCATCGTGGCGCCCAGTGTGGCAGTCTCGTCTCTACTGCAGATCGTGCACCTCGGTGTCGGCGTGCCGACGCCGGATACCGTGCTCACCGTCACCCTCCGGACGACACACTCCGTGCCGCACCCAAACCGAAACCGAGGCCCCGATGGACCACCACGCCCCCGAATCCGACCTCCGCACCCTCGATCCCGCCACCTGGGACACCATCGACCGTTGGCTGACCTACCGCACCTGGCACAGTCAGGTGCCGGGTGCTCAGGTGGCCGTCGGGGTGGGCGGTGAGGTGCTGTTCTCCCGGGCCTACGGCTACGCCGACCTCGAGCGACGGATCCCGATGCGCCCCGACCACCTGTTCCGGATCGCCTCGCACTCCAAGACGTTCACCGCCACGCTGGTGCTCCAGCTGGTCGACGAGGGACTCCTCGGGCTGGAGGACGCCATCGGCACCCACCTGCCCGAGCTGACCGGTGAGCTCGGCGCGATCCGGGTGCGGGAGCTGCTCGAGCACACCGCCGGCGTGCTCCGCGACGGGCTGGACGGCGACTTCTGGCAGTTCGCCCGGGCCTTCCCCGACCGCCATGAGCTGCTCGCGATGGTGAACGACGGCGGCGCCAAGACCGGGCCGGGCGAGCTCTTCGCCTACAGCAACCTGGGGTACTCGCTGCTCGGTTTGCTGGTCGAAACGGTCACCGGAAGCACGTACGCCGAGGCGGCCCGCGAACGGATCGTCAGGCGGCTCGGTCTGCCCGACACCGCCGCCGACTATCTGGTCGAGCGCGCGGCGGACTATGCGGTCGGTTACTCCGGGATGCAGACCGCCCTCCAGCACGGGCCGCTGCAGCACGTCGACACGGTGGCGATGGACGCCGCGACGGGCTTCACCTCCACCGCATCCGACCTGGTGGCGTTCTTCGGGGCGCACCGCTTCGGCGACGAGCGCCTGCTGAGCGACCGCACCAAGCGGCTGCAGCAGCGCCAGGCCAACGCTGCGGACCCGAAGAAGACCGACGACGGCGGATACGGCTGGGGGATGATCGTGGAGAAGGTCGACGAGCAGGTCTTCGTCGGCCACGCCGGTGGCTATCCGGGCCACATCACCAAGACCCTGCTCGACCCGTCGTCCGGCGTGGTGGTGTCGGTGGCGACCAACGCGATGGACGGACCGGCTACGGAGATGGCGCGGGGGATCGTGCAGCTGCTGGCCAAGGCCACCGCGAACGCCAAGCTGGTCAGCACGCAGGGGGCGACGCCGGTCAGCCCCGCCGCCCTGGCCCTCACCGGCCGCTACGCCGGCGCTTGGGGCGTCGCCGACATCGCGTCGGTCGGCGGGAGGCTGATGGCGGTGGGAACGACCGGATGGGCACCGGTGGACGGGGCCGACGAGCTGGAGGACGCCGGTGATGGCCGACTCAGGATTGCCGCCGGGAACGGGTTCGGCTCCGTCAACGAGTACGTGACCTTCGAGCTGGTTTACGGTTCGGTCAGCACGATGCGCTACGGGGCGATGAGCATGCGGCCGTTCCCTGACCTGCCCGAGAGGTAGCTGGGTGGTTCGGGGCCGGCGATCGAGCCCCGACGTCAGGACGGGACGACCTCGCCGAGGATGTCGCGAAACAACGGCGCGGCCACGTTGCGGCCGGTGAGGGCCAGGACGATGGTGGCCGTCGGCGGCAGCAGGCCGGCGGTCAGGGCGGCCAGGCCGACGGCTCCCGATCCCTCCACCACCAGGCCGGCGCCGGTCACCAGGTCCCTCATCGCCTGCCGGATGGCCGTCTCCGACACGTGGCACAGCCGGACCCCGGCGGCCTGGATCAGCGCGGGGGTTCGGGCCGCCGGGTCGATGTTGCCCGCCAGCCCGTCGGCGATGGTGGTCCCGATGGGTACCTCGACGTGGTGCCCGGCCCGGACCGCGCTGGACACTGCCTGTGACTCGGTCGCCTCGACCCCCACGACCTCGACGGCTCCGCCCATCCGGCTGACGCTCAGCGCGGTCCCGGACAGCAGCCCACCGCCGCCGAGGGGGATCACGATGGTGAACTCCCCGCTCAGCTGGCGCGCCACCTCCTGCACCAGCGTCGCCTGGCCGCCGATCACGTACGGGTCGTCGTACGCGGACACGAAGTGGCCCTCGGTCTGCGCGAGGAGCTGGGCGTACCGCTCGGCCTCCTCGTAGCTGTCGCCGACCAGCCGAAGATCAACGGGATAGGTGCGCAGCGCCGCGATCTTGGCGGCGGAGGCATTGCGTGGGACCACGACGGTCGCAGCGGCGCCCAGGGCTGCGGCGGCGTGGGCGATGCCCAGCCCGTGATTTCCCGCAGACGCGGTGACGATCCGCAGGCCCAACCCGGCGTAGGCGGCGGTCGCGGCCAGGGCGCCCCGGACCTTGAACGACCCGGTGGGCTGAAGGGTGTCGAGCTTCAGGAAGGTGGGGGCCTGCCGGTGAGGCAGCCGGTAGGGGATCAGCGGCGTCGGTGTGAGGTAGGTCGACACGGTCGCCGCCGCGGACTCCAGCACCGCCTCGCTCACCCAGGGAGTGTCGTCGGTCACGACGCCAGCCTCTCAGCCACGGTCCTCAGGCCACCCGCCACCCGTGCGGCTCAGCCGGGCGTCGTCCCGCCGACCGCACGCCAGACCAGCGCCGCGGTCCGGACCGCCCAGTCGTCGGGCACCGGCTCGCCGGCCAGCGCCCGGGCGTACCAGGAGCCCGTCCCCAGGGTGACGGCGATCTCCAGGTCGGCCTCGGCATCCACCAGCTCCAGCCGCTGCGCCTGTTCCAGGATCGACCGGAGGCGGTGCCGCCGTGGGGCCACCACCTGCGCCCGATAGCCGTCCCGTACCGAAGTGTCTGTGGTGTCCTGCAGCATGGTGCCGACCAGGGACAGGCGTCCGGGGCCGGAGACCCCCCAGGCGAAGTCGGTCAGCTCCCGCACCAGGTCGCCGTACGGATCGACGAAGGGGGATGGCGTGTGGTCGAGGGGGGCGTCAGGCACGTCATCGGAGATGGTGCCGACCACGGCAGCCGCCAGATCGGCCTTGGCGGGCCAGCGTCGGTAGATCGCCTGCCGGGTGGTGTCGGCCTCACGGGCGATGGCTGCCACCGACATCGACTCGAACCCCTGGTCGGCCAGGTGTCGGGCGGCGATGGTCAGCACCCGCTGGTCGATGGCGCTGTCGCGGGTACGACCGATCTTCCTGGCTCCGTGCGCGGTCTGCTGCATAGCAATACCCTACTGCATTGTATTGAATTGCCCCAAGAGGGTTGGCATCCGGCTAGGCGCTCGAAGACAGCGACGCCCGGGCGCAGAGTGTGCTGAGCCAGCCGAAGCCGGCGATCAGCGAGATCCGTTGGAAGATCCCGCCCGTGCTCACCAGAGCCGGTCGGCCGCTGAAGCCGGCTCCTGCCACCCCGAAGGTGACGAGCTGGACCGCCGCGGCGCTGATCGAGCCGACCATCCGGTCGTGCTGCCCCGCCCGGGCCGATGCGTGGGCGTACACGAAGGCCGCGGTCGGCAGGCACAGGAACACCGGCGTGGAGCAGAGGTCATGCGCCCGCCCGGTCCGCGTCTGTGTCTGGGGAGTCACCGCGCCCGGCGGGTAGTTGTTGATCGGGTCGGTGGCGAACGTTCCGGCACCCAGCAGACCCAGCCCGACCGTGCTCACCAGGATGGGGCCGGCGGCGGTCCGGTAGCCGGGCTGGTGTCGCGACCGCCACAGCCCGACCGCGCCGGCCAGGTAGAGGCCGCCCGTGATGACGAAGTTGAGCCGCTGCTGCCAGCCACCAGGACCCAGAGACAGCGAGCTGACCGGATGCCGTCCGGCGGAATAGCCGGGCCGATTCGCCCCCTCAGCGAGGAACGCGGCCACGAACAGCGGGCCGGCTGCGGCCCCCGCACGCAGCAGGGCTCGGGTGCGCTGGGTCTTCCGATCGACCATCATGGCCCGCCTCCTGTGACACGTTACCTTGCTGGTGGCTCCTAAAGCAGGGGCCGCGGTCGCTGGGCCTGGTATGACTTACTGCCCCTGTCTTTGATGATCCGGGGGGTGTTGTCGCCAGGTCTGGTGGCGTTGGCCGACCGCTGATAGGGACCTGGCCAC
>JBBRYD010000191.1:0-6208 GCA_038238065.1 Propionibacteriales bacterium | reverse complement strand
GTGGAACACCGAACGCGCCAGTGTGTACCGGCGACAGGAGCACATCGCCGGCGACCTGGGTACAGCGGTGAACATCTGCACGATGGTGTACGGCAATGGGGGCATGGACTCGGGCAGCGGCGTGGCCTTCACCCGTAACCCGGCCTCGGGAGCTCCGGGCGTCTACGGGGACTACCTGCAGGACGCTCAGGGCGAGGACGTGGTGGCGGGCATCCGCAACACCGTGCCCCTGGTCGGCCTGGAGCAGATCGACAAGAAGAGCTACGACGAGCTGCTGGCCATCATGACCACGCTGGAGGACCACTACCGCGACCTGTGTGACATCGAGTTCACCATCGAGCACGGACGGCTGTGGATCCTGCAGACCCGGATCGGCAAGCGCACCGCGGAGGCGGCCTTCCGGATCGCCTGCCAGCTGGTCGATCAGGGTCTGATCGACCTCGACGAGGCGGTCGGTCGGGTCACCGGCAGCCAGCTGGCCCAGCTCATGTTCCCGCGGTTCGACGTCACGGCCGACCGCAACCTGATCGCCAGGGGCATGAACGCCTCGCCTGGGGCCGCAGTGGGCCGAGCTGTCTTCGACTCGACCACCGCGGCCGCCTGGGCAGCGCGCGGCGAGGCCGTGATCCTGGTGCGGCGGGAGACCACCCCCGACGACCTCCGTGGGATGGTCGCCGCCCAGGGGATCTTGACCAGCCGCGGCGGGAAGACCTCGCACGCGGCCGTCGTCGCCCGCGGCATGGGGAGGACCTGCGTCTGTGGCGCTGACGCGCTGACCATCGACCCTGCTGCCCGCCGGATGCACACCGCAGCCGGGGTGGTGGTCGCCGAAGGCGACGCGATCTCCATCGACGGCACCAGCGGTGAGGTGTTCGCCGGACAGGTTCCCGTGGTGGACTCGCTCATCGTCCGTCACTTCGAGGGCGATGAGGCGGCCGCCGGCGACGAGCTCGTGGCTGCGGTGGACCGGCTGATGCGCCACGCTGACGCGGGGCGCCGGTTGGGTGTTCGGGCCAACGCCGACACCCCCGAAGACGCGGCGCGGGCGCGACGGTTCGGCGCCGAGGGCATCGGGCTCTGCCGAACCGAGCACATGTTCCTCGGCGAGCGGAAATGGCTGGTCGAGGACCTGATCCTGGCCGAGTCTGCGGAGGAGCAGGAAAAGGTGCTGGCGAAGCTGCTGCCGATGCAGCGCGACGACTTCGTGGGCATCCTCGCGGCCATGGACGGACTGCCGGTCACCATCCGGCTGATCGACCCGCCGCTGCACGAGTTCCTGCCGGACTACACGGACCTGGCCGTCCAGGTAGCCCTGCACGACGAGCGCGGTCACGTCGACACCCAGGAGCACAAGCTCTTCGACACGGTCAAGCGGCTGCACGAGGAGAACCCGATGCTCGGCCTGCGAGGGGTGCGGTTGGGGATCGTGATCCCTGGCCTCTTCGCGATGCAGGCGCGCGCCATCCTGGAGGCCGCGGCCGCTCGGGTGCTCGCAGGTGGGCATCCGAGGCCGGAGATCATGATCCCCCTGGTCGCCACCGTCGAGGAGCTCGAGCTGGTCAAGGCCGACATCGACGCCGTGGCGGCCGAGATCGAAGCCGACACCGGTGTGCGGCCGGACTTCACGGTCGGCACCATGATCGAGCTCCCCCGAGCCGTCGTGGCGGCGGGTGAGATCGCCGAGGTCGCGGAGTTCTTCTCCTTCGGCACCAACGACCTGACCCAGATGACCTGGGGCTTCTCCCGCGACGACGTCGAAGCATCGTTCTTCGGCATCTACCTCGACAAAGGCATCTTCGCCGTTTCGCCGTTCGAGTCCCTCGACGTTGCCGGGGTGGGACAGCTGGTGCGTGACGCCGTCGCCCGCGGGCGCGCCACTCGACCCGATCTGCATATCGGCGTCTGCGGGGAACACGGCGGTGACCCGGACTCGATCCACTTCTTCGACGAGGCCGGCCTCGACTACGTGAGCTGCTCACCGGTCCGCGTGCCGGTCGCCCGGCTGGAAGCAGGTCGATCCGGAGCGGTCCGAGCGGAGTCCGTGTGAGCTGACGCTCTGGTTGAGCCCGCACCCCTGCTCGGCGCGTCAGGCCGAGCCGGGGGCGGGTCTGGACGGGTCAGCGTTGCACATGGGACGCGGACTGCGCACGCGCGAGAGGGTTGCCGCTGCGAGCGCTCCATGTGTCTGCCGACACCTACCGGCCGGCCCTCTGGGGTCCGGGACATATGGCCGGCACGCACGAGCACACGGGAGTCGGGCGGCTGGTCACCGGTTCGGTCAGCCATCACTGCCTGAGTCATGCGCAGTGCGCCGTGGTCGCTGTTCCTGCCCCCGAAACGGCGAGGAGAGGGCTGCGCACGACTGACGTCACGGCCGGGACTCCCGCGTAGAACGCCTGGCTGGACCGGAGCACCGACGTCCACGTCGGTAGGTCAGCGCAGGAAGTTCTCCTAGTCGTCCAATGAGTCGATGATGTCCGAGACGGGCCGGCGTGGCGTGGCCGCAAGCACAGAGCCGGCCGGTCCCCATCCGACCCGAAGCACGATCTGCGGCGCGAGGGTCCCGTCCAGCACCCTGTTCTGCAGGACCTCTCGCGTGGTTGCGACCTCCAAGGGCTGGCTGAGGGGGCAGCTGGCCAGGCCGAGATGGGTCGCTTTCAGCAGCACGGCGCTGAGGGCTTCACCGGCGCGGATCCGGGACAGCGGGTCATCGGAGGCAGTCCCGAGCACCATCAGCACAGACCCTTCAGGCTGGTTGTCGTCCGTCGTCTCGATCTCGCCTTCGCTGAAGTGTCGAGCGGCGGCGACTCTAGCGCCGGTGCGGAGCAAGTTGGACCGGGGGATGCCGTCGGTTCCCTCCCGCCCCGACCAGTTCTCGAGCTCTTGCCGATAACCGGGGAGGCTGTCCTGCACGGCTTCTGCCTCGGCGATCGCCTTCAGCAGCACCTGGGTCGCACCCGCGTCGCGCACCGCTCGGAGCACGGCGCCCTGCGTGGTCGCCTCCTCGGCCAGCTGGCGGATGAAGCTGTCCGGCACGGGCCAGTGCGTGAAGGGTCTCCGATCCGTGCGCCGTCGCAGAATGCCGGAGTACAGCTCCGAGACAGAGGCGTCCGACGCCACGTCGCCGTCGAAGTGGAGGGTGGCGAGATGGAGGGACTCGTCCGGGTCCGGCAGCCGACGCACCGTGACCCCGACACCGGCCTCAGCCAGCGCCACCCGGAGGTGGTGCAGGGCCGCACCGCAGCTCACCAGGATGTCGCGACCATCGGCGTCTGTCGTGGGGAGCCACCGACCCGGGTCCGCATACAGCTCGACCCCCGAGGGGCCGGCACGAAAACGCCACGGTTGGCTGTTGTGCACCGATGGTGCATGGGCCGCCATCTCGACGGCGTCAATGAGGATCCTGCGGTCCAGCTGCTTGGTGATCATGTCTTGCCACTCCTAAGGGACTCGAGCTGCCCGTGCTGCTTATGCCCTCATCGTCGCCCGGGCGGAGTGCTCTCGCCACGGTCGGTGGTCCTCTAGCCACCAGGACCTTTGACCCTGTCTTGCCACCACTTTCGACAGCCACCACACAGCGACGCCGGGTTGGGTGACTGGGTCTGGGGCGACGAACAGGCACGCCGCCGGCCGTCACGGCATGACGCCGAGATCGGTCCGCTCGGCGGCCTCCGAGGCCGGAGTGATCGACGGCGCGTACCCATCGGTCGCGGACAGTCCGCGCCAGCTGCGGAAGGCGACGATCCCGAGGGTGAGGGCCACCAGCGCCGGGATGTTCTGCCAACCCCCCGGGATGACCGCCATGGCGCCGGCCGCGTTGATCGAGGCGTGCATCAACCCGGCGGCGAGCGTGCTGCCTCCGGTGTCGACGAGCAACGTCCCGATCAGGTACCGCTGGAACGGTGCCGCCACCAGCAGCACACCCCAGGTGATCAGGACGTCTCGCCCGGTGGTGGCGCGCCAGCCGTGTTCCTCGAACGCCAGCGGCAGGTGGATCAGGAAGAACGGCACCGCGGTCAGCAGTGACCCGAGCAGCAGCCCGCCCCGCGCCATCAGGCGGCCCTGGACGAAGCCGCCCCAGACGGTCTCTTCCAACAGGTTGCCGGTGATGGCGCCGACCGCCAGAAAGAACAGGTAGGTCAGCCCGACGGTAGCCCAACCGCCGGGAGGCTGACGAAGGGTTCCGGTACCGAGGGCCACGCCGACGGTCAGCAGGGGCATGGCCAGGACCAGCACGAGGTAGCGCCAGCCGAGTCGCCACCGGGTCAGGCCGGCGAACAGCTGTCGGACGCCTGAGCGGCCATCGCCGGCCCTGGTGATGGTGATGGCCAGCGCGACCAGGATGAGCAGCTCAGCGATCTTCGCCGGCATCAGGTCGACCTCGAGCAGCGCTGAGGCCATCTGGGTGATCCAGACGAACGCGATCCCCAGGCTCAGCAACAGCAGGATCGGTCGCGAGGTGGCGGTCCGCCCGAACCACCCCCGGGGTGGGGGATCGAGGCGGTTCTGGACGGGAGCGGTGGTGCTGTGTGAAGTAGTCATGGGTCAACCCTCGTAGCCGCCGCCTGTCTCTGTCGTCAGCCATAACGGCGAATCGTGGGCCGCGGCGTGACCCGTGCGGCGTACACCTCAGGGGGGACGCAGAGCGACCTCGGGTGTGGGAGCGTTTCCCCATGCTCAGTTCGCGGTTCACGGACGTCGGAGCGCACCGTGCGCGCGACATCGCGCTCGATGCGGTCGCCGTCCTGCTGCTGTGGGGCATCATCGCGGTCGACCTCGCGACCCGGCCACTCGCCGCCGGGCAGTCGGTGTCGACGGTCACCGCCTACCTGCTGGCCGGGGCGATCTCGGTCCCGTTCGCCGTCCACCGGCGGTTTCCCGTGGTGGCAACGGTGCTCTCCGACCTGGCGCTGATCGCCTACGCGCTCGACCGGTTCACTGCGTTCCCCGGATATGCGACCTTCGCCCTGGTGTTCGGGGTCGGCCTGCACGTGGGCCGCGTCCGCGCCCTGATCGTCTACCTGCTCGGTGCAGCGGGCCTGATCATCGCGCTGACGTTGCAGCCCTCCGGTGTGGCGACGGCCTCGTCGTGGATCAGCACCGTCCTCACCGTCACCGTCGCCTGGCTGGCCGGGGAAAACCTGCGGGCCCGCCGCCTGCGGCGAGAGCTCGAGCTCGCTGAAGCGCAACGACTGGCGCAGCAACGTGCGGACGAGGGTCGCCGAGCCGTGGGCGAGGAGCGGCTTCGGATCGCCCGCGATCTCCACGATGTCGTCGCGCACTCCATGAGTGTGATCGCCGTCCAGGCGGGGGTCGCGCATCATGTCATCGACGAACGGCCGGAGCTGGTGCAGCAGTTACGCGCGGCGGGCCTCCGCGTCGACGTGCAGCACCTCGACGACACTGGCGGCCTGCCGGCGGCGCTGGACATCTCGGCCTACCGCGTCGTCCAGGAGGGCCTGACCAACGTGCTCCGGCACGGCGGCCCCGTCGCTCGGCTGACCATCAGGCTCTCCCCGGTGATGCTGCTGGTCGAGATCAGCGACACCGGACGCGCCCAGGGCGGGTCGGCGCCGCACCCGGCAGAGTTGAACACGGCTGGATCCGGCCATGGCCTGACCGGCATCCGCGAGCGAGCCGCGCTGTTCGGGGGCACGGTGGAGGCAGGACCTCTGCCAGAGGCGGGCTTCCGGCTCGTCGTCGAGCTGCCGCTCGGACCGTCGGTGGCGGCGCGATGACCCGCGTCGCCGTGGTGGACGACCAAGCCCTGCTGCGCGCCGGATTCGGGGTCCTGCTGCAGTCAGCCGCCGATCTCGACGTCGTCGGCAGCGCGGCCAACGGAGCTGAAGCGTTCGAGCTCGCCGTCGAGACTCGGCCCGACGTGATGCTGATGGACATCCGGATGCCGGTCATGGACGGACTCGAAGCCACCCACCGGATCCTGGCCGACCCGCGCTGTACCGGCGTCCGGGTGCTGATCATGACCACCTTCGACCTCGACGAGTACGTCTTCGCCGCACTCCGCGCCGGCGCCAGCGGGTTCCTGCTGAAGGACACCCCTCCCGCCGATCTGCTCGCCGGCGTCCGGCTGGTGGCCGCAGGAGAGGCCCTCTTGTCGCCCGGCATCACCAAGCAGCTGATCGAGGCCTTCGTACGGGAGGCGCCCCAGACCTCCGACGCCGACTCCACCCCGATCGCCGGACTGACC
>JBBRYD010000190.1:0-6320 GCA_038238065.1 Propionibacteriales bacterium | reverse complement strand
GGGCGAACTGTCTGACGTGGGCGAACTGGCGGTCGGGGTGGTCGATCCTGACCCGATCGGAGAAGGACTCGCTGCGCTGGCGGAGGAGCTGGGCTGCCGGGTCCCGCTGACTCCCGGCTGGGGTACGGCGGTCGTGCCACCTCCAGACCTCAGCTGGGGTAGCAGCAGGGCGACGGCCACCGCCACCGCGACGAGAGCGCTGACGACAGCCACCACCCGCCCCGGACGTCGCCCCGGCCGATCGCTGATCACCGGCCGGCCGGGGGGTGTCGCTGCTGGATCTCTGTGCTCCCAGTGAAAGTCCGTGCCTCTCGACGACGTGTCGGCCGAGGACGTCGGAGCCTCCGGAGCAACGGCCGGGACCGCAGCGGGCTCCGGTTTGACGGGGTTCGTCGGGGTGGGGTCTGGGCTGACCTCGGTGAGGGCTGGGCTGACCTCGGCGTTGGCTGGGCTGGCCTCGGTGGGGTCTGGGTTGACCTCTGTGCCGGTTGAGCTCGTCTCCGTCAGGGTTGGGGCGATCTCGGGTTGGAGAAGGGCCACGGTCGGGGTGGCGTCCGTGGCCGAATCGGTCACCGTCGCCAGATACTGCGCAACCTGACTCATCGTCGGCCGGTCTTGAGGGTCCACCTCGAGCATCTGCAGCAGCAGCGGGGTGACCGGTCCTCCCTCGCGAGGGGCGGCGAACTGACCCGCCGCCACCCGATGCAGCAGCGCGATGGAGTTGGGGTCGGTGCCGAACGGCGGAGTGCCCTCCACCATCGCATAGAGCGTGGCCCCCAGCCCGAAGACATCGGCGGCCTTGCTTGAGTCGCCGCCGCGCGCGATCTCCGGGGCCATGAACGCCGGCGTGCCGTGGACCATCCCGGTCGACGTGAGCGTGGCGTCGCCTAGTGCGTGGGAGATGCCGAAGTCGCTGATCCGGGCCGTCCCGTCGTGGGCGATCAAGATGTTGCCGGGTTTGACGTCACGATGGACGATACCGACCTGGTGAGCCGCGGCCAGAGCGGACGCTACCTGGCCGCCGATGCGCGCGGCCTCCAGCATCGGCAGCACCGTGCGTTCCTTGAGCACCACCGATAGTGGAGACGAGGGCAGGAACTGCATGATCAGACACGGTTGACCTTCGTGCTCGACCACGTCGAAGACCGGCACGGCATTGGGGTGGTCCAGCCGGGCGGTGATCCGAGCTTCTCGCATGGCCCGCAGCGTGGCCAGCTCGGTCTCCGCGTCGCTCAGCCCCAACTGGGCCCGCAGCTGCTTGACGGCCACGGGCCGGTGCAGACGGTCGTCCCACGCCTCCCACACCACGCCCATCGCCCCACTGCCCACTCGGCGCACCAGACGGTAGCGACCGGCGATGAGGTCGTTCGGCGCACTCACTACAGTCTCCCGTCGATGGCTGACAGCCGGATGAGTCGGCTCTACCCTACGGGCGCATCGGGCGTTCTGCTGCCGCCGTCGGCAGAGGCAGACCCAGGGACGGACCGCCCTTCGGTGCGGGCGAGGCTATTTCTGCGCAGGTCCGACCTCGTCACCGGGCTAGGCGTGCGTCGACGGGTACGTCTCCGGTGACCTGCTCCTCGGTGGACGCATCAGCGCCGGCTCGCGGCCAGGTCGAGCACGCGGATCTGGAACGCCCCCAGCACGATCTGGCATTCGCCTCGGCCGTCGCGGACATCCAGCTCCAGTGGGTGATCGGCGGTCCAGAGGTCGTCGACCTTCGTGGTGCCGTCTGGCGCGCCGCCGGCCAGCGCCACGGTGACGGTGCAGGCCACCGGCTGGTCCGAGAGGTTCACCAGCACGAGGCACCGACCGGTCGCACCCCGGCGGACGACCGCGTAGACCGATTCGGCGCTGACCTCGACGTCGGTATAGGCCGATTGGCCGACCGCCAGCTCGGGGTGGTCATCGCGAAGGCGGGCGATCCGAGCCAGATCCTCCTCGATACCGGTCTCGCCACCGACGAACATCATGAAGGAACCACCGCTGAGCGCAAACGTGGCGGTCATCGCCCTAGTGGCGTCGACTCCGCACCGCTCACGGAACCACTTGCCGCCCGGCAGGGGCCACCAGAAGGTGTCGTGGCTGTCGATGTGGTGTGCCGTGACCGCTCCCGTCGGCAGCCAGGCGTCACGTTGTTCCAACCAGCGCGCGAGTTCACGCGCGTGACGTACTTCCTGCCCGGCCGCCGCTGTCGCCCGCCCCAGGACCACCCCGAACAGCCACTGCTCGTCGTAGTTGTAGTTGACGTCCATCGACTCACGCAGCAGCAGTCCGGACGGCTCGGTGTAAAGCATGATGTCCGGTTTGACCCCCTTGAGCGCTCGCCGTAGGTCGACGAACAGCTCGACACACCCGAGCATCGACACGCCGGCATGCGTGCGGGTGCGACTGGACCAGTTCAGGAAGTAGTTGTAGGTCGGAGCGTCGAAGCGATAACCATCGATGTCGAGACGGCGGACCAGCTCGACCGCGGCGTCGATGAAGTACCGCTGCCAGCCAGGGTGCGCGTTGTCGAACGCCTTGGTGTAGACGCCGACGATCTCTCCGCTGGAGTCGCGACAGAACCACTCCGGATGCGAGTCGGCCAACGGGTGGCGCAGCGGTGAGCCGGCCTTCCAGTGCGGTTCGAAGTCGATGATGTGTCGGCTGTAGGCGACGTGGTAGGAGTCGCCGTCATCGGCCCACAGCGGCGGGGTGTCTTCGGCGAGCCGGTCGGCATAGGGACCGCTACGTACGGCGTCCGCGGCTCGACTGACTGCCTCCTGATCCACCACACCGTGCAACAGGATGTCGAAGATGACGCGCATTCCGCGCTGGTGGCAGCGCTGTACGACCTCGCGCAGCACGTGCTCGTCGCCCCAGCTGGTCGTGACATCGTCGAAGTCGATGACGTTATAACTGGGGAACGGCTGCCGCGGCATGATCTGGAGCGTCGTGAAGCCCAACTCGGCGATCCGATCGAGATCGTTCAACAGGTCTACGGCCTCTGGGTACGGAGCGTAGGTCCAGTCACCGGAGAAGACGGAGTACCCGATCTGCACCTCGAAGATCCGAGCCGGCTCGACCCAGGCTGGGGCACCGACCGGCAACCGGACCCCGGCACCGGCCAACCAGAGCTGCGCATCGGCCTGGACAGCACTCCACGGGCTCTGGACCAGGTCGAGGAACAGGTCGCCGCTGTGCAGCACACCACCCTGCCCGGGTTCGCCCGCCAGATCGGTCTGCCAACGCAGCACAGGTCCTTCGACGCCAGGAAGCACGGCCTGATCGCCGATCTCCGCCCGGGAGAACGGCCACCAGATGAATGTTCGAGCCGTGCGGTGATGTTCCAGGGCAACCAGACCGGCCGAGCCCTTCAGGCCGCTGACCGGCGACACCGCCACTTCCGAGGTCAGGTCCGCCAGCGCGAGGTCGGGCCGAAGGCGGTTGCCGGGTGCCTGCACCGTCCACCCGTCCAGCTGCGGGATGAGCATCGTGGTGTCCAGGTGAAGGTTGCGCAGCAGACGAACTCCGCTCGGCGGCGGTTGCACCTCCACCGAAAGGCTCAGCCGCGGATGGTGTCGGCCGAAGCGATAGTGCAGCCGTACCAGCCATTCGCCGGCTCGGGCCTCCACCAGGAAACTGCGTCCGTCGTGATCCAGGGTACTGACCGGGTCTGAGGTGCGTTGCAGTTCAGTCAGCTCGACACAGTCACGGTACGACAGACCGCCGAGTGGATGGGTCTGCTCGGTCCCTCCCGTCACCAGCCGGAGCTGGCTGACGAGATCGACGTCGTGGTCAGGGGAGCCGGATAGTCCCAGGGCCACGGGCAGGCCGGTCCCGGCATCCAGGCTGAGCACCAGATCACTGAACTCGGATCGCAGGGCGAGCGGCGTCGCGGAAGTCGGATTCACCCCCCATGTATACCTCAACTGGTCAGTCCGGTCAGACCGCACCGAGTACGCGCCTCCGGACTGACAGCATGGCCTCATGATCACCCATCCGGACGGTGTGTACTCCCCCGAACAGCTCGCCATCGTTCGGCGTCAGATCGCCTTCCGGGAGGGAGGCGACCCGGACGGCGTGGCCCTGGCTGACTGGGATCGGACTGGAGTCCTGATCGCACCGCGAGGGGTCCGTGTGCTCGCGGCCGACATCCCGGATGTTGTCACGCGCTGGCGCCACGACTTCACCGACCTGTTGGTCGAGCTGACGGCGCTGATCAGCTCGGCCGACGGTCGATGGCTCACCATCGAGTGGACGTGGCAGGTGACGCGGAGGCAGGACCACGCTCGGAGCTCTACTCCGGATGCGATTGTCGTCGCTCTGGCGCACGGCAGGATCGTCAGCTGGCGAGAGTACTTCGACACGTTCGGCTCCGTGGAGTTCACCGAACCGACCCCGTGATGACCCGTGTCACACCGGCTGCATCCGGTCTGTCCGGTATGACCGGTAGACTCCCGAGGAAAATGACCGTTCAGGATGGCCCTACCCTGCGGAGGTTTGCGAATGTCGGATGGAGGAAGTCGATCGTCATCGTCTTCACACGGCTCGCAGCGTGAGGTTCTCCTCACCGGTGGACTGGGCGACATCGGTCTGGCCACAGCCGTCCGACTGACTGCGGACGGGTACGGCGTGACCCTGGTCGACCTTGCCACCATGGAGGCCGGTGGGCGCGCAGTTGATGCGGTCAACGCGGAGCGCGCCTCCGGGGCGGGCCTTCTCACCTACCGGCAGGCTGACGTGACCAACCGTGAACAGATGGCAGCGGTGATCGAATCCATGCCTGCGCTCCACGTGGGGATCGCCAACGCCGGGACGGTCATCTCGGCGCCCTTCCTCGAGATCACGCAGGACCAGTGGCAACGCCACCTTGATGTCAACCTGACGGGCGCTTTCATCACGGCGCAGCTGTGTGCCCAGCGCCTGGTGCGCGATGGCACTCCGGGCCTGCTGCTGTTCACCGGCTCATGGGTGGCAGACGTTCCCTGGCCCGAGATCACCGCCTATACCGCCACCAAGGCCGCACTGCAGATGGTGGCGAAACAAGCTGCCCGGGAGCTCGCACCCTACGGAATCCGGGCCAACACGGTCGCACCCGGCATCGTGCGGGCCGGGCTGGCCAAGTCTCAGCTGGAGAACGATCCCGGCTACGCGGCACGAGCCGGCCGGGTCATCCCGCTGAAGTCGTTCCAGACCGCCGACCAGGTGGCCGACGCCTTCGCCTTCCTCAGCTCCCCTGCCGCCTCCTACATGACGGGTGCCACTCTCCTGGTCGACGGCGGCGCCTCGCTGTACGCGTTCGACTGAACCTCCCCACGCCCCGTAAGACACCAGCAACGCCAGGAGCCGGCATGAGTGACGAAGCAAACGCCCTGACGACCTCCACCGCCTGGCAGGACATCGAATCGTCCGTGGCGGGGAGCCAGTTCCAGACCAAAGCCGACATCATCACCGACATCGAGGGACAGATCTTCACCGGTGTGCTGGTAGCCGGGGACAAGCTCCCCTCCGAACGTGACCTCTGTCGCACGTACGCCGTGAGCCGCCCCGTCATCCGTGAGGCCCTGTCAGGGTTGGCCGAACGGGGACACATCGACATCTCACCCGGTCGAGGCTCCTTCGTCAGGGGTGTTGCCTCCGACAGACTTGCTGAGACCCTGACCCGGGCAGCGGCTCGGATCGGCGTCACCGCCCGAGACCTCGTGGAAGCGCGCCTGATGCTGGAGTGCACCGCCGCCGAAATGGCTGCGCAGGTCGGCGATGACACCGATATCGCCGCCGTGTTCAGCGCACTCGAGGCCCACGACGCCGCCACTTCGCTCGCCGACACCGTGCACACGGACCTCGCTTTCCACGAGGCCGTCGCACGGGCGTCGGGGAACCCTGTCGTCGTGCTGATGTTCGGAGCAATCCGCCAGCAGGTCCACGCGCTCATGCTGCGCAGCCACAGCGACCGTCGAGTCCATCAGCTCGGCGATCCGATTCACCTACAGATTGCCGAAGCCATCCAGGCTCACGACCCCGAGGCAGCGAGGTCTACAATGCGCGAACACCTGGCTCTCGCCCTTCAGCTGTTCGGCCCCGACCTGGACAAAACCCTCACTGAGGTCCTCGAAGACCGCGGGCTGACCACGATCGCTGCTCTTCCCACCCCTGCCTCCTGAGAGCTCCGCACGGCGGAGGCGACAGCTCAGCTCGCCTCACCGGGTGTACGGGAGGATCAGCAGTGAGTCGCCCACCGGACGCTCGCCCGTGACGTCCGACGGTTGGTTGGTCACCTGGCCGTGGGGGCCCAGAGTGGTCGACCACCCCCCCCACCGCGTGATGGACACGCG
>JBBRYD010000189.1:0-6334 GCA_038238065.1 Propionibacteriales bacterium | reverse complement strand
GACGAGATCCGGGCGAAGACCGAGCCGACCCTGACCTTGGCCCTGGAGCTGAGCTAGCGGCCGGTTCCGGCGTAGACGACTGCCACCTCGGAGGCGTCCAGGCCGAACGCCGTGTGCGCCGCCACGACCGCCCGGTCCACGTCGTCCTGGTCCACCACGACCGAGATCCGGATCTCGGATGTGGAGATCATCTCGATGTTGACCTCGGCGGCAGCCAGCGCGGAGAAGAACTTCGCGGTCACTCCGGGGTGAGAGCGCATCCCGACCCCGACCACCGACACCTTGCCGATCTGGTCGTCGTAGAGCACGTCGTCGAAGCCCACGCCCTCCTTCAGGGCGTCGAGGGCCGCCATGGCGGTGACCCCGTCGGTCTTCGGCAGGGTGAACGAGATGTCGGTGCGGCCGGTCTGCACCGCCGAGACGTTCTGCACGATCATGTCGATGTTGATGTCGGTGCTGGCCACGGCCCCGAAGATCCGGGCCGCCTCACCCACCTTGTCGGGGACGCCGACGATGGTGATCTTGGCCTCGCTGCGGTCGTGGGCGACGCCGGAGATGATGGCCTGTTCCATGGGGGTCCCTTTCTCGAGCTCGTGCACCCAGGTGCCTTCCTTGTCCGAGAACGACGAGCGCACATGCACCCGGACGTTCTCGCGACGTGCATACTCCACACAGCGCAGATGCAGCACCTTGGCCCCGCAGGCCGCCATCTCCAGCATCTCCTCGTACGAGATGTGAGGGATCCGGCGGGCGGTGGGGACAATTCGTGGATCGGCGGTGTAGATGCCGTCGACGTCGGTATAGATCTCGCAGTAGTCGGCGCCGAGCGAAGCAGCCAGTGCGACGGCGGTGGTGTCGGAGGCCCCGCGACCAAGGGTGGTCACGTCCTTGGTGTCCTGGGCCACACCCTGGAAGCCGGCCACGATGACGATGTCGCCCTGGTCGAGCGCGGAGGTGATGCGTCCCGGGGTGATGTCGATGATCCGGGCGTTGCCGTGCGTCCCGGTGGTGATGATGCCCGCCTGAGAGCCGGTCAGGGAGCGCGCGTGCAGGCCCTGATCGGCGATGGCCATGGCCAGCAGCGCCGCCGACATCCGCTCTCCAGCGGTGAGCAGCATGTCCAGCTCCCGCGGCGGGGGCAGCGGCGAGACCTGAAGGGCCAGCTCCATCAGCTCGTCGGTGGTGTCGCCCATCGCCGAGATCACCACCACGACCTCATTGCCCTGTTGCTTGGTCGCGACGATCCGCTTGGCCACCCGCTTGATGCTCTCGGCGTCGGCGACCGAGGAACCCCCGTACTTCTGCACTACGCGGCCCACGCCGACTCCTTCGTTCCAGCCCTGGTGGCTGCTGTGTGTGCTGATCTGGTCCGCCGACAACTCTAATGCGGAGACCAGGTCGGGCAGACATTGCCCACGGGGGCTGACGAAGGCGCGGGCTTGAAGCAACCGGGGGTTGATCTGCACCCGGGCGGGGGCAGACTGGACAGGTGACCGAACAGCCTGGACCCTTGCCGCAACGCATCGGTGATGCCGAGCGCGACCGGGCGGCCGAATACCTGCGCGAGCATCTTGCCGAAGGTCGTCTCGACCAGACCGAGTTCGACGAACGACTGACGCAGGCGTTGACCGCCCGCACCCAGGCCGATCTCGAACCCCTGTTCAGCGACCTGCCGGGCCCCAAGCCCGGTGACGCCGTCGTGCCGTTCCAGGCGCCACCGTGGCAGCGGACCCCGTCACAGGCGGTCACCCCACGACCCGGAACGCCCAGCCCCGTCAGGGCGAAGGTCAGCAGCGCCTGGGTCGCGGCTTCGGCGTTCGCGTGGCCGGCGGCCATCATGTTCTGTTTCGCGACCCATTGGGAATACTGGTGGGTCATGATGATCCCGGTCTTCTTCCCCTGGTGGCTCGGGCAGGAACAGCGGAAACACTCCTCTCACCGCCGCCGGTGAACGACGCTCGGTCGGACTGGGTCCAGACCGCGCTGGCGGCGATGTCCTGGCCCGAGAAGGTGGGTCAGCTGCTCGTCGCGTACGTCAGTGGCTCCACCGCCGAGTCATCGCACCCCGAGAACCGTCGGCGCTTCGGCGTCGACACTCCTGCTGAGGCGGTACGCGCGCTGCACCTCGGCGGCGTGATCTACTTCGGCTGGTCGGGCAACGTGGACACCCCGGAGCAGACCGCGGAGCTGAGCAACGGTCTGCGGGACGCCAGCAAGATCCCGCTGACCATCGCCATCGACCAGGAGACGGGCACGATCGTCCGCGTCGCCCTGACCGAGTTCCCCGGCGCGAGGGCGCTCGGTGCCACCCACCAGACGCAACACACCTACGACGCGTACGAGATCGTCGGCCGCGAGCTGGCCGCGCTGGGGATCACCACCGACTATGCACCAGTGGCCGACGTCGACATCAACCCCGCCAACCCGGTGATCGGGGTGCGTGCGTTCTCCGCGGACTTCGCCGAGGTCAGCCGGCATGTCGATGCGGCCGTGCGCGGGCTGCAGGCGAGCGGGGTCTCCGCCGTGGCCAAGCACTTTCCTGGTCACGGTGATACCGCGGTCGACTCGCACGTCGCCCTCCCGGTGGTCACCCACACCCGCGACGAATGGGCGCGCGTCGACGCGCCGCCTTTCCGGGCCGCGATCAGCGCAGGAGTGGACGCGATCATGACTGGCCACCTGTCCTTCCCCGAGCTCGATCCGTCCGGGGAGCCGGCAACCCTCAGCCACCCGATCACCACCGTCCTGTTACGTCAGGAGCTGGGCTTCGACGGCGTCGTGGTGACCGACTCGCTGCGGATGGCCGGTGTCCGGGAACGGCACTCCGACGGCGAGGCTGCGATCCGGGCGCTGGAGGCCGGCGCCGACGTCCTGCTCGACCCCGAGCTGCCGCTCGAGGTCTTCTCGGCGGTGCTCGAGGCCGTACGCTCAGGCCGGCTGAGCCAGGACCGGATCAACCGCAGCGTCACGCGCGTCCTCGGGCTCAAGCACACCAGAGGAGCCGTCTCATCGGGCCGGGTCGACGTGGCGGGGCTCAGCGACCGCATCCGGACCCCGGAGCACCTGGCTCGTGCACAGCAGATCACCGACCAGTCGGTCATGCTGCTCGTCGACCCTCTGGGGCTGGTACCGCTACGCGCCGGATCTGTCCGGGTCACCGGTTGGGGTGAGAGTCAGGTGTCGTGGCTGGCGCGCCGGCTCTTCGCCGGCGGTCACCGGACCACGAGCTGGGTCACCGGTCCCTTCCCGGATCGCGTCGCGATCGAGCAGGCCGTGGTGCGCGCGGGCCAAGCCGACCTCATCATCGTGACTACGTCGGCGGTCTGGGCCGACGAGGGCCAGCGCGCGCTGATCAACGCTCTCGGGGCCGCGCATCCCCCGATGATCGTGGTCGGCCTTCTCGACGCCTCCGACCTCGACGCGCTGCCCCCGAAGAGCACGTTCCTCGTCACCTACTCGTCGACCGAGGTCTCCCTCGAGTCTGTGGCCCGGGTCCTGGAGGGCACGGTGGTCGCGGCCGGGACCCCGCCTCGTACCAACCCCTAGTCTGTCTGGCGTGGACACGGAGCGCGAGATTCGTTGGGGTGTGGTGGGACCAGGGCGGATTGCGTCGAAGGTCGTGCAGGATTTCGAGCACGTTCCCGGCGCCCGGGCTGTCGCGGCGGCCTCCAGGTCGCTGGACCGGGCCACCGCCTTCGTGAACAGACACGGCCTGGACCGCGCGTACGGGTCGTACGCCGACATCATCACCGCCGACGACATCGACGTGCTCTACATCGCCACTCCGCACCCGCAGCACCTCGCTGTCGCCGTCCAAGCGATCGAGGCCGGCAAGGCGGTGCTGGTCGAGAAGACGTTCACCGCCACGGTGGCCGGTGCCCAGGCGATCATCGACGCCGCTCGGACCCACGGAGTGTTCGCGATGGAGGCCATGTGGACACGCTTCCAGCCCGCCATCATCGCCGCCCGGCAGCTGATCGCCGATGGCGCGATCGGGGAGGTGCGCCAGGTCCAGGCCGACCTCGGCGTCAGCCAGCCGTTCGACCCCACCGATCGGCTGTTCGACCCCAAGCAGGGTGGCGGCGCGATGCTTGACCTCGGCGTCTACGTCGTCTCGTTCGCTCAGTACTTCCTCGGTGACCCGGCACGGGTGACCGCGACGGGGTCGCTGGGCCCGACCGGGGTTGACGCCGAAGCGGGAGTCCTGTTGAGCTACGACGACGGCCGTGCTGCGGCCCTGTTGACCTCGCTCCGGCATTACACGCCGGGAGCGGCTCGCATTCACGGCACCGAGGGATGGATCGACGTCCGACCACGGTTCCACCATCCCCGGACCATCGTGGTTTCGCACCAGGGCCAGGAGCCCGAGACCATCACCCGCCCACCGACCGGCGGGGGTTACGCCCACGAGCTGATCGAGGTGACCGAATGTGTCCGCGCCGGGCGTACCGAGAGCACGGTGATGCCGTTGGCCGACACCCTGGCCGTGCAGCGCATCCTCCACGACGCCTGCGAGCAGCTGGGTGTGCACCACATCGAGGACGACACCGTCGGGGTGTGATCAGGCGTCGACGAAACGCCGACCCTCGAAGGCGCGGCCGAGGGTCACCTCGTCGGCGTACTCCAGGTCACCGCCCACCGGGAGCCCGCTGGCCAACCGGCTGACCCTGACCCCCATCGGCAGCAGGAGTCGGCTGAGGAAGGTGGCCGTTGCCTCACCCTCGAGGTTGGGGTCGGTGGCCAGGATGACCTCGGTGACCGTGCCGTCGGCCAGCCGCAGACAGAGCTCGCGGATCTTCAGGTCGGCCGGCCCGATACCGTCGATCGGGCTGATGGCCCCGCCGAGAATGTGGTAGCGCCCTCGAAACTCGCGTGTGCGCTCCACCGCCACGACGTCTTTGGGTTCTTCGACCACGCAGATGGCGGTGAGGTCGCGTCGGGTGTCCCGGCAGATCCGGCACTGGGTGTCCTCGGACACGTTGAAGCAGATCTCGCAGAACTTGACGGTCTCCTTGACCAGACGCAGCACGTTGGAGAGTCGCATCACCTCATCCGGATCGGCGGCCAGGATGTGGAAGGCGATCCGCTGGGCGCTCTTCGGCCCAACCCCGGGCAACCGCCCGAGCTCGTCGATCAGATCCTGGACCGGACCTTCGTACACGGATGTACCTCAGCTTCTCGGGAGCGTCAGCGGGATGAGAGTCGACAGCTCAGAACGGAAACCCGCCGCCGAGGCCACCCGCCAGGGGGCCGAGCTTGGCCGCCGCCAGCGCCTGCGACTTCGTGTTGGCGTC
Organism: Propionibacteriales bacterium; assembly: GCA_038238065.1. Taxonomy (GTDB): domain Bacteria; phylum Actinomycetota; class Actinomycetes; order Propionibacteriales; family Propionibacteriaceae; genus Microlunatus. Next base: position 1,040 of record JBBRYD010000189.1, on the reverse strand, counting down.
GCGGACCGCGGCCACGATCAGGTCGGAAAGCGTTTCGGTGTCTTCGGGGTCGACCACCTCGGGCTTGATCTGAAGGCCGATCAGCTCGCCAGCGCCGGTGATGGTGGCCGTCACCAGATCGCCGCCGGCGGAACCCTGGATCTCGGTTTCGGCCAGCTCCTGTTGGGCGGTCAGCAGCTGTTGCTGCATCGCCTGAGCCTGGGCCAGAAATCCGGACATGTCGCCGCCTTCGGGAATCATCGAGGCTCCTTCGATCTGCATTGGTGGTGTGCGCTCACACGCGGACCGCTACCGGCCGCACTGGACCCTGGCGGGCCGTCGCGCCCAGCCTATGCGCCATGCTCCTCTTCTGCGATGATCTCCGCGCCCAGATGGCGAGCCAACAGCTCGGTATGTGACTCGGAGTTTTCCTCCAGGTCGCTGTCGCGTCGGTCGGCCGCCGCGTCACGGGCGTCGACGCCGTCCCCGTCCTGGGCACCGCCTTGACGGGTGGGCCGAATCCCCTGCCGCGCCCTCTCGCGCAGAGCCGGGTCGACGCTGGGTGTCGGGGGCGTCGGGGGCGTCGGGGGGGTCGGGGCCACGTCGCCACTCGGAGCGACTGATCCGGCTTGGGCGATCAGCTCCACGTCCGGTGGCGGGGGGTCGTCGTCCGCCGGGGGGACGGGGGGTGCGTCCCAGGAAGCGGCTGCTCGCTCGGGAGCGGTCGACCGGGGGCCGGCACCCGACGGCGGCGCCGGCCGCAGACCTGCCGGTCCGGGATCGACCATCGCCTCGATCCGGAGGTCAGCGCCGAGGACCACGATCAGGGCCTCGCGCAGCACGTCCTCGCTGCCACCCTTGGCGAAGCTGTCGCGCGCTCCGGCGTTGGGCATGGCGAGCACCAGGGTGCCGTTGCGGACCTCGGTCACGTGGGCGTTCTGGCTCAGAAGGATCCAGGTGAAGCGCCGCTTGCCCTTGACCTCCTCCAGCACCTCGGGCCACAGACGGCGCACTTCGGTGACCGAGAGGACGCCGCCCGGGGCCTCGTCCGGGGTGGGGTC
>JBBRYD010000188.1:0-6356 GCA_038238065.1 Propionibacteriales bacterium | reverse complement strand
AGGACGTGCGGGTTACGCATGAGCAGGGTGTTGCCGGTGCCGGTGGTGTCGTAGTAGAAGCTCGGGTCGTCGTCGACCAGCCGGTAGTACGCCGCGTTGTCGATCCCGCGGAAGCCGAGGGTCGGTCCGAGCTGGTTGCCCTCGGCCGTGTGGTTGTAGACCACGTCGAGGATGACCTCGATGTTCGCTTCGTGCAGCGACTTCACCATGGCCTTGAACTCGGTGGTCTGCTGTCCGCGGGTGCCGGCGCTGGAGTAGCCGTTGTGCGGCGCCAGGAAGCCGATCGTGTTGTAGCCCCAGTAGTTCGACAGCCCCTGGTGGACCAGGTGGGAGTCGTTGACGAACTGGTGCACCGGCAACAGCTCGACTGCCGTCACGCCCAGCTTGGTCAGGTGCTCGATGATCACGGGATGACCCATGGCGGCGTACGTGCCGCGGACGTCGTCCGGGACGTCCGGGTGGGTCATGGTGAGGCCCTTGACGTGGGTCTCGTAGATCACACTGTTGTGGTAGTCGTGGTTCGGCGGCCGGTCGTGCCCCCAGTCGAAGAAGGGGTTGGTCACCACCGACAGCATCGTGTGCCCGGTCGAGTCCAGATCGTTGAACTTGTCGGGGTCGTCGAAGTGGTAGGAGAACAGCGAGACGTTCCCGTCGATCTGGCCGTCGATGGCCTTCGCATACGGGTCGAGCAGCAGCTTGGCGGGGTTGCAGCGGTGACCGTTGGCGGGGTCGTACGGTCCGAAGACGCGGTAGCCGTAGCGCTGACCGGGTTGCACGTTCGAGATGTAGGCGTGCCAGACGTAACCGTCGACCTCGCTCATCTCGAGCTTGGTCTCCTTGCCGCGGTCACCGATCAGGCAGAGCTGCACGCGGTTGGCGACTTCGGAGAAGAGGGCGAAGTTCACCCCGGTGCCGTCAAATGTGGCACCCAGGGGGTAGGGCTTGCCGGGCCAGGTATCCATCATGATCCTCGATATTCGTTGCTGTCGGTCACAGGTGTTTCGGGAGTCGTCGGTCGGGTCGAACTTGTAGCCAGCCGGGCGTGAGACGTGTCTTGCCCTTGATCAGTTGCCCGTTCATACTGCCGCAAGACGTTGACCCGGTGGAAATCTGGGTCTGTTGTCCGGTGGAGTACAGCGCCCGGGGACGGTCGTCGATGACGGTGACGGTGAAGAATGCCTACGCGTCGCTCACGTCGGTCGGGGAGGGTAGCTCCCGTCCCGTTGCGAGGAGGCGGGCAGGATGTATGGGTGCGGAATGCGGCGTCGGTCCTCCATCTGGATCTGGATGCCTTCTTCGCGTCGGTGGAGCAGCGCGACAAGCCGTCGTTGCGGGGGAAGCCGGTCGTGGTGGGCGGGGTCGGGGCGCGCGGAGTGGTGGCCACGGCGTCGTACGAGGCTCGGGTGTTCGGCGTGCGGTCGGCGATGCCGGGGCACGAGGCGCGGCGGCGATGCCCCCATGCGGCGTTTCTGTCCGGCCGGTTCGAGGCCTACCGGGAGGCCAGCCGGAAGGTGATGCAGGTGCTCCGTAACCTGTCACCGCTGGTGGAGCCGCTGTCGCTGGACGAGGCATTCGTCGACCTGCTGGCGGCGGAGCGGGTGCTGGACTACTCGCGGGCGACCTTGTTGTCGCTGGTGGCCGAGCTGAAGGAGGAGGTGGCCGAGGCGACGGGTGGGCTGACGGCCTCGGTGGGGATCGGGAGCTCGAAGTTCATCGCCAAGGTCGCCACCGAGCTCAACAAGCCGGACGGGGTGTTCGTCGTCGAGCCCGGATCGGAGGTCGAGCTGCTCCGGCCGATGTCGGTGAAGGTGATCCCGGGGGTGGGTCCGGTGACGCTCGACAAGCTGCGTCGGATCGGGATCGACACCGTCGCCGACGTCCAGCAGACCACGCTCAACGAGCTGGTCCAGGTCGTGGGCAAGGCCCACGGTCAGGGTCTGGTCGAGTTGGCCTTCGCCCGCGACGACCGGCCGATCGAACCCGAGCGGGAGGCCAAGTCGATCTCGGTGGAGGACACCTTCGAGAACGACGTGGTCGACGTGGAACGTCTGAGGAGGATCCTCGAACATGACGCCGCTCAGGTGGCCCTGCGGCTCCGGACCGCTCGGCTGTTCGCCCGGACCGTCACCATCAAGGTGAGGATGCACGACTTCGTCACCCAGACCAGATCGCGGTCGCTGCTCAGCGCGACCGACCGGCCCGAGCTGATCACCCAGATCGCCAAGACCCTGCTCGCCGGGGTCGACGTCAGTCCCGGGATCAGGCTCCTCGGTGTGGGCGTGGCCGGGCTGACCGACGTGATGCAGGACGACCTGTTCAGCACTGACGACGTCGAGGTCGAGGGGGCCGGCGACGCCCGAACCGACCCGGAGGCCGCGACGGTCGCAACAGCGGACGACGACCAGGAGGTCCGGTGGTCCCCCGGCCTTGACGTCGAGCACGACGTGCTCGGGCGGGGCTGGGTGTGGGGGTCGGGTCTGGGACGCGTCACCGTACGGTTCGAGACCCAGCTGACCGGACCAGGACCGGTCCGCACGTTCACGGTGGACGATCCGGCTCTGCGTCTCTACGACCTGCGCCGCGCCTGACCGCTCGCCGGCTCGACCGGTCAGAGGTCAGCGACCCGTCAGCGGTGCGCCGCGGCCTGGACAAGCCCGCGGAACAGACCGAACTCCTCCAGCACCTCGGGATGCCATTGCACCGCCACCCAGAACGGGTGCCGGTCGGCCTCCATCGCCTCCGTGGTCCCGTCCGCGGCCGTGGCGGTCACCCTGAAGCCCGGCGCCTGCGCCACCGCCTGGTGGTGGTGGCAGCGCACCTCGAAAGTGTCCCCCAGCAGCTTCTGCACCTCAGATCCTGGCACCGTCGCGATGGCCATCGGCCCGTAGGCGTCGGGCGCGGGTGAGTGGCGGGTGTCCCCGACCACGTCGGGCACGTGCTGGACCAGGGAACCGCCCGACCAGACGGCCATCATCTGCATGCCACGGCAGATGCCCAGCGTAGGCAGGCCGATCGCGTCGGCGGCGTCCAGCAACGCCAGCTCCCAGGCGTCGCGCTCGGGTCGCCAGCCGACGGTCCGCGGATGCGGCACCGCACCGTAGCGGCTGGGGTCGATGTCGTTCCCGCCGCAGACCACCAGCCCGTCCAGTCGGGACACGACGGTCTCGGCGGCGTCGGCGACGACCGGCAGCAGCACCGGGATCCCCCCGGCCGCCTCCAGCGAGACCGAGTAGCGGGCCGGCAGCAGGTCAGCCGGTGTGTCCCAGGCGCGGAACCTGGCCCGTTCGCGGTAGGTGCTCAGACCGATGACGGGACGACTCATGCCGAAACGGTATCGGCCGCCCCGCCCACCAGCGGGATCAAGGCTGAACGGCTGGCGGGTATCCTGCCGGGATGTCCCAGCTGCGCCGAAGGTGTACCCGCTTCCGGCCATGTGGATAGGGACGATCGAGTTCGACCTGTTGCTGGGTGACGTGCACTCCCTCAAAGAGAAGCGCTCCCTGGTTCGACCGCTGCTGGCCGACGTCAGACGGATGTACGGCGTCAGCGTCGCCGAGGTGGACCATCTGGATCTGCACCGGCGCGCGGGCATCGGGGTCGCGGTCGTCGCCCCGGACCGCAGCCACGTGGTCGAGCAACTGGACACCATCGAGCGACGGGTGGCCTACCATCCCGAGGTCGACCTGTTGTCGGCTCGTCGTTCGATCCGTACCACCGACGACGACTGACCCACTGCTGGCGGCGCCTTCTCGCGAGGCCTCCGTTGAGTCCCGGCTACTCCCGGACCCGCGTTCCCGCGGCGTAGGGGTCGCCGAGGTCGACGTCGAGCACGGTGCGCGATGGCCCCACCATGGCGTCCTCGTGCCGGACGACGAAGTGCTCATCGCCCTGCAGCCCCGAGATCGTGTGGCCGTCGTCGATCACGTCGCCCTCGCCGAAGACGTAGACGGCGGTGTTGAAGAGCATCGTGGCCACGTCTGCGGGGTTGGCGTCACGGTAGTGGCACTGGAGATCCGGGAGCTCGAACAGGTCAAGGCCCACGGTGTCCATCAGCTTCGCGCCGTCGTCGAGCCCGACGCTGAAGAAGCGCACGTTGATCACGCCGTCCAGCCCGTCCGGGTCGAAGGTCAACGGGTTGGTCACCCGTTGGCTGTTCGGCCAGAAGATGGCGGTGGGGCGGGTCTGCTCGACCAGCACCCGCACCACCGACATCAGCCCGGTGACCCGTTGCTGCGGCGTGAACACGCTGGCCAGCAGCTCGGTGACGAGCACGTTCGCGGTGCAGCGGTCCATCGCGTCACCGACCTCGGCCCAGTCCCAGGTCTGGCTGACGTCCGGCAGTGACTTGTCCTCGCGGTCGAGTCCGGAGCCGGTCAGCACCGCCGTCAGCAGCGGCACCGTCCCGTCCTCGAGCTCCATCGTCACCGCGCTGTGCGGGACGGTGATCGAGCCATCCTGCAGCTCGACCTGAGGCGACACCTCCTGTAGAGCCTCCAGCAGTCGCGGGTCGGTCAGGTCCGGTACCTCGTCGTACCAGAGCTCCGCGATCAGACGTGCGGTCTCGGCTTCAGCCATGCGGGTTCCTTCGGGTCTGGTCGGAGTCGTAGGTGCTCAGTCTTCATCGGAGGGGTCGGCGACCGTTGAACGGACGGCGGTGACGGCCTCCGCGACCAGGTCCGGTCGGTCGATCATGATCAGGTGACGTGAGTCGTCGGCCACCACCTGAGCCGCGCCGAGCAGCTCCGCCAGCCGGCGCTGGTCAGCCACCCAGCTCGCTCCACCGTCCCCGGCCGCGGTCAGCACGACGGTGCTCACGGGCGGCAGAGGCTTCGTCGCGCGCACCTCCGCCAGGTCCCAGAGCTGAGCGTTGGACGTGGCCTGCTCCGCGATGACCGAGGCGGCGGCGTCCCGGCTGCGGTACACCTGCTTGGCCACCGCAGACGTGGGGTCGAAGATCCGCCGCCGGCTCTGGGTCGCGGTCAGCACGCGGTCGGCCAGCGAGCCCAGGAGGCGAAGTGCGGGGACCGACATCACGGCCCGAGTCGCCCGGGCGATGTCCAGCCAGAACTCGCTCGGGCCGGCGCGCTTCGGAGCCCAGTCGACGCTGGCGTCCACGAGCACCAGCCCTGCCACCAGCTCAGGGTGCTGACGGGCCAACGCCTCGGCGTGCGGCCCAGCCATCGAGTGCCCGACCACGATCGCCCTACCGCCGAACCGCCGGACCAGTTCCGCCAGCGTGATCACCTCGTCGGCCAGCGTCGGCAGCTGACCCGGCCAGACGGTCCCGACCAGACCCGGCCGGTCCATCCGGACCAGCTCGACGCCGGGCAGCAGCTCGAGCACTGCGTCCCAGGTGTAGTAGGGCACTCCACAACCTCCGAGCAGCACCACCACCGGACCGGCTCCCGGCTGGTGCACCCAGTGCACCTCTCGACCGCCCAGACGTTCGACCACTCCAGGGAGCACCCCGGCCTCCCTAGCCCGCATAGAGATCCTCCGAAACCGGCTGCGTTGTCCTGGCCCGGGGTTGCCGACGCACCAGGGCCACCCCCACCGCGGCGAACCAGACCGAGCTGATGGCCACCATCATCACCTGCGGAAATCCGATGCCGGGCATCCCGGCGGCCAGCATCACCAGCATCACCGTCAACGAGGCGACCTCGCCGACGCAGAGCGCCAGCAGCGCACCGGTCCATCGCGCTCCTCCCACCCGGGTGCGCACCATGGCGATGAACGCCGCCACCATGGAGGCCACGATTCCCGTCTGGGCGCCGACGCTGGTGTAGGTGTGCGCGTAGTGCACCGCTGACAGCTGCCCGGTCTCCTCCAGCACCTTGCACCGGTCACTCAGCGTCGGTGAGCAGTCCATGGACAAGAAGGAGTCGAGGAAGGTCGACACGCCGAACAGGATCAGCGCCGCGGCCGCGACCAACCACCACCGACGCCGCGTCGAGGACATCCGCGGCCAGACCAGCAGCGCCCGCAGCCCGAGCGCCCCGACGATCAATGCGGTGACCAGGTCCCCGCCGCGGAAGAAGACGTTGTGCGGCTGGTCCGAGGCCGACAGCTCCGACAGGTAGCCGTTCAGGATCTGCGGGTCACCGTTCATGGGCGACCACAGGGCCCAGGTGTTGTACGTCAGCACGGTGAGCACCCCCACCAGTGGCCAGCACCGTGTCCCCGCCCGCCACGTCGGTGCAGGGCGGCTCATCGGATCCGCCGCGGTCGCACCAGCGGGAACGCGATCGTCTCCCGGATCGAGGTATGGGTCAGCATCATGACCAGTCGGTCCATGCCCATCCCCAGCCCACCGGTGGGCGGCATGGCGTGCTCGAGCGCGGTCAGGAAGTCCTCGT
>JBBRYD010000187.1:0-6385 GCA_038238065.1 Propionibacteriales bacterium | reverse complement strand
GCCCGAGCCGCCGGCAAAGACCACACCCACGCCGTCCGCGTCCTGGCCCGTGCCTGGACTCGCGTCATCTGGCGCTGCTGGCAAGACCGCGTCCACTACGACCCCGCCCTCCACGGCGGCGCGAACAAGACCAACACCCCGCCACTCGCGGCATGAGGTTGACATAGGGAGTGTCATGCGTCCACCTTGTCACGGCCAGGCACGGTGCACCGGGGAAACACCGAAGGGTCAGCTCCCCGGCACCACGTGGATGGCGGATTCTTCGGCGCTCTGCTCGTCGGAGTCATCAGCGTCCAGGCCGATCAGCTCGGACTCGGTATCCTCACCCGTGCCCTCGTTCGGGTCCACCAGCCGGACCACCTGGTCGTCCCCGACCTCGCCATCATCAACGCTCTCGGTCCCGGTGAACAGCTCACCGCTGGCCTGGTCGTCCAGGTCGTCGTCGACGTCCTGGGCCTCGGCGGAGGGGTCCAGGCCGACGGTGTCGTCGAACGGGCCGCCCACGAGCGGTGCGTGCACGTCCTCGGCCGTGTTGTCGAGGTCCTGCTGGCCGACCAGGTCCAGTTCGGTCACGTCGGAGTCGAGAGCGTCGGGGGTCACCGCCGGTGCCTCCAACGTGCCCGGCGCGACCTGCCCGATGTCAGGTTGCTCCTGCGCGAGCCGCTGGTCGAGTGTCTCGCCGTCTGCCTGCTCCTCCGGGGTGTTACCGAATCCTTGCGCCGCCGACCAGTGGTCGGGCACCTCGTAGCCGCCGTCGAGCATGTCGTCACGCCCGGTGCTCACCAACATCTCTCCGGGGTCCAGGTCGAGCTGTTCGGACTGGTCGGGCACCGACTCGTCGGATTCGAAATCTGTCATGGCCGCAGCCTGCCATGCGGCGCCGACAGAACCGACCGTCCGTAGCGCGGTCTCGGTCCGAGACAGTACGCCACCACCCGCACCGGCCACGGCAGCCGCGTTCCAGTAGCGTCATCTGTGCCTGTCACCCAGTTCTCTCCAAGGACGGTTCCGTGCCCACCGACGACCAACACCTAGCCCAGGACCCCCCTTGGTGGGACCGCCTCCGACGGGTGGACGCGACCAGCCTGTCGGACGCGGACAAGTCGCTCCGTGTCGTGGCGTCGGCGATCCGTCCCATCGTCCCCGGCCTCCGGCTGCTGGGGCGGGCGGTGACGGCCGAGGCCAACGGCGACCTGATGTCGGTGATCGCGGCCCTGCAGGGGTCCGGAGCCGGTGATGTCCTGGTGGTGGCGGCCGGCGTCCCTGACCAGGCTGTAGCCGGGGAGCTGTTCGCGAGCGAAGCGATCCGGCGAGGCGTGGCGGGCATCGTGATCGACGGGCTGTGCCGCGACACCCCGACGTTGCGACGTCTGGGGCTGCCGGTCTACGCCCGAGGAGCGACGCCGCGCGCCGCCCCCGCTCGACGTACGCCGGTGGTCGGAACGCCGGTCATGATCGGCGATGTCGAAGTCCGGCCGGGAGACCTGCTGCTGGGCGACGACGACGGCATCATGGTCGGCAGCGAAGCCGAGTTCGCGGCCGCCATCGACGCCGCCGAAGCGATCCAGCGTCGTGAGGAGGCGCTCCGTGCCGCGATCACCAGCGGTACCTCGATCTTCGCCGCCATGAACTTCGACGACCACGTCGCACGTCTCGAACAAGGGCTTGAGAGTGCTCTCACGTTCGGGAGAGGCTGAGCCGTGACCGTTCGCTACGCCCGACGGATGAGCCGGGTGCGACCTTCGGCGATCCGCGAGCTACTGCGCTACGGTGCCGACCCGTCGATCACCTCGTTCGCCGGCGGCTATCCCGACCCGACCCTGTTTCCCATCGAGGACCTGCACCGGGTGTTCGACGAGCTGTTGGTGACGTCCAATGCCCGGGCCCTGCAGTACACTACCTCCAACGGACTGCCTGAGCTGCGGCGGCAGATCGGCGATCGGCTGACCCGCTCGGGGCTACCCACCGGTGCCGATGACGTGCTGGTGATCCAGGGCGGCCAGCAGGGGCTCGACCTGGCAGCCAAGCTGGTTCTCGACGTCGGTGACACGGTGGTCACCGAAGATCCCACCTTCCTCGGCGCGTTGATCGCCTTCAACCCCTTCGAGCCGCACTACGCCGCCGTCCGGATGGATGAGGACGGGATGGACACCGACCATTTGGCCGAGGTGTTGGCGGCCAACCCCCGAGCCAAGATGATCTACACGGTGCCCGACTTCCAGAACCCGACGGGGGTCAGTCTCAGTCTGCCGCGGCGCCGCCGGTTGATCGAGCTGGCCAATCAGTACGAAGTGTTGGTGGTCGAGGACAGCCCCTATCGAGAGCTCCGCTACGACGGCGAGCACATTCCCACCCTGAAGAGCCTGGACACCCAGGGCCGGGTGGTGCACCTGGGCAGCTTCTCCAAGATCCTGGCTCCCGGCATGAGGCTGGGCTGGGCGGTGGCCAGCGGAGAGATCGTGGAGAAGCTCGGACTGCTCAAGCTGGCGGCTGACACCCAGAGCAGCACGCTCAACATGGCGGCGACCTCGGCCTATCTCGGTGGCTACGACATCGATGCGCACATCGCCGCCGCGCTGCCGGTCTACCGGCGCAAACGTGACCTGATGCTGAGCACGATGGAGCAGACGTTCCCGAGCACGGTCAGCTTCACCCGGCCGCACGGTGGCCTGTTCATCTGGGTGAGCTTTCCCGATGGGTTCGATGCAGCGGCCTTCCTGCTCGACCGGCTGCTGCCTGAGGCGAAGATCGCCTACGTACCCGGGGCTACGTTCTTTCCGGTGACCCAGCAGCGCCAGCACGCCCGGGTCAGCTTCTCGGGCGTGCCGGACGATCGGTTGACTCGTGGCATCACCCGGTTCGGCGAGCTGCTGCACGACGAGCTGGACGGCGCAGCGGGCTCTGGGCCGCGGCACGAGGTTTCTGCGCGATGACCGTCCTCGACTCTTCGACCACGGAGACCGTGCGCTACGCCCGTGGTGGTCCGGGCAACTACGACCTCGTGGTGGCCGCCTTCTGTGGCCTGCTGCTGATCTCCAACGTCGGAGCCACCAAGGCCATTGCCTTCGGCCTGCCTGTCTCGGTGCCGGTGCTGGGCGACCACATCATCACCGACGGCGGCGCCTTCCTGTTCCCGCTGACCTACGTGCTCGGCGACGTCCTCGCCGAGGTCTACGGGATGCGTCGGGCCCGCCGGGCGATCGTCATGGGTTTCGTCCTCGCCGCCCTCGCGTCGGTGACGTTCCTACTCGTCAGTGTGACCCCGCCGGCCCCGAACTGGCCCAACCAGGAAGCGTGGTCGGCGGTGCTCGGGTTCGTGCCGCGGATCGTCTTCGCCAGCCTGTGCGGCTATCTGGCCGGTCAGTTCCTGAACGCCTACGTCCTGGTGAAGATCAAGGAGCGCACCAAGGAGCGCACGCTGTGGGTGCGGCTGGTCGGCTCGACGGTGGTGGGTGAGCTCGCAGACACGGCGCTGTTCTGCACGATCGCCTTTGCCGGCATTCTGTCGACCCGCGACCTGATCGGCTACACGATCGTGGGCTATGTGTACAAGGTGCTGGTCGAGGTGGTGTGCCTGCCGATCACCTACGCGGTGATCGGGGTCATCAAGCGCCGCGAACCCGGTTACGGCACTGGGTGACGGCCGGCTGGCCTGTGGTCTCAGTCCGAGGAGCGCTGGTCGGACTCCGACGGGTCAGCTGGGACGCGCCGCTTGGCGCGCTTCATCTCGGCGTCCACCTGCGCCGCCGCACGAGCGCGGGCCTCGGCAAAGTATCGCTTGGGGTTCTGCACCATGCGGTTCAGGGCGTCGCCCCCGTTGGCCACTGTCGACATGTCATGCCTCCTCGCGTCTGGTGTCCACTCCATCTTACGGTCCTCCGCTAGACCTGGGCCAGCGCCGCGGCCAACAGCTTGGCCAGCAGCGACACGGAGTAGACGTCGTTCTCGGTCAGATCTCCGGGCTCGAGGGCGTCCACGCTCAACATGCCGAACTTCCGGCCGTCGGCCACCACCCCGGCGGAGATGAAGGTGCGATAGCTGTTGTGTGTGGCACTCGACCAGCCGGGGGGTGGCTCGACGTCGACGTGTTGGTTCTCGTTTAACTTGTCGCTTAGTCATTATCTTGTCGTCTTGGTGTCGCTTAGTCATTATCTTGTCGGGCTGGCATACTCGCCTACATGGCTCATGAGTCTCTCCCGGGCGTGGAGTGTCGCTACCTTGACGGCGGCGGAGCGTGGTCGACGACCACGCTGGGCAAGGTTGACGGTGCCGAGGTTGTGCGCGGGCGCCCGGTGCGGTCGATGCCGACATACCGCGGCCAGCGGAACTATCCAGGTTGGTTGTGGACCGCCACCACCGGTTCGTTGGTGGGGTACGAGAGTCTGCTGGAGCGGGACCGGCTGTGGTTGGCCGACTTCGACCGGTCGGTTCAGTGGGTCGCGAGCCAGCCGTTGTGGCTGTCGGGGCGGGACGGGTCGAGGATCCGTCGGCACGTGCCGGACTTTCTGCTGGAGAGGTCGGACGGCAGCTACACGGTGGTCGACGTCAAACCCCAGGGCCTGCTTGCGGAGCCGGCGGTGGCCGAGGTTCTGGCTTGGACCGGGCGGCTGTGCGCGGCGAAGGGCTGGCGGTTCGAGGTGTGGCACGGCGGGGACCCGGTGGTTCTGCGGAATATCCGGTTCCTGGCCGCGGGCCGGCGGCTGGCGTTCGTCGATGAGGACACGGTCGTCAAGGTTGCCGAGGCCGGGTCGGCCGGCATGACCCTCGCCCAGGTAGAGGCAACGGCAGGGGTTGGGCGGACGGCGGCTCGGGCCGCGATGTTGTCGCTGCTCTGGTTCGGGCACTGGACGACTGACATGAGCCGCCCACTGTCTGGCAGCTCGGTGCTGCAGACCGTGCAGGCCGCCGCGTGACCGGCGCCAGTTTCGACCTTCGCGTCGGGGGGCGGGTGTGGCTGGACGGCCAAGGGTGGGAGGTTGCCGAGTTGACCGGCGCGTCCGCTCGGCTGCTCGCCGACGGACGCCTCCGCACGGTCAGCATCACCAGCCTGATCGGCGCCACCGAGCCCGTGGTCGACGACGAGTCAGAGGACGGGTCGGAAGACGGGTCGGGACACTTGTGGGTGATCCCGTCGGTGGTTCTTTCCGGCCTCACCGCCAAGCAGGCCGACGCTTTGACCGCGAAGCTGCACACACTTCGCCAGGTGATCGAGCCGGAGCCGGACGACGCCCGGACCCTCACCCAGCGGTACGACGACACGGCCACCGCCCTCGGGGTCAGCCGACGCACATTGGAGCGTCAGGTCGCCCGGCTGGTGGTGCTCGGCCCGGCGGGGCTGGTGGATGCGCGGATGCTGCAGGAGGTCCGCCGCGCGGTGGACGTGCGCTGGGACGGCGTCTGCCTGCAGGTGCTGGCCAGCTACACGAACCAAAGCAACCCCACCAAGCTGACGGTGATCAGACGCACCAACGAGGAGTTCCACCGTCAGGTGCCGGATGGGAAGGTGCCGTCGCTCTCGGTCGCCTACCGCAGGCTGGAGGAGCTTGATCATGGCCGGTACACGTTCGGGGCGGCGAAGCAGCGGCGGTCGGTGGCGAAGCGTCCGACCGGGGTGCTGGGTCGGTTGCGGGCGGACCGGCCCGGCCAGTACGTGCTATTGGACTCCTACCGGTTCGACGTGTTCGCGATGGAGCCGGTCACCCTGCGCTGGGTGAACACGGAGCTGACCGTGGCGATGGACCTGTTCGACCGGCGGGTTACCGGACTGCGGCTACGCCCGGTCGCGGCCCAGTCCCCCGACGTCGCCAGCGTGTTGTTCCAGACCGTGACGCCGCAGACCTGGGGGTGGGCGGCCGGCTCCCCGGACGGGCCGTACGGCGGCGTGCCTGAGAATGTGGTGCTCGGTGACCCGGGTGGGGTGTTGCCGGACACGATCGTGGTCGACCACGGCAAGATCTACCTGTCCGACCACACCCGCGGGGTGTGCGAACGGTTGGGGATCTCGATCCAGCCGGCGATCCCGGACAAGCCGACCGACAAACCCGCGCTCGAGCGTTTCTTCCGGACGTTGCGGCAGTCGCTGCTGGAACACCTGCCCGGCTACAAAGGCCCCGACGTCGCCGCCCGCGGCCACAACGTCGAAGGTGAGGCGTTCTACTACGTCACCGAGCTGGAACAACTCATCCGCGAATGGGTGGGCCGGGTCTACCACCACACCGCCCACGCCGGCCTGGTCGACCCCCTGGAACGGTCAGTCGGCCTGTCGCCGGAGGAGATGTTCGAACGCGGGATCGCTGCCGCCGGCCGGATACGGCTCCCGGCCCGGGCAGACCTGGTCTATGACTTCCTCGAGGTGGAGTGGCGCACCATCCAGCACTACGGCGTC
>JBBRYD010000186.1:0-6398 GCA_038238065.1 Propionibacteriales bacterium | reverse complement strand
GCAGGCACACGTCCTTGCGGATGCCGCCGAAGTCGACGTCCGCCATCAGGGTGCCGTCACGCTCCGCGACACTCATCACTTGTCCAGGTACTGCCAGACACATGCGCTTCTCCTTTCATCTGCGGAACGTCTCATCCGCTTGCTGCGATCAAGACCTGGCCGAGTGCGAGGCCGCCGTCGTTGGCCGGAAGCTGCTGCGGCCAGAGCACATTCGCCCCGTCGAGGGCGTCCAGGACGCCGTGCAGGAGAACGGCGTTCTGGAACACACCGCCGCCAAGCACGATCGGTAGCGGTCCGTAGATCCCTCGGGCGCGGTCGACGACATCGACAACCAGCTCGACCACGGCGCGGTGGAAGCGGGCCGCCACGACAGCGGCCGGCACACCGTTCCGGACGTCTTCGACGATGGACCGGATCAGCCGGTGATGGCTGATCACGCCCAGCGGCGCCTCAGTCGACGTCGGGCCGACGTCGAAGGCGTAGCCGGTGGCGTCCTCGACGCCACGCGCCAGTCCCTCGAGCTCGATCGCGGCCTCGGCCTCGAAGTCCGCGACATGGCGGACGCCTGCCAAGGACGAGACGGCGTCGAAGAGCCGCCCCATGCTGGATGTCGAGACCGAGCCGAGCCCGGTGGTCAGCTGGTGGCGCAGCACGCTCAGCTCGTCGGCCGGGCAGGCGTCGACCGACGGCACATCAGCTTCCCAGGCCACGCCGGCGGCGTACAGGTGAGCAAGTGCCATCCGGTAGGGCCGCTGGACCGACACATCACCGCCCGCGAGCGGGGTGTAGGCGAGGTGGGTGAGCCGGCGGAACCCCTTGTAGTCGGCCAACAGGACCTCGCCGCCCCAGACCGCTCCGTCCGTGCCGTAGCCAGTCCCGTCGAAGGCGAAGCCGATCACCGGGCGACTGCCGTCAAGACCGTGCTCGCCCATGACGGATGCGATGTGCGCGTGATGGTGCTGGACGGTCTCGAGCCGGCGCTGCCCAGCGACGGCACGGGCCCAGGCGGTCGACCGGTAGCCGGGATGGGCATCGGCTACCACGTGCTCGGGCGAGACCCCCGTCAACGTCTCGAGATGAGTGCGGGTGGCGGTCAAGGCGTCGATGGTTGCCACGTCGTCCATGTCGCCGACGTGCTGGCTCATCCACGCGTACCGGCCCTCGGCGACGGCGCAGGTGTTCTTCAGGTCGGCGCCGGCGGCGAGTGTCGCCGGCACGTCGAGGGGCAGCGCGATCGGCAGCGGTGCATATCCGCGCGAGCGCCGCAGCGGGAGCTCGAGGTTGCCGACCACCCGCGTGACCGAATCGTCGCACGGTACGTGGATGGGGCGGTCGTTCCGCAGCCAGGCGTCGGCCAGCGGGGCAAGACGTTCGAGCGCGTCGGCGTCGTCGGTGACGATCGGCTCGCCGGAGACGTTGCCGGAGGTCATCACGAGCAGGCGCGGCCCGGGAGCGTCCCGGTCGACTCCGAGCAGGAGGCGGTGGAGCGGGGTGTAGGGCAGCAGGATGCCCAGGTCGGGGTTGCCCGGTGCGACGTCGGCGCACACGGAGCTGCCGGCCACAGGGTCTGTACGCCGGGAGAGCACCACGACCGGGCACCGGATACCTGTCAACAACGCGGCCGCCGCAGGCGGGACGTCGACCAGCGACTCGGCCGCGGGCAGGTCGGGCACCATTACCGCGAACGGCTTGGCGCCACGCTGCTTGCGGCGGCGCAGCTCTGCCACCGCCTCGGCGTTCGTCGCGTCGCAGGCGAGGTGATAGCCCCCGATCCCCTTGATCGCGACAGTCCGGCCGGCCGCAAGCATCGCGCGGGCCTCGCGCACGGCGTCTCCGTCGAGGTGGGTGGCACAGCCTGGACGGACCAACTCCAGGCGTGGCCCGCAGTCGGGGCAGGCGATGGTCTGCGCATGGAAGCGCCGGTTGCCCGGGTCGGTGTACTCGGCGGTGCACGCCGGACACATCGCGAATGCGGCCATGGTGGTGGTCGGCCGGTCGTAGGGAAGGCCGGTGATGATCGTGAAGCGAGGTCCGCAGTTCGTGCACGTGATGAAGGGGTGGCGGTGGCGCCGGTCGGAGGGATCGAGCAGCTCCGTCTCACAGTCGGCACACATCGCGATGTCCGGCGATGCGAGCGTCCGGGCTGTCTCGGTCACGTCGGACGCGCCGATCGTGAAGCCGGTCCCGCCCTCCGACGGGATCTCCTGGGTCGCGACGGTGTCGACCACCGCCAACGGCGGCGCTTCGTCGCGGACGGCCTGGGCGAAGGCCGCGACGGCCTCGGGGCTGCCTTCGACCTCGGCGACGACGCCGTGCGCGTCATTGTGAACCCCGCCGCTCAGCCCTAGCCGGCTGGCCAGAGCGTAGACGAACGGTCGGAAGCCGACTCCCTGCACCACTCCGTGCACGTGCACGCGACGTCGCACCCGACCGTGCAGCCTGTGCAGCACATCCCCGGGGGGACGCTGAGCGGCGATGTCTGCCGTCACACTCGGTCCTCTCCCCAGACGGGTGGGCGGGTGCTTGCCCGTCGCTTGCTCCGACACTACGGCTGTCGGAGCATTCTGGACAGACCCCGGCCATGCTGACCAGGGCGTATGCTGCGGCCGTGGTCATGATGAGGAGTCGGCGACGACGGTCGCACGCACACGTCGTCGGTACGGCCCTGGCACCCCTGTTGCTCGCGTCGTTCGGTTGCAGCAGCGGTTCGTCGGGCAGCAACGAGTCGCTCACTGTCTACACCTGCGTCAACGACGAGACGATCCAGCCGGTCATCGACCAGTACGAGAAGGATCACGCTGGCACCCAGGTCAAGTTGTTCCGTGCCCCAACCGGTGACCTGAACGCACGGATCGCCGGTGACGTGCGCTCGGGAGGCTTGAAGGCCGACGTGGTGTGGGCCTGCGACCCGCTGACCATGCAGGGCTACGTCGACCAGGGACTCGTCGGCGGCTGGACTCCCGATGGCGCGACAGCCGTCCCCGCGCAGTACCGCACCGCCGACTACGTCGGCGTCGCGCTCCTGTATGTCGTCGCGGTCTACCACGACGGCGAGCCGGCCCCCCAGGCGTGGACCGACCTCGCCAATGGCAGCTACGACAAGGTGGCGCTGCCCGATCCGGCCGTTGCGGCCTCGGCCCTCGGGGCGCTGGGGTACTTCAGCGCGGCCCCGGGCGTTGGGCTGGACTACTACACCACGCTGCACGACCACGGGGCCGAGCAGCTGAGCACTCCAGACGACGTCGTAGCTGGAGTCGCCCAAGGGACCTATCAAGCCGGCATCACGATCGCCAACTCGGCCTATGCGGCGAAGGATGGAGGGTCACCGATCGGTGTGGTCTGGCCCGAGCCCGGCGCCGTCGCGATCTACGGGCCGATCGCGGTCGCACACGACAGCGCTGACTCCACGCCGGCTCGCGACTTTGTGTCGTACGTCGTGAGCAAGCCCGGCCAGCAGCTGATTGCGAAGGCTGGGTCGTATCCGACCGTGCCGGGAGTGGAGACCCCGCAGATGCCGGCAGACGCACCCATCGTCGTACCGGACTGGACCACGATCGGATCGGACAAGGACGCGTTGCTGCGCGACTACCAGCAGATCTTCGGAAGCTAACCTGTGCGGCCGCGCGCGCTCGGGCGCCGCTCCGGCCCGCTGGTGCTCGGCGCGCTGGTGGCCCTGCTCGCGACGCTGCTGGTCATCCTGCCGCTGGCTCGGCTGGGTTACGTGGTCTGGGACGAGGGCGCCGGGCGGTTCGACGAGCTGTGGTCGCGTCCGGGGCTCGGCCGGAGTGTGGCCAACACGATCATCCTCGCCGCCGTGGTGACCGCTGTCGCTGTCCCCGCAGGCGCTCTCATCGCGCTGGCCCTGCGCGGCGACCTGGTCCCGGCACGACGAGCGTGGCCGTTCGCGGTCCTGCTCCCGCTCCTGGTTCCCCAGTTCGTGCTGGCCTACAGCTGGACCCAGGCCTACGGCAGGGCTGGGCTCACCGACACCCTTCTCGGCCTGAGCTGGCCACCCGTACAGGGTGCGTGGGGGGTGTCGGTCGTTCTCGTGGTGAACACGCTGCCGCTGAGCTACCTCGTGGTCGCTGCCGGCTTGGCAGCCCGAGCGGAGCCCGATCTGGAGCGTGCTGCCCGGGCGTCGGGCTCGGGAGCGTTCGGCGCCTTTCGCGCGGTCACGTTGCCGCTGCTCGGGCCCTCCTTGGCCGCTGCCGCCGTCCTGACCTTCGTGCTGACCTTGGAGACCTTCGCGATCCCGCAGGTGCTGGGCACGCCGGGCGGGTTCAGCACGGTGACCACCACGATCTACCGGGACCTCGCCGTCGCCAGTGATCCGCTGGCGTTCGTCGAGTCGGTCGCGCTTGCGCTGCTGTTGGTGATCCTGTGCCTGGTTGTCGTGTTGCCCGCCGATCTCTGGCTCGGGCCGCGGCTGAGAGCCGAGCGGGTCTCGTCCGGTGACGGTGCCGCTGTGCGAGGCCGAGGTCGGCGGGTCGGTCGGCTGACAGCCGGAGCGCTGGGGGGCTACCTCGTGCTCGGCGTCGGTCTGCCGCTCGTCGCCCTGCTGTTGGCGGCCGTGACTCCTGCTGTCGGGGTCACTCCCACACCGGCTCATTGGACCCTCGACAACTTTCGTGCAGTCGTGAACGACCGCACCATGGCCGCGTTCGGTCGCAGCCTGCTGCTGGCCATGGTCGCGGCCGGTGTGCTCACCGGGATGGGAGCGGCGGTCGCCGTGCTCGAGCGGTACCGGCGAGGACGTGCGGCCGCGACCGTCGTCACCCTCACCCTGGTGCTGCCGGGCTCCACGCTCGCGGTCGGGATGCTGATCACTTACGGCCGGTGGATCGGTGGGACCCTGACCATCATCTTGTTGGCGTACCTCGCCAAGCTGTGGGCCTTTGCTCACCGACCCGTCTCCGGTGCCCTTGACCGTCTCCCGGCTGCCGAGATGCAGGCGGCGCGTGCCAGTGGCGCCGGCCCGTGGACGGCGGTCCGCACCGTAGCCTTGCGCGCGCTCGCACCCGCGCTGCTCGGTGGCTGGTTGGTCTGCCTGACCACGAGCCTGCACGAAGTGACCATGTCGAGTCTTCTGTACGGCCCTGACAGTGACACGCTCGCGGTCGTCGTGCTGAACAGCGAGGAGCTGGGCAGGATCGGCCAGACGGCCGCCTTGTCGGTCCTGCTGACCTTGGTGTTGGTGTTGCCCGCCTGGCCCGCGGTGGCCCTGATCCGTCGGTTGCGCGGCACGGGTTCGCGCAGGACTGTCCGCGAGGTGGCCGATGTCCCCGGATCCTGACGCCCTCGATGTACGCCGGCTGAGCGTGACGTACGGCGACGTCACCGCCGTGGACGCCGTCGACCTGTGCGTCCGGGCGGGCGAGCTGGTCGCGCTGCTCGGCCCGTCGGGCTCGGGCAAGACCAGCCTGTTGCACGTGGTCGCCGGGTTCCTGCCACCGACCTCGGGGGAGATCCGGCTGGCAGGACAGGTCGTTGCCGACGCCCGTCGCAGTGTCCCGCCCGAGCGCCGGGACCTGGCGGTGGTCTTCCAGAGCTATGCCTTGTGGCCACACGTGTCGGCCCTGGACACCGTGGCCTACCCGATCCGGCGGCGGGGCGCCGGCCGCCGCGAGGCGCGCGACCAGGCTGCCGACCTGCTCGAGCGCCTCCACATCGGGCACCTGGCCACACGGCGCCCGGCCGAGCTCTCCGGTGGCGAGCAGCAGCGGGTCGGCCTCGCGCGTGCGCTGGCTCGGAACGCCTCGCTCTACCTCTTCGACGAACCGACGGCGCACCTCGACAGCCATGTCCGTGAGGTGTTCCTCGACGAGCTGGCGACACGCCAGCAGGCCAGCGGGGCCGGCGGGCTGTATGCCACCCATGACGCGGCGGAGGCATTCGGCCTGGCGGACCGGATCGCGCTGCTCAACCGCGGAAGGCTGGTCCAGCTGGGCACCCCGCAGCAGGTGTACGAGGAGCCGGTCGACCTCTGGACGGCCCGGATGACCGGAGCCGTCTCACGCATCCGGGCAGCCGTGACCGAGGCGTCTGCGGGCCGCTGGACCGTGAAGGTGGCCGGGCAGGAGGTCAGCGTCGACACCTCGGCCGATCTCCCCGGTTCCGGCTCGTGCGACCTGCTGGTCCGTCCGGGCTGGGCCCGGCTCGGTGGCGACCTGGCGGGGCGGGTGCGCACGGTCCGGTTCCGCGGTGACCACACCGACCATGTTGTGGAGTCAGCCGTCGGTGAGGTGCTGATCCGCCAGCCCGGTCCGCCTGACCATGCCGCCGGCGATGACGTCACCTGGTCGTTGACGCGCGTCTGGCCCCTCGGCCAAACCGGCGCGGGTCAGTCCAGCATGCCCGCGGGTCCGGAGTGAAGGTTGCCGGAGTTGACGATCCGCAGG
>JBBRYD010000185.1:0-6659 GCA_038238065.1 Propionibacteriales bacterium | reverse complement strand
TCAGCGACGTCACCCCGGCCACCGCCACCACCGGTACGCCCTCCGCGCGCGCCGCCCGAGCGACGCCGACGGGCGTCTTGCCACCGAGACTCTGCCGGTCCAGCGAACCCTCGCCGGTCACCACCAGCCGGGCCTGGCGCAGCACGGTGTGGAAGCCAGTCATCTCCAACAGCAGCTGGATACCGGGCCGGAACTCCGCTCCCAGCAGCGCGCGGGCCGCGAAGCCGACACCACCGGCTGCCCCGGCGCCGGCCGCGTCCGCGTGGTCTCCGCCGACGAGCTCGGTCACCCTCTCGGACCAGCGCCGCAGTCCTGCTTCGAGCAGCGCGACCTGTTCTGGGCTCGCACCCTTCTGAGGTCCGAACACCGCCGCCGCGCCGCCCTCGCCGAGCAGTACGTGGTCGACGTCGCTGGCGATCACGAAGGTCGTGGTGGCGACCCGGGGGTCGAGGCCGCTGAGGTCGACAGTGGCCAGTCCGGACAGCGGCCCGCCCCCGGGACCGAGGTCTCGGCCGGCGGAGTCCAGCAGCCGGACCCCGAGCGCCTGCGCGAGGCCGGCCCCCCCGTCGGTGCTGGCGCTGCCACCGATGCCCAGTACGACGGCCCGACAGCCAGCGTCCAGGGCGGCCAGGATCAGCTCGCCGGTGCCGTACGAGCTGGCCAGCAACGCACGCCGGGCCGCCGGTGCGACGAGCTGCAATCCGGATGCCTGGGCCAGCTCCACCACCGCTGTGTCGCCGCGAACGGCGATCAGCCCCACGACGGGTACGCCGTCGGGGCCCGTGACCCGGACCGTGCGGGGCTCGAAGCCGGTGGCGAGCACCGCAGCCACGGTGCCCTCGCCCCCATCGGCCACGGGGGCGGTCCGCACCTCGACGTCCGGTCGCCGGGCACTGATGCCCACCCGCAGCTGGTCGGCGACCTCGGCGGCCGACAGCGAGCCCTTGAACTTGTCGGGCGCGAGCAGCACCATCCCGGACGCGGTCACCGGCACGCTGCAGGGACGGTCATGACGATCACCTTAGAGGGGTCTCCTGACCTAGGAGCCGTCTCGGAGGTCTGCGAGCCGTTGCTGGGAGAAGCGGATCCGGTCGAAGGAGACGGTGCAGCCGTCTCCGGTGGGTGACTGGACCTCGAAGCCGACCTGATGCGAAGGGAGACCGTCGCCGAGGGTGAAGACCCGCACCAGCTGCCACGCGGCCCCGTCGGTCGAGGCGTGGAACGCATAGGCCCGGTCGACTCGCGAGACACGGAGCCAGACCGACGGCTCGGCCACGACGAACGCGTTGGCGTCGTCGGAGACTCCACGGGTGACGACGGAGACGACCATCGGCTGTCCCGCGGGGGAGAGCTCGAAGCAGAACTTGGCCCAGTTCTTGCTGTCGATCCAGAGCATCAGGACGCCGGCGTCGTACCGGTTCCGGAAGTCCACCTGGAGCCGAGCGCTGAGCTGGTAGTCACCGGCCGGCGGCGTGCCGAGCAGGGTGGCCGCGTTCAGCATCGTCTCCGCGTCGGCGGACTCCGCACCCGCCGGGTTGAGGTAGAAGTCGGTATGGCCGGTCGCGGTGGACACCACAGCATCCCCGGGAGCGTCGCGCCGCCACACCCCTGGACTCGAAGGTGTCACCGGGAACGGCAGCACATCTTCGTACGGTCGGTCGTTCATCGAAGGGTTCTCCTTGTCGCAGCGTGGTGGGAAGCGGAGTCCGGCAGCACGATACGCCGTCGCACGAGGTCCAGTTCGTCTTCGTCGCGGACACCGTTGCGTCCGAGGCCGACAATGGTCTCCATGGTCACGGGTCACGACAGAGTTGATCCCGAGTGGCACGATCCCGAGTGGATCGAGCTCCGTTCTCCCGGCGTGGGGAAGGGGCCTCGCACCCGCCGTCGCCGCGGCCCCGTGATGGCGGGCGCGGTGGTCTTGTTCGTGCTCGTCGGCGCGAACGCGGTCAAGTCCCCGGACCCGGAGGTCGCCGACCCACGGCCGACCCTGCCATCCCCGGCCGTCAGGCCATCGGGGCCGAGTGCCGGTCCGACGCACCCCGCACCGCGGCGTCCCTTGACGGGACCGACGGTGCTAGCCGGTTCGGGTCCACTGCTGGCAGGTGCGGGGCGCTGGGAGTTGTTCGCCCGCGGCAATTCCGACGTGTTCCGCATCCGGGTCAGCACCGGTCGCATCGAACGGACCGAGACACCACCCATGCGGCTCACCGGCGAGTTCTCGTTCGTCGCCGGACCGCACGACGTGCTGGTGGCTCCGAGGGACACCGGTCGGGGGGTGCTCGTCCCGGACGGGCAGCCCGCGCGACCCCTGTCGGGACTCCTGGCCACCCCGGGCCGGGTCTTCCCGGCCGGCCACGGTCAGCTGTGGTACCAGAACAGCAGTCCCGACGCCGCTCCGGGCGACGACGGGTCGGCGCCGGTGGTGCTGACGGGCTTCGACGGCAAGCCGGCCGGGACGTCGATACCGATCAGGCGTGGCTACGTCACGTCCGACGGCGTGGCCAACCTCTTGCTGAAGGACGGCGCCGGCGTCAACGAGATCGACGGGACCGCCGTGCGTGCGGTGACGACCGGCAGCGTCAGTGCCGTCGGACCTCATCACTACCTCACTCTCGGATGTGACGCGGCTCATCGTTGCAGCACCTACCTCTACGACCGCAGTACCCGACGACAACGTCGGATCGGGTCGGCAGACGCCGGCGGGATCGCGAGTGGGCTCATCGCCCCCGACGGCACGCATGCGGCGCTGATCCACTGGGACCGGGCCGGGCCGCCGCACATCGTGATCCTCGATCTGCGCGACGGCCGAGAGCAGCATCTCGCCGGCGCCCCGGACTCCCAGCTGGCCGAGGTGCAGGGCAACGCCGTCTGGTCACCCGACAGCCGGTCCCTCTTCGCCCTCGTCGACGGGCACATCAGCATCGTCGACGTCAGCACCGGCCAGACGTTCACCCCGGACCTTCGGCTGCCGTCGCTGCGCCAGATCGCCCTGCGGGTGCCGACGGCCGACCAAGACTGACGGCGCGTGTCATCGCGGTTACCACGTCGGCAAGACTTGCTGGATGACCGACGTGATCTCCTACGCCTGGCGGGAACCGCTGACCGACCAGGAGATGGTGGACCTCGTCATCTCGCACGGCGGTCAACCGAGTGCCGGGTGGTGGGACCGGGTCAGCCAGCACAGTCTCGGGTGGGTCAGTGCCCGCGACCAGCAGGGCCTCCTCGTCGGGTTCGTCAACGTCGCCTGGGACGGTGGAGACCACGCTTTCCTCATCGACACGAAGACCCGCGGTAGCCATCAACATCAGGGAGTGGGCCGCGAGGTCGTCCGGCACGCGGTGCTCAACGCCCGAGCCGCGGGGTGTGAGTGGCTGCACGTCGACTTCGAGCCGGCTCTTGCCCCCTTCTATCTCGACGCCTGCGGTTTTCGGCCGACCGCTGCCGGTCTGGTCCACCTCACTCAGCGACCCTGAAACGGCGGGTGCAGTTGTGGCGAGTCGCCGGTGCCGGTGAGAATGGCGGCATGACGACGGTCCGCGACATCACCGAGGCACAGCTGGCGTACGGCACGAAGGTGGTGACGGTCGAACCCGGCGGGGTGGAGGCCATCACGGCCGGGGAGCGCCACGGGCGCCCGATCGGTCTGCTGTGGACCTGGGCCTCGCCCAACATGGAGTTCGCCACCGTGGCCGTCGGCATCCTCAGCGTGCTGGCGTTCGGGCTGACGTTCTGGCAGGCGGTGGCGGCCATCGTGCTGGGCACCGCGCTCGGCTCGATCTCACTCGGTGTCCTGTCCACCTGGGGTCCCCGCGACGGCCTGTCGCAGATGGTGCTGAGCCGTACCGGCTTCGGTTTCCGTGGCAACATCCTGCCCGCCGGGCTCAACGCCCTGACCGCCGGCATCGGCTGGTTCGCCGTCAACAGCATCAGCGGCGCGCTGGCCCTGGCCGCGCTGACCGGTCTGCCCAAGGAGCTGTCGCTCATCCTGGTCGTGGCCGCCCAGCTGGTGGTGGCCTTCTTCGGGCACAATCTGGTGCACGCCTTCGAGCGGTACATGTTTCCGGTGCTGACGATCATCTTCGTCACCGCAGCGATCATCGTGCTGACCCGGGCACACCCCGGGATGCCCGCCTTCACGGAGAACGAGCCCAGCACCGTGGCGGGGTTCCTGATCACCGTGGGCGCAGCGTTCGGCTACGCCGCAGGCTGGAACCCGTACGCCTCGGACTACACCCGCTATCTGCCGGCCACCACCAAGAAGGTGCCGGTCGCCGTCTGGTCCGGGCTGGGGGTCTTCCTCTCCTGCTGCCTGCTCGAGATCGCCGGCGCGGCCATCGTGACCGCCGGCCAGACCGAGGTCGACCCGGCGTCGTTCACCAACCTGCTGCCCACCGCGGTCGGCAAGCTGACCCTGCTGGCCGTCTGCCTCGGCGCCGTGGCGGCCAACGTGCTCAACGTCTACTCCGGGGCGATGTCCTTCATGGCCCTCGGCTTCAGGGTGCCACTCAGCCGGGCCCGAGCCATCGTCGCGGTCGTGTTCGGGCTGATCGGTCTGCTCGTCGCGTCGTTCGGGCTGCGCAACGCCGGCGAGGAGTACGAGAGCTTCCTGCTGGTCATCGCCTACTGGATCGCCCCGTGGCTCGGGGTGGTGTTCACCGACCGGCTGCTGCGTCGGGGCCAGCCCGGAGGTGACCTCGCCCAGGACCCGACGCACCGCAACTGGGCGGGCCCGATCGCCATGGCGGTCGGCGTGGTGCTCTCGGTCTGGTTGTTCTCCAACCAGGCCAAGTACGTGGGTCTGGTGCCCCAGCAGCTCCCGGGTGTGGGCGATCTGACTCCCGAGGTGGGTTTCGTCCTGGCCGCCGTGCTCTACGCATTGCTGTTCAAGCCGCTGAACCGGCCGGGGGCGGCAACCTCGTCGGTTCCGGCGACGGCGCACCCCGACGCGACGGCGCACCCCGACGCGTCGGCGCACCCCGACGCGTCGGCCGCGGGCCGGTGAGCCCGCTCGCTGGTCCGGCGGAGCTGCTCGCCGTCGCCCTGGCCGAAGCTCGCTCCGGCCTCGCCGAGGGCGGGATCCCCATCGGCGCCGCGCTGTTCGGCGCTGACGGTTCGCTCCTCGGGCGGGGACACAACCGCCGGGTCCAAGACGGTGACGCGGCGATGCACGGTGAGACCGACGCCTTCCGCCACGCCGGCCGCCAGCGCTCCTACCGGGGAACCACCATGGTCACCACACTGTCGCCGTGCTGGTTCTGCAGTGGGCTCGTCCGCCAGTTCAACATCTCGCGGCTGGTGATCGGGGAGGCCAGGACCTTCTCCGGCGGGCATGACTGGCTCGCGGCCAACGGGGTGGAGATCGTGATCCTGGACGATCAGGAGTGCGTGCAGATGATGTCGGACTTCATCGCCGCCAGTCCGGAGCTGTGGAACGAGGACATCGGAGTCGACTGAGGCGCATCCGGCAGCGATGGGAGTCGGTCAACCGACCAGGGTCCCGAGCACCTTGCCGATGCTGGCGGGCGGCAGGGTGAACCGTGGGAACTGACCATTGACGTCGATGGCGACCGCAGCGGCAGGGACGACGCGGTCCGGCGTGTCGAAGGTGTTGTGGTC
Source organism: Propionibacteriales bacterium (assembly GCA_038238065.1). Lineage (GTDB taxonomy): Bacteria > Actinomycetota > Actinomycetes > Propionibacteriales > Propionibacteriaceae > Microlunatus. The sequence continues at coordinate 1,040 of JBBRYD010000185.1, read as the reverse complement.
GTGGATGTCATCGGTGGACAAGACGACCAGGGTGGCCGCAACCAGTGAGGACCCGCGCAGGTCGAGCTCGACCTCCACCGCCTCCGAAGGGTGGGCGTTCACGGCCGTGACCACGAGCTGGTCGCCCTTCACCGAGGCCGACCCGGACACCCGGCGCAGCTGCGCCTGACGCCGGTCCAGGTACAGGTGTCTCGCTTCCTCGGCCGAGTCTTCGCCGGTGCTGATCACGTCGGCGTCGCTGACCAGCCGAACGGCGGTGCCGCCACGGTGTTCGGCGTACATGGCAAACACGTGGTAGGTCGGGGTCAGGATGCACCGGTCGCCCTCGACCAGCAACAACGACTGCAGCACGTTGATGAGCTGGGCGATGTTGGCCATCACCACCTTGTCGGCGTGGTTGTGCAGCAGATCGAGCGACAGGGCGGCGACGCAGGCGTCCCGGATGGTGTTCTGCTGGTAGAGGCCGCGCGGCGGTCGCTCCGGGTCCGCCGGGTGCCAGGTGCCCCACTCGTCGATGATGAGGCCGATGCGCCGCTCCGGGTCGTACTCGTCCATGATCGCCCGGTGCCCGGTGATGATGCCCTCGATACCCACGGCCTTGGTCAGCAGCTCCAGCCACTGGCTCTCGGTGTATTCGGTCGCGGTGCCGGCGGTCCGGCAGTAGTAGTGAGCGGCGAAGTTCTGCACGAGCTCGAGCCGGTTCCGTTGGCTCACCTGGCTGAAGAACCGCCGGGTCCAGTCCCAGTCCGACGAGTTGGGACCACAGGCCACCGCCGAGACGGGAGTCTCGCCGAACGGGAAGGCGAACGTGCGGAAACGGCAGTACTCCTCGGCGTAGTACTCCGGAGCCATCTGGCCGCCGCAGCCCCAGTTCTCGTTGCCGATGCCCCACCAGGTGATGCCGAACGGATCATCGGCACCGTTGGCCCGACGCTCATCCGACAGCTCGGTGCCGGCCGGGTGGTTGCAGTACTCGATCCAGCTGCGGAGCTCGGTGGCCGTTCCCGAGCCCAGGTTGCCGGCGAAGTAGGGTTCGGCGC
>JBBRYD010000184.1:0-6747 GCA_038238065.1 Propionibacteriales bacterium | reverse complement strand
GGTCGTCCCCGACGGCCTGAGCAGGTAGGTGTCCATCACCCAGCCGCGCCGAGCGCGGAGCGCGGCGCGCGTGGTGCGGATCTCCTCGATGACCTCACCCAGGAGTCCACTGACCAGGGCTTCGTCCGGCAGCCCCAGCTGCGCCCCCCAGAAGATCTGCAGCCCGGGGTGGTCGGTGGCCAGACCTGCGCAGGTCAGGTCGCCGTCCAGCATCACCGCTACGTCGCCCAGGGCCGGCTCGTATTCGGCCAGCAGCCTCCGTCCGGTGGTCAGGTGCACCGGCCGGCCGATCCGGTTGAGCGTGATCCGGTGCCGGGCGGCCAGGATCTGGAGGCTGCTGATGCCCGGGATCACGGCGACCTCCAGGTCGACGCCTCCGTTGCGGATCAGCTCGACGATCCGGATGGTGCTGTCGTAGAACGCGGGGTCGCCCCAGACCAGGAAACCGACGACTCCGGTGTGACCCAGCTCAGCGTCGATCACCTCGGCGTAGCGCTCGGCTCGCCGCTGGTGCCAGGTGTCGACCCCAGCCCGGTAGGCGCCTGCGTCGCGGTCGCGATCCGACCCGCGCGGTGGGTCGGTGACCTCGACGAAGCGGTAGTCGTCACCGTCGATGAACGTCCGACAGATCTCGGCCCGGAGGGCGACCAGCTCGGTCTTCTCTGGGCCCTTGTCGGCGACCAGGAAGACGTCGACCCGGTTGAGCGCGGCGACCGCCTCCTGGGTGAGGTGGGCCGGGTTGCCGGTGCCGATGCCGATCACCAGTACCTCGATCATCGGTGCACCCGACCCGCTCGGGTGAGGTCCAGCAGCATGCCCACGTCGACGTGCTCGGCGATGGCGTCGGCGAGCTGGTCGATCATGGCTTCTCGTCGGGCGGCGAACGCGGGGGCGTGGGGATCGGCCGTCCAGGGCGAACCGGCCGCGGCCGCCACCTCGGCCAACCAGCCGCGACGGAACGCGTCGTTCTCGTACGCGCCGTGCCACATGGTGCCCCAGGTCTGGCCGTGCCGCCAGCCGTCAAGGAACGGCTCGCCGTCGCCGCCGGCGCTCGCCACACCGTGATGGATCTCGTACGCGGCCACGGGTGCGTCGCGCCAGGTCCCCGTCGGGCGACCGAGGACCTTGGTGACGCCGAACGTCACCGTCGCCGGAAGCAGCCCCAGCCCCGCCACTCGTCCTGGGCTCGCGGTCGGTGACTCCACGTCGTCCTCGATCCAGTCGGCCAGCATCTGGTAGCCGCCACAGATGCCGAGCACCGGGGCCTGCCGAGCGGCCCGGTCGGTGACGGCGTCGGCGATCCCGGTCCGGCGGAGCCAGTCGAGATCAGCCAGCGTGCTGCGGCTGCCGGGAATGATGGCCAGGTCGGCGCCCCGGACCACGTCCGGGTTGGTCGTGACCAGCACCTCGACGCCCGGCTCGGCGGCCAGGGCGTCCACGTCGGTCACGTTGGAGACCCGGGGTAACCGGACCACCGCCACCCGCAGGTGGTCCTCGCTGGTCGTGCGGCGGCGCCAGCGACCGACCTCCAGGGTGTCCTCGGCGTCCAGCTCGAGATCCGGCAGCCAGGGCAGCACGCCGGCGAACGGCACGCCGGTGCGGGCGGTCAGGTCGACCAGCCCGGGCTCGAGCACGCTGCGGTCGCCGCGGAACTTGTTGATCAGGAACGCCTGGATGGTGGCCCGGTCGTCGGCGGCCAGCAGCCCGACCGTCCCGTAGAGCGCCGCGAAGACCCCGCCCCGGTCGATGTCGCCGACCACGACCACCGGTAGGTGGAAGTGCCGGGCCAGTCCGAGGTTGACGTAGTCCCCGCTTCGCAGGTTGATCTCGGCGGGGGATCCGGCCCCCTCGCAGACGATCAGGTCGTACCGCTCGGCCAGCTCCTCATACGCCGCGTAGGCCGCTTCAGCGAGATGGTGTCGGCCCGTCGCGTACTCGCCCGCCTCGAGCGTCCCGTGCGGCTGCCCACGTAGCACCACGAAGGAGCGGCGGTCGGAGCCGGGCTTGAGCAGCACCGGGTTCATCGCCGACTCGGGCACGACCCGCGCCGCCTGGGCCTGGAGGTACTGAGCCCGTCCGATCTCGGACCCGTCGGCGCAGACCATCGAGTTGTTGGACATGTTCTGCGCCTTGAACGGGGCCACGGAGATCCCCAGCCGGGCGAGGTGGCGGCACAGCCCGGTGACCACGAGTGACTTCCCGGCGTCGGATGAGGTGCCCGCAATCAGCATCCCGGAGGCGTCAGGCGGCACCGTCCGATCCTAATCCTTCGCCCCCCTTCGCCGAGTGGGCAATAATCCTGCGCTTCTGGCGGCGTGTCGGACGATGAGGGCGAGTCAGCGCTCGCGCCGCTGTACGGTGGCGATGCCCGCCAGCACGAGAGCGCCGCCGACCGCCTGGAGCAGGCTGATCCGCTGGCTGAGCAGGACGGCGGCGAAGGCGACGGCGAAGAGCACCTCCGACAGCGCGACGAACGAGGCCACTGACGTACCCAACCGGCGTACGGCCACGATGCCGGTGACGTAGGCGAACGCCGCCGCCACCAGGACGAGCAGCAGGATCGGCACCAGCCAGGACACCTGGAACCCGCCCAGCCGGGTGTGCCCGAGCCTGAACGCCATCGGCACCACGCCTGCGGCGCCGGCGAGCAGCAGCACAGCGGCCCCCACGCCGGTGCCCACGGTGGTCATCAGCAGCGCAGGGATCGAACGCTCCGCCCCGGACTCGTCGGACAGGACGAAATAGACGCTGAGACACACCGCGGCCCCGAGCCCGTACAGCACCCCGACCGGATCGAGGGAGAAACCGTGCACGATGTCGAGGACCAGCACCATGCCCGCCATGGCGATGGCGGCGCCGATGAACACGGGCAGTGCGGGTCGCCGTCGGGTGTGCAGCCAGCCATAGCCGATCAGCAGCACCGGCGCGAGGTACTCCAGCAGCAGCGCGACCCCCACCGGGAGATACTGCACCGCACTGAAGTAGCAGAGCTGGGCTCCGGCCACGGCGACCACGCCGTAGACGACCATCCGAGCGGTCTCCCGAGAAGTGGGCAGACCAGAGCGGCGCAGCAGGAACAGGCAGGGGATGGCCACCACCGCGAACGCCCCGCCGATCCTGACCAGCACCACGGCGCCCGGCGACCAGCCGATCTCCAGCAGCGACTTGGCCAGCGGCCCCGACAGGGCGAACGAGGCCGCCGAGACGAGGGCCCAGCCGAGTCCGCGACCGACACCCTGCCGGGGCAGCGCGCGGCTCTCGACGACGGTCGTGGTCACAGGCCTGCCTCCGTTTGCTTCGCTCGCGTCACCACCAAAGGGTAAGTACACTGATGACAATAGGGAGTAGTCCGTCAGGAGTCAACATGTACTTTGCTCATGACACGGAGATCGCGCTGGCTGAGGCGGCCGAGCTGGTCAACACGCTGAGCCACGACGTCGACGCGCTGTCTGACCGCGCCGGTCTGGACGCCTTCCTCGAGCGTTTCCCGTTCTCCGGGCAGCTGCTCGGCACCCAGGAGGAGCTCGAGCAGGTCCGTGCCCTCCGGACACGCTTGCGATCACTGTGGTCAGCACCCGACCGGGCGGCGGCGGCCACGATCGTGAACGACATCCTGTCCGAGGCGGACGCTCGTCCGTACCTGACCAAGCACGACCAGTGGGACTGGCATCTGCACGTGACCCATTCCGACGCGCCGCTCGCGCAGCGGATCGGCGCCGAGGCGGCGATGGGCTTCCTCGACCTGATCCGGGCCGACGACCTCGACCGGCTGCGGATCTGTGCCGCCGACGACTGCGGCGATGTGGTGGTCGATCTCTCCCGGAACAAGTCGAAGCTCTACTGCGCCACCGGCAACTGCGGCAACCGTGCGAACGTGGCCGCCTACCGGGCGCGCAAGGCGAGCCGCGTCAACGCCTGACCCCTCCGCAGCCGCTCCGGTTCGTACCAGGTGCACCGCCTGCAGACGGTGCGGCTGCTACGAAGCGGTGCGGTTGCGGGTTCGTGGCTCAGGACTCACCAGGCGTAGGCGACCAGCTCGCCCAGCAGCGTCTCGGCGTCCACCTCCCAGCCTCGGGCGGTGAACCACGTGCAGACGTTGCGGCAGTCCCGGGCCAGGAAGTCCATCCCCTGCGGGTTGCTGATGATGTCGACCGCCTGCGGTACGTCGATGATCACGATCCGCTCCTCAGTGGCCAGGACATTGAACGGGGACAGGTCGCCGTGCGCCAACCCGAGACCCGCCATCACGATCATCGCCTGACGCAGCTGGTCCCAGTACAGCGCGAGCAGCGCGCGATCGGGCCGGGTCCGGGCGAGTCGGGGGGCGCCGCTGCCGTCCGCGAGCGTGATGAACTCCATCAGGATCTCGGTGCCGTCGAGCTGCACGGGGTACGGGACCGGCAGCCCGGCCCGGTAGAAGTCGGTGAGGTAGCCGAACTCGGCCATGGCCCACTGGCCCGCCTGAACGGTGCGGCCGTGGCGCGTCCCCTTGGCGACCGCTCGGCGGTCGCGGCTGTTGCGCATCCTGCGGCCCTCGGTGTAGCCGGAGTCGCGGTGGAAGAGCCGGTCGTCGTGCGAGCGATAGCGTTTGGCCGCCATCACCACGGCGTCGGTCTCGGTGGCCCGCTCGAGCAGGAAGACGTCGGCCTCCTTGCCCGTCTTGAGGATCCCGAGCTCGGTGTCGATGGCCGCGTCGGAGGTGATCACCCAGTCGGGCCACGGTTGTGGACCGGCCAGGACGCCGATGTCGTCCCAGGTCGACCAGCGCTGCCGGGCGCCGACCTCGGGCTGCTCGACGTAGGCGAAGTCAGGGGGTTCGAGGTCAGGCTGGGCGAGCGTTGAGGCGTCTGGGCTTAATGCGTCTGGGCTGAATGCGTTTGGGGTGGACATGATCGGAAAGAGCTCCTGCGGTGCGAGAGAGGAATGAGGTCGTGGCAGACCTCGGGACAGTGATGAACACGTCGCCCTCCTTCGCTCCAGCGGGATCTCCGATCGAGACACCTGACGTCCAGGGTGCGGCGAAACCGATAGGACATGCAACTTGTTTTTTGATCGCCAGCGTCGAGAGGTACGTTGAGCCGGAAGGTCGCGGCCGCGCTCCACCCAGGTGCGGAGGCGACCGCACATGCACCACCCGGGCGGCGATCCTGTCCCGGGCCTGATGTGGATGCGACGCCGCATCTCGACGAGAGGATGCAGAGTGGTTGACGCAGGGATGCAGAGTGATTGACGCGAGTGGTGCCGGCTCCGAGGTCGACCTGATCCAGCTGCTGACGCCGGAGGGCGAACGCATCGAGCACGAGTCGTACGCGTTCGGCGGTGACGACGAGACCATCCGCGGCTACTACCGCGACATGGTCCTGACCAGGCGGATCGACACCGAAGCCACGGCCTTGCAGCGCCAGGGCGAGCTCGGAATCTGGGCCTCCTGCCTGGGTCAGGAAGCCGCCCAGATCGGATCGGGACGAGCGCTGTTCCCGCAGGACTACGTCTTCCCGACCTACCGTGAGCATGGCGTCGCCTGGTGCTGCGACGTCGACCCGCTCCGGCTGCTGAGCCTCTTCCGGGGTGTGGACATGGGCAGCTGGGACTCCGCCGCCACCCGCTTCCACCTCTACACGATCGTGATCGGTGTGCAGGCGCTGCACGCCACCGGGTACGCCATGGGCCTGGAGCGGGACGGGGTGGTGGGGACCGGCGACGCCGACCGAGACGCGGCGGTGATCGGCTACTTCGGTGACGGCGCGATGAGCCAGGGTGACGTGAACGAGGCGTTCGTCTTCGCCAGCTCCTACAACGCGCCCATCGTCTTCTTCTGCCAGAACAACCAATGGGCGATCTCGGAGCCGATCGAGCGCCAGTCGCGGATCCCGCTCTACCGTCGCGCGGAGGGCTTCGGCTTCCCGGGTGTCCGCGTGGACGGCAACGACGTGCTCGCTGTCCAGGCGGTGACCACCGAGGCCCTGGAGCGGGCCCGCTCCGGCAACGGTCCGACGCTGATCGAGGCCTACACCTACCGGATGGGTGCCCACACCACCTCCGACGACCCGACCAAGTACCGGATGGCCGACGAGCTCGAGCACTGGCGATTGAAGGACCCGATCGCACGCGTCAGGGCCTATCTGGCCCGGAACGGCAGTGCCGACGACACGTTCTTCGACGGGATCGACACCGAGGCGAGCGAGCTGGCCGCCAACCTGCGGGCCGCCTGCCTGGCCCTCCCCGACCCGAAGATGGTCGAGGCGTTCGACTGGGTCTACGCCGAGCAGACGCCCTATCTGGTCGAGCAGCAGGCGGCGTACGCCCAGTACCGGGAGTCTTTCGCTCTCGAACCAGACGCTGCGGCGGTCCGCTGATGAAGATGACCATGGCCAAGGCCCTCAACGCCGGACTGCGGCGCGCCCTGGAAGCCGACCCCAAGGTCGTGCTGGCCGGCGAGGACATCGGCAAGCTCGGCGGCGTGTTCCGGGTGACCGAGGGCCTGCAGAAGGACTTCGGGGAGCACCGGGTGATCGACTCGCCGCTGGCCGAGTCGGGGATCATCGGCACGGCCATCGGGATGGCGCTGCGCGGCTACCGACCCGTCTGCGAGATCCAGTTCGACGGGTTCGTCTACCCGGCGTACAACCAGATCGTCACCCAGCTGGCCAAGATGCACTTCCGCTCCCGGGGGCGGCTGAAGATGCCGGTGGTCATCCGGATCCCGTTCGGCGGTGGCATCGGTGCCGTCGAGCACCACAGCGAGTC
>JBBRYD010000183.1:0-6767 GCA_038238065.1 Propionibacteriales bacterium | reverse complement strand
CGGGTCTGCCACGGCGGGGCGATGGCCGGGTTGAACGAGTGCACGAACGGGTGCATGTCGGTGGTGTTGAGGTCGTGCTTCTCGTACCAGGTGGCCGCAGGCAGCACGACGTCGGAGAAGATCGTGGTGCTGGTCTGCCGGAAGTCCAGCGTGAGCAGCAGGTCCAGCTTGCCCTCGGGCGCCGTCTCATGCCATTTCACGTCTTTCGGCCTGCTCGCCGCGGGCGCCTCGGTGGCGCGGAGCGAAGAGTCGGTGCCGAGCAGGTGCTTGAGGAAGTACTCGTTGCCTTTGCCGGAGGACCCCAGCAGGTTGGCCCGCCAGATGGAGAGGATGCGCGGGAAGTTCTCCGGCGCATCCGGATCCTCCCCCGCGAACTCGAGCCGGCCCGACTTCAGCTCCTCGACCACGTACTGCCCGGCCGGTACGTCGGCGGTCGCCGCTTCGTCACCGAGGTCCAGCGGGTTCCGGTTGAAGGTCGGGTAGGAAGGCATCCAGCCCATCCGCGCGCTCTGAGCGATGACGTCGGCGGTGCTCTTGCCCGCCAGCTGACCCTTGCCGGTCGTGGCCGCCAGGGTGTCGGCGCCGAAGTGGTCGTAGCGGAACTGGTCGGTGTGCAGGTACCAGTAGGCGGTCTGGATCATGTTGCGGGGAGGCCGGTTCCAGTCCAGCGCGTTGGCGACCTGGGTGTAGCCGGTCAGCGGACGGACCTTCTCCTGTCCCACGTAGTGCGCCCAGCCGCCCCCGTTGACGCCCTGGCAGCCGGTCAGGTTGGTCAGGGCCAGGAACGAGCGGTAGATGGTGTCGGAGTGGAACCAGTGGTTGGTGCCGGCGCCCATGATGATCATGGAACGGCCCTTCGACTCCTCGGCGTTGCGGGCGAACTCCCGCCCGATCCGGGCCGCGGCCGACCCGGGCACGCCCGTGATCTGCTCCTGCCAGGCCGGCGTGTACGGAGCGGTGGCGTCGTCGTAGCCGGTCGGCCACTCACCCGGTAGCCCGTCCCGTCCGACGCCGTACTGGGCCAGCATCAGGTCGAAGACGGTGGTGACCAGGTGGTCGCCGATCCGGCGGACGGGCACCCCGCGCGGCAACGACTGGGCGGCACCGTCTGGAGTGTCGAACCGGGGCAGCTCGACGAGCGCCGTCTCGGTCGCGGTGGCGATCAGCGAGAGGGTCGGGTCGATCCCGCCCAGGTCGAGGTTCCAGTGACCGGCCCCCGAGTCGCCGTAGCGGTGCCCGAGCGAGCCGTTGGGGACGACCGGTTGGTCGGTCCGGGAGTCGATCAGGACAGTCCGGAACGCGGCGTTCTCCTCATCGGCGTAGCCGGGCAGATCGGCCGCGGTGAGGAACTTTCCCGTCCGGTGCAGACCGTCGGGGCCCCGCTCGAGGCTGACCAGGTACGGCAGGTCGGTGTAGGTCTTCACGTAGCCGGTGAAGTAGGGGGTCTGGCGGTCGACGAAGAACTCCTTGAGGATGACGTGTCCCATCGCCATCGCCAACGCCGCGTCGGTGCCCGGGCGGGCGGGCAACCACTCGTCGGCGAACTTGACGTTGTCGGCGTAGTCGGGCGCGACGGCGATCACCTTCTGACCCCGGTAGCGCGCCTCGGTCATCCAGTGCGCGTCCGGGGTCCGGGTCACCGGCAGGTTGGACCCCCACATGATCAGGTAGCCGGCGTTCCACCAGTCACCCGACTCCGGCACGTCGGTCTGGTCGCCGAACACCTGCGGCGAGGCGACCGGCAGATCGGCGTACCAGTCGTAGAAGCTCAGCATGGAGCCGCCGATCAGGTTCACGAACCGGGCACCGGAGGCGTGCGACACCATCGACATCGCCGGGATCGGCGAGAAGCCGGCGACCCGGTCCGGGCCCCACTTCTTGATGGTGTGCACGTGGGCGGCGGCCACCAGCTCGGTCGCCTCGTCCCAGGTGGCCCGCACCAAGCCGCCCTTGCCGCGGGCTGACTTGTAGGCCTTGGCGCGGGCCGGGTTGTCCACGATGTGCGCCCACGCAAGGACTGGGTCTCCGTCGTGCTGTGTCTTGGCTTCGCGGTACATCTGCAGCAGCACGCCCCGGATGTAGGGGTAGCGGACCCGGGTCGGCGAGTAGGTGTACCAGGAGAACGCGGCTCCGCGTGGGCAGCCGCGGGGCTCGTACTCGGGGCTGTCGGGGCCGACGCTCGGGTAGTCGGTCTGCTGCGTCTCCCAGGTGATGATGCCGTCCTTGACGTACACCTTCCACGAGCACGAGCCGGTGCAGTTGACCCCGTGGGTCGAGCGCACCACCTTGTCATGGCTCCACCGGTCCCGGTAGAAGTCGTCCGCCGACCGACCGCCCGACTTGTGCAGCGTGCGCAGGTCGTCGGAGACGTCGGCACGGACGAAGAACCGGCGGCTGCGCACCAGCGCGTCACTCAACGCGCCGTCGAGTCCCGGCTGCGGGGCCACGTGCGTGTCGTCTTGGGTGTTCGTCTGTCGGCTCTGGTCAGAGGTGCGGTTCGGTCGAGCGTCCGGGCTCACGCGGTTCCCTCACTGGTCAGGCGGCCGGCCACGGTCGGTGGAGCTGCACCGGCTGCCCGGTTCGCCGTTCGGCGAACCACGGTCAGGGTCAGCACCAGCGTCAGGGCGGCGGTGATCGACAGCAGCATCAGACCGATGGCGTAGGACTCGGTCCGGCCGTAGATGTAGCCCATGATCAGCGGCGGGACGAAACCGCCGATACCGCCGGCGGCTCCGACCAGTCCGGTCACCCCGCCCACCCGAGGAGGGTCGGTGACCCGAGCGACCAACGCGAAGGTGGCGCCGCTACCCGAACCGAGAGCCGCGGCCATGGCGAGGAACGCCACCGTGCCGATCGGCTCCAGCAGCGGGGTGGTCGAGGCGACCGCGGCACCGACGACCACCACCGCATACCCGCACGCCAGGACCCAGACGGCGCCGAACCGGTCGGACAGCCACCCGCCCACCGGGCGCAGCACGACAGCCACCGCCACAAAGCCGGCCATCCGGTTCGCGGCATCGGCGGCGCCGAGTTCGTAGGCTGTCTTCAGGTACGACGGTAGGTAGACCGAGAAGGCCACATAGCCGCCGAAGGCGACGGCATAGAGGATGCACGCCTGCCAGCTGATCGGCAGCTTCGCATTGGCCGCCAGGCGGCTGATCAGCGAGCCGGCCGGAACCTGACGCCCGGACGCGTCCCGCAGCACCAGCGACGCCGCGACGGCGTAGATGGCCAGGGCCATCGCGGTCAGCAGGAACGGTGTCTTCTCCCCCGCGTTCGTGTACAGCTTGACCGTCGTCAGCGCGCTGACCGCGGTACCGCCCATGCCTGCGCCGAAGATGCCGACGGCAAGACCGCGACGCTGAGGCGGGAACCAGGCGTTCACGAACGGAACCCCTACCGCGAACGCGGTGCCGCCGATACCCAGGAAGAAACCGCCGACCAGCAGGGCAGCGTAGGAGTGGAGCCCGAAGAACCCGATGAACAGCACCGGGACCATCGTGGCCGCCGACACCAGGGGGAACATGACCCGGCCACCGAACCGGTCAGCCAAGGCTCCCACCGGAATCCGGCCGAGCGAGCCGACGATCACCGGCACGGCCACGAGCAACGCCACGTCGGACTCCGAGAGAACACCGAGGGTCCCGTTGGTCCGAAACAGGGGCCCCAGTGGACTCAGCAGCGCCCAGGCCCAGAAGTTCACCGCAAACCCTACGGTCGCCATCGCCAGCATCAGACCTGGTCCGCCGCGGGACCCGGTCCCGTCAGCGGAACCACCGCTGCCCGTCCGTGATGCAGCACCTGTACCCATGACGCCCTCCATCAGGTCGGCTGCACCGGATGTGCCCCGGCCCAAGGCCCACACTGTCACACAGGTACCGGACGAGGTCCGCGAACACGCCTCACCGACGAGGAGCGCAGCTCAGAACGGTGGCCAGGGAATAGCCGGCCCGCCTCCCCGGGGGCGGGGCATCCGCTGCCGACGGAGCAGCAGGTCAGCCCGGTTCACGAAGGCCTGGATCTCCCCGTCGTCGAGCAGCTGCCCCAGCTGATCGGGCGCGTCGTTGCGGGCCCGGGCCACCGCAGCGAGCTCGCGGTCGTTGAGCTCGGTGCCGGCCCATCCCCAGAGCAGGGTCCGCAGCTTGTGCTCGGTGTGGAAGCTGATGCCGTGGTCCACGCCGAAGACTCGGCCGCAGCTGAAGAGGATGTGCCCACCTTTGCGGTCGGCGTTGTTGACCAGCACGTCGAACACCGCCAGCAGCCGCAGGTCCGGGTGGTCGGCGTGCACCACCGACACCGACCTCTCGTGCGGGTCCATGCCGTCCACCACGTCGAACCAGCCGGGCTTCGGCAGGTCTCGCGTCGGAACCAGGTCCACCAGTTGCTCGTTGTCACCCTCGGTGGTCTCCACCCATACCTGCAACGACCCGAGTCCCGCGGGCCCGTCAGCCAGCACGGTCACCGGGACGACGTCGAACCCCCCGATCCGAGACACCTCGTAGGCCGCCACCTCCCGCAAGCCCAACGTGGAGGTCGGAAAATCCCACAGCGGGCGCTCACCCTTGATCGGCTTGTAGACGCAGTCCACCTGGACGTCGTCGGACTTCAGCCGGCTGAGAAAGGTGGCGTTGGAGGCCTGCATCAGCCGCCCCGTCAGCTCCAGCTCCCCGTCACTCAGCTCGGTGGTCAGGGCCGGGTGGCTGGCCGCCGGCTCGGGCTCGATCAAGACGGGCGCTCCATCAGAACAGCGGGCGACGGTAGCCGTTCGACCTCGGGCAGATGTGGCCCTGCGGGTCGATGGGTTGCAGGCAGAACGGGCAGGCCGGCCGGCCCGCCGAGATCAGCGCGTTGGCTCGGGCGACGAACTCCCGCGCACCCATCGCGGTGATCTTGACGACGAACACCTCATCGGCCTCGATCTCCTCAGCCTCGACCGCCGCCTCAGCCTCGGCCTCGGCGGCCTCCTCCTCGACGTCGACGTTGGAGAACAGCTCGATCACGATGCGTTCGATGGTCGGATCCCAGGCGATGGTCATGGTGCCGACCCGGAACTCCTCGGAGATGGGTGCGTCCAGCGGCTGCGTGTCCGACGAGGCCTGTGCGGCAGGGGGTACGTCGATCTGGCCGCTGCTGCGCCGCAGCACCTCGTCCAGGACGCGGTCGAGATGCTCGGCCAGCACCGAGACCTGTTGCTTCTCACAGGCGACGCTGGTGATGCGGTTGCCTTCACGGGCCTGGAGGAAGAATGTCCGCTCCCCGGGTTGCCCCACGGTGCCGGCCACGAACCGATCGGGCGCGTCATAGCGGTGAACGAGAATCGCCATGGTCTCAGCCTATGCCTGACACTCAATCCACCGCTTCTTCAGCACCCAGTCCGCCACCGACCGGAGCGTCCATCGGGCTCTTGCTCCGACGGGACCGCGGCTTCTTGGCGGAGGACTGGAAGAGCGAGGACAGCTCGGCGCTGGTGGAGTTGACCTTGATCACATAGGGCCGGATCGGGGTATAACGCACGATCGAGACCGACGCCGGGTCGATCAGGATCCGCTGGAAGCTGTCCAGGTGCGTTCCGAGCGCGTCGGCCATGATCGCTTTGATGACGTCCGCGTGTGAGACCGCCGCCCAGACCGTGTCCTCGCCGTACTCGTCGCTGAGCTTCTCGTCCCAGGAGCGGATGCTGCCGATCGCCCGGGCCGACATCTCCGTCATCGACTCCCCGTTGGGGAACCGGACCGAGGACGGCTGCTGCTGGACCTGCTTCCAGAGCTTCTCCTTGCTGAGCTCCTTGAGCGACTTGCCGGTCCAGTCGCCGTAGCCGCACTCCACCAGCCCCTCCTCGATCGAGATCGGGATCTGGTCGGGCCGCGCCGACTGCAGGGCCTCGGCCGTCTGACGGCAGCGGTGCAACGGGGACGAGACCAGCGCCCGGATGGGAATGGGCGCGATACGCCGGCCGGCCTCGGTGGCCTGGGTCAGACCCACCGCATCCAGCTCCACGCCCGGAGTGCGGCCGGCCAGGATGCCCGAGGTGTTGGCGGTGCTGCGCCCGTGCCGGAGGAGCAAGACGGTGGTCATGGGTCCCGAGGTTAGTTGATGACACCGACACGTTCCGCCGGCGGGGAGCCGGCCGTGGGCGGGACTCCGCCGATCAGAGCTCGAGCTGGCGATAGCGACCCCGGAGGTAACCGAGCACACTGTCGGCGGCGGCACTGACCTCGACGTGCTCGATGGAGCCGCGCACCAGCAACGACCATCCGGCGTGGCCGATCTCGCCCTCGACCAGCCGGACACCCAGCCAGCCTGGCGCGTCGGCCAGCACCGGCCCCCACGCCGTGGCGGTCCACGTCCCGAGGCGGAACGCCCCACCGGGTGCCGGAGCGACACCGGCGAAGGCGTCGGCGAGACCGCGGTGCGTCCAGCCCAGCAGGCTGATGGCCACCACCCGGGTCTCGGCGATCACGTCAGCCAGCTCGGAGTCCTCGTCCACCAGACCCAGCACCTCGGCCGGCTCCCCGTCCGCAACCAGCATCGACGAGACGGTCCAGCCGTCCGGTCGGCCGTCCAGCTCAGAAGTCCACACGCTGACCGGTAGCGGCAGCCGTCCACGGAGCCGGCGGATCGGGTTGCGCTCACCGTTCGGGGGCAGGAACGGATGCTCCGAATGGATGGTCACACTGCAGTCTGACACCGTCCATGGTCGGTCGACGCTGACCCGGCTGCGCGGCGCTGGGGTCTTCAGTCGGCGACGCCGGCCACCTCGAAGGCCT
>JBBRYD010000182.1:0-6829 GCA_038238065.1 Propionibacteriales bacterium | reverse complement strand
TCGGTTTGTCGTAGGTGCCGAAGGTCTTGACCGCGAACTCCTTGGCCGGCGTCGGAGCGGCGTCGATCAGGGTGGAGCCGATCACGATGATGGGCGAGGCGTTCGGGTTGATCAGGGCGGCGATGCCGTGGCCCACGCCGACGGCGGCGAGGGCGGAGACGACACCGGCCAGGATCCGCCACCCAGCTCCCGGTGTGGTCCCCGGGCGTGCGGTGGTCGGTTCGGTGTGCATATGTGACGTTCGTGCCAGTTGGCGGTTTGGATTGGTTGGGGCGTGTGGCCCGAACTACGCTGAGGGCGTGACTGGTGAGGATCCGACCCCGCCGAAGCTGCACGCCCGTACCGTCGAGATCCCCGACCCCGGCTCCCTCACCCGGCTGCTGCCCCGCCAGGACGCGTACGCGTGGATCCGGCACGGTGACGGCATGGTCGGCTGGGGCGAGGTGGCTCGACACAAGCCGGTCACCATCAGCGAGGCTGAGCAGTGGTGGGCCGAGCTCAGTGCCGGCGTCGTGCACGAGTCCGATCTGGACGACGCGACCGCCGGGGCAGGCTTCATGGCCTTCGGCAGCTTCGTCTTCGACCCGGACAACACGGCCGCGCAGTCGGCTCTGATCGTGCCCGAGATCGTCGTCGGACGCCGGGCCGGTCGGTCCTGGATGACCACCATCGGGACGGCGTCCCACGGCGCGCCGGTGATCGATCTCCCCCCCGCACCAACGCCACCGCGCAACGTGGCCTTCGGTGACGGTGGCCTGACCGGGCCGGAATGGGAGGCCAAGGTCGCGGAGGCGGTGCGCCGGATCGGTGCCGGCCGGCTCGACAAGGTGGTGCTGGCTCGTGACCTGCTGGCCTTCGCCGACGCCGACATCGACCCCCGCTGGCTGGTGTCGCGGCTGTCCGACGATTATGCCCGCTGCTGGACCTACCTGGTCGACGGGCTGGTGGGGGCGACGCCGGAGATGCTGGTCCGTCGCGAAGGTGGGCTGGCCACCTCCCGGGTGCTGGCCGGCACGATCCGTCGCTCGGGCTCAGGCGAGCTCGACCTGGCTCTGGCCGCCGGGCTGGCGCAGTCGAGCAAGGACCTGGAGGAGCACGAGTACGCCGTCGCCTCGGTGGCCCGAGCGCTGGCCCCGTACTGTTCCGGCATGAACGTGCCCGACGCGCCGTACGTGCTCGAGCTGCCCAACGTGTTGCACCTGGCGACCGACGTGACCGGCGTCGCCACCTCGGGGGCGAGCTCGCTGGCTCTAGCCGCGGCCCTGCACCCGAGCGCTGCGGTCTGCGGCACCCCGACCGGCGTGGCCCGCGAGACCATCTCCGAGCTCGAGCACCTGGACCGGGAACGCTACGCCGGCCCGGTCGGCTGGATGGATGCGCGCGGCGACGGTGAGTGGGCCATCGCGCTGCGCTGCGGCCAGATCTCGGAGACCGACCCGCGTCAGATCCGGCTCTTCGCCGGCTGCGGCATCGTCGCCGGGTCCGACCCCGCCGCCGAGCTGGCCGAGTCAGTGGCCAAGCTGGTCCCGATGCGAGACGCCCTCGGGGAATGACCGCCGGCGGTCCGGCTGCGAGCTGTGTGGCGGTGGTGCTGGCCGGCGGAGAGTCCCGACGCTTCGGGTCCGACAAGCTGAGCGCGATGGTGGCCGGGCAGGCCCTGTTGGAACGCACGATCGGCGGCCTGCCGTCGGACTGGTCGGTGCTGGTCGTCGGACCCGAACGACGTCTGACCCGCGCGGTGCGGTTCGTCCGGGAGGAACCGCCGGGTGGCGGGCCGACCGCGGGCCTCGTGGCAGGTCTCCGAGCTGCGCTGGCGGGGGATGCCGAGCAGATCGTGGTCCTGCCCGGGGACGCACCCGCGGCCGGTCAGGCGGCGGTCCAGATGCGCCGCGCCCTGCTGGCTGATCCCTCCATCACGGCGATCGTCGGGGTGGACGTGACAGGGTTCGAACAGCCGCTGCAGCTCGCCCTGCGTCGGGACGCCGCCGCGGACCTGGTCAGGCACGCAGGGCCGTCCGGCGGACATGGTGGTCGGGCACGGACGCTGGTCGGTCGGCTCGATCCGCCGGCCCGGCGGCGGCTGCTGTCCGCCGAGGACCACTTCGACATCGACACCGCCGAGCAGCTGGCGACCTGGACCGCGCTGCACGGCCGGGCCGTGGGCCTGATCCTGGCGGCCGTCGACGGGCTGGAGGTCGGTGATCGGCCGGTGGTGGTGGCTCTGGACGGACCCAGCGGTGTGGGGAAGTCGACGATGGCGGCAGCGCTCGCGCTGGCCCGGCCGGTGACCGTGGTCGAGGGTGACGACTTCTACTCCCCCAGGGTTGCGTCGCTGGGTCGCCTCCAGCGTGACCGGCTGGTCGACGCCGAGGTGGTGGATCTGGTGTTCGACTGGCGTCGGCTGCGCGAGGAAGCGCTGGTGCCTCTCCGCCGAGGGGCGACTGCCCGTTTCGCTCGCTACGACTGGGACGCCGACGACGGGCGACCAGGAGCCGAACGTGAGCTGGTCCCGGCTGAGCTGGTGGTGGTCGACGGTGTCTACAGCGCCCGGCCCGAGCTGGCTGATCTGGTGGACGTCGCGGTTTGCCTGCAGGTCGACGAGGGCGTCCGTCAGACGCGGCTGGCCACCCGGACCGAGGACCTCGCCGGTGTGGTGAGCTTCTGGGAGCGAGGGGAGCGCTACTACTTCGCCGAGGTCCGCCCCCCGGCGACGTACGACCTGGTGGTGTCCTGGGTCGAGGACTGAGCCTCGGCGCCTGGTGCCGATGTCTACCGACGCCGCTCCAGAGAAGGGCGGATCGGAGGTGGGTCACCTCTTGCCCCGCGCCTCGTTTTCGGACCATGGCCCGAGAACGGCGCTGATCGGGCCTCCCGACCCGGCGTTATGGGACCACGGTCCGAAAACGGTGGCTGGTGGTCCGGAGGGCCGCGATCCGTATTTACGCAACGCTCCATGCACGTAATCAGGCTCAACTCCCCTTGTCAGGCAGCAGCTGCTCGAGGAACCCCGATGTTGATTCCGACGGAGAAGTCGTAGACTCTGCGGTGAGTTAGTGAAGTTTTTCACGAGCGTTCAGCGCCGGCTGCCGTTACGACGACAGGCACCCCCAGCACCTCCAGGAGAGACGATGTCAGTCACCCCGAACGGGTCATACCCGTCCGCTGACGCTCCGGCCACGGTGAGCTCCGGTCGTTCGACCACGCTGGGGTCCGTCGAGTCCGACGTGATCGTGGTGGGCGCGGGTCCGGCCGGATCCGCGACGGCGACGCATCTGGCCCGTCGAGGTCTGCACGTCTCGCTGCTGGAGAAGGCCCAGTTCCCACGGGAGAAGGTGTGTGGCGACGGGCTGACCCCCCGCGCCACCCGGCAGCTCATCCGGCTCGGCATCGACACCTCCCAGCAGGCCGGCTGGCTGCACAACAAGGGTCTGCGGATCTACGGTGGCGACCGCCCCTTCCAGCTGGAGTGGCCGGACCTCGCCGACTTCCCGCCGTACGGGCTGGTCAGGCCGCGGTCGGACTTCGACGACCTGTTGGTCCGCAACGCCGAGGCCTCAGGGGCCAAGCTGTACGAGCTGACCAACGTGGTCGCGCCGATCATGGACGACCGGACCGGCCGGATCGCCGGGGTCGTGGCCAAGGACGGCCGCCGGTTCACGGCGCCGCTGGTCGTGGCGGCCGACGGGAACTCGACCCGGCTCAGCCTCGCGATGGGCATCAACCGACGCGACGACCGGCCGATGGGGGTTGCGGTGCGGACGTACTACACCAGTCCCCGGACCGACGACGACTACCTCGAGTCCTGGCTGGAGCTCTGGGAGGGCAAGCCGGGACAGAGCGCGCTGCTCCCGGGGTACGGCTGGATCTTCGGCATGGGCGACGGCACCTGCAACGTCGGGCTGGGCATCCTCAACACCTCGAGCGCCTTCGGCAAGACCGACTACAAGGATCTGCTCAAGCGATGGCTGGACAACACGCCACCGGAGTGGGGCTTCCGGGACGAGAACATGACCACCCCGGTCCGTGGCGCAGCGCTCCCGATGGGCTTCAACCGGCAGCCGCACTACCGCAACGGGATGCTGCTCGTCGGTGATGCCGGTGGCATGGTCAACCCGTTCAACGGTGAGGGCATCGCCTACGCGATGGAGTCGGCCGAGATCGCCGCGGACGCGATGGCCGAGGCGCACTACCGGGGGGTCGGGACCGACAGCGCGGAAAAGGCCCTGCTGGGTTACCCGACCCAGTTGAAGGCAGAGCTCGGCGGCTACTACACACTGGGACGCGTCTTCGTGAAGCTGATCGGCAACCCGCACGTCATGCGCGCCTGCACCAAGTACGGCCTACCGCGCAAGACGCTGATGCAGTTCACGCTCAAGCTGCTGGCCAACCTGACCGACAGCAAGGACGGGGACGCCATGGACAAGGTGATCAACTCGCTCTCCAAGATCGCGCCCTCGGCGTGACCCGGGGAAAACTGTCGGAGCTCTGGGTCAGACTGACCAGACGCTCGCCGAGAAGGGGTAGATGAGCAGTGAGCCCATATCTGGGGATCGTCATCCTGCTGGTGATCGCTGCCGGTTTCGTGGCGCTGACCATCACGACCAGCATCCTGGTCGGCCCGGGGCGGTACAACCGCGCCAAGTACGACTCGTACGAGTGCGGCATCGAGCCGACACCCCAGCCCGTGGGGGGCGGCCGTTTTCCGGTGAAGTACTACATCACCGCGATGCTCTTCATCGTCTTCGACATCGAGATCGTCTTCCTCTATCCCTGGGCGGTCACCTTCGACCAGATGGGGTCGTTCGCCCTGGTGGAGATGATCCTGTTCATCGTGACCGTCTTCATCGCCTACTTCTACGTGCTGCGCCGGGGTGGGCTCGATTGGGACTGAATGGGTGGGGGACGGCTCCCACACGACACGCCGCCAGAGATGCCGAATTGCTGACCAGTCGGCGAACGAGGAGTAACTGATATGCCCAACGCGGAAGAGAAGCTACCGACCGGCGTCTTGCTGACCACGGTCGAGAACCTGTTCGGATACATGAGGAGCGCGTCGTTCTGGCCGGCGACGTTCGGCCTGGCCTGCTGCGCGATCGAGATGATGACCTACGGCGCCCCCCGGTATGACTCGGGTCGCTGGGGCCAGGAAGTGTTCCGCGCCTCCCCCCGCCAGTCCGACCTGATGATCGTGGCCGGCCGGGTGAGCCAGAAGATGGCGCCGGTGCTCCGGCAGATCTACGACCAGATGCCGAACCCGAAGTTCGTGCTGGCGATGGGCGTCTGCGCCAGCTCTGGCGGCATGTTCAACAACTACGCCATCGTGCAGGGAGTCGACCACGTCGTGCCGGTGGACATCTACCTGCCCGGTTGTCCGCCGCGTCCGGAGATGCTGATCGACGCCATGTTCAAGCTGCGGGAGAAGGTCCGCCACCTCCCGGTCGGTATGAACGCCCAGCTCGCCGACGAGAAGGCCGAGCTGCTCCAGCTCGCCGCCACCCCGACGCACGAGATGAAGGGGCTGCTGCGGTGACCGACGGATCCAACACGGGGGACCGGACCGCGAGCGGCGAACCGATCAACGCGGAGTCCGACGCGAACGCCCGGGTGAAGGGCGCCTCCGACGTCGGCGAGTCCGCTCCTGACGCCGGGACCAGGCCGGAGACGGTGACCGGGTCGTCCCCGGCCGTGTCGTCGGAGGCCGACGAGCAGGAGACGTCAGACGCGGCCAAGGCGGACACCCCGGCCGGCCAGCTCGAGCAGGTCACCGGCACGGCTGAGGTGCTCGAGGTCCGCAAAGGCATGTTCGGCGTGCAGGGCACCGGGGACACGTCCGGCTACGGCGGGCTCAACCGCACCATCGAGTTCCCCGCCCCGACCGGCCAGCCGTTCGGCGGCTGGTGGGACTCGGTCTATGACCATGTGGGGGAGCTGATGCCCAACTACGGCGACGTCATCACCAAGGTCGTCGTCCACCGCGGCGAGATCACCTTCCACGTCGCTCGGCAGCATCTGCAGTCCCTGGTCAAGCATCTCCGCGACGACGCCCAGCTCCGGTTCGAGTTCTGCAGCAGCGTCTCCGGGGTCAATTACCCGGCCGACTCCGGCGCGGAGCTGCACGCGGTCTACCACCTGCAGTCGATGACCCACAACCGCAGGATCCGGCTCGAGGTCTCGGTCCCCGACAGTGACCCGCACATCCCCTCAGTGGTCGCGACGTACCCCACGGCCGACTGGCACGAACGCGAGACGTACGACATGTTCGGCATCGTCTTCGACGGCCACCCGGCTCTGACCCGGATCCTGATGCCCGACGACTGGCCCGGCCACCCGCAGCGCAAGGACTACCCGCTCGGTGGCATCCCGGTGGAGTACAAGGGCGCCACCATCCCGCCCCCCGAGCAGCGGAGGAGCTACAACTGATGTCTGCCACGTACACACCCGACGGGACGACCCCCTCGGCTCCCGGAGAAGACGGAGCACGGAGCGAGAGCGACCCCTACGGCGCGGCCGCCGACGCCTCAGAGGGCCACGTCTACACCGTCACCGGCCAGGACTGGGACTCGATCGTGGCTGATCAGGCCGAGCGCGGCGACGAGCGGATCGTGGTCAACATGGGCCCGCAGCACCCGTCGACGCACGGCGTACTCCGCCTGATCCTCGAGCTCGACGGTGAGACCGTGACCGAGTGTCGCTGCGGCATCGGCTACCTGCACACCGGCATCGAGAAGAACATGGAGTACCGCAACTGGACGCAGGGCGTGACGTTCTGCACCCGGATGGACTACCTGGCCCCCTTCTACAACGAGGCGACCTATTGCCTCGGCGTCGA
>JBBRYD010000181.1:0-6984 GCA_038238065.1 Propionibacteriales bacterium | reverse complement strand
CCACCAGCGCGCCGGTGGCCGTGATGGCCCGGTCGTAGGCGGCCCGCTGCGCCGGCGGCTCGAGCCCGCCGACCAGGAACGCGTTGGTCGCCGTCGCGTCGGCGCTGAGCAGGTTGGTCTGGATCTTCTGTACCCGGATCAGCTGCTCGGTGTTGGACTCGGCACGGTCGAGGCTGACGGCCACGCCGGAGAAGCTCAGGGCGCCGGCGAGGCCGAAGATCAACCCCAGCAGGATCAGGCCCGTGGTGAGCATCCGGAGCAGCCGCGGGGTGTCGTTCGGCCGTCCGACCGTGGCCGGTTGGGTGCCGGCGGCGGGGGCGACGGCCCCGGGCACGGTGACCGGCGCCGCCGCGGAACGTGCCGCGCCGGCTGGACCGGCCAGAGCCGTCTGTCGAGGCTGGCTCATGGGCGGTCCTCCCTCCAGGGGTCATCGGGCGCGGACGCATCCGGGGCCCGCACCCTGGGCGCCTCGGTCGCGTCGGCGAACAGCTCGGCCACGGGATCGGGCTCGGGCGTGGTAACTGCCGCCGCGGGGTCGGCGGGCGGCTCGGCGGCTCCGTCGTCCAGGTCGTCGGCCAGCAGCTCGCGAAGCTGCTGCAGGGTAGGCTCCTCGACGTCGCGCAGCCGCCAGGCGTGTCGACCGATGGCTGCCTCCAGGTGGTTGCGCGCAAAGCGGCCGTTGCCGAAGGCCGGGCCGCGGGGGGTCGTCGCCAGGATGGAGCGGAAGCGGGTCAGGCAGGGCTCGGTCACGTCGTAGTCGGCGCCGGCGGCCAGTCCGGTGAAGATGGCGGCCAGCTCGTCGTCGGCGTAGTCACCGAACTCGATGGAGGTCCGGAAACGGCTGGACAGCCCCGGGTTCTGCCCGATGAACACGACCATCGGGTCCGGATAGCCAGCCACGATCAGCACCAGGTCATCGCGGTGGTCCTCCATCTCCTTGACCAGGGTGTCGACGGCCTCGGTGCCGTACTGGTCGCCGCCCAGGCTGTACGCCTCGTCGATGAACAGCACCCCGCCGACCGCCGAGCCCACCACCTCGGAGGTCTTGATCGCGGTCTGTCCGAGATAGCCGGCGACGAGCTCTGACCGGTCGACCTCGACCAGCTGACCCTTCGAGAGCAGCCCCAGGGCCCGGTAGATGCCTCCGACCAGGCGGGCCACCGTGGTCTTGCCGGTGCCCGGGTTGCCGACGAAGACCAGGTGACGGGTGATGGTGGGGGAGCGCAGCCCCGCCTCGTTGCGCAGCTTCTCCACCCGCAGCAGCTGGACCTGCCGGTGGATCTCGGCCTTCACCGCCGTCAGACCGGTCAGCGCGTCGAGCTCAGCCAGCAGCTCCTCGACGGTCTTGGCCGCTGCTGCCGGTTCCGCCGTCTGCCGCGGACCGGGTCGGGCCGCCACGTCTGACTCCCTCGTCGTGGCTGAGGTGTCCGGACCCGGGCGCGGGCCGTTCGCCGGGACCACCGGCTCCTGGGCGACCCGACCAGGCTCAAGCGGGGAGGACGACGCCGGTCCGATCCCCGGGAACGCCATCGGGACGTCGGCGTCATCGGAGGTCAGATCGAGGGGGTTCGCAGCCCGGGTCGGGTTCCGGATGGTTGACTCGGCTGTCCGGAGCTGCTTGACGCGGCGTACCGCGCTCTCCCAGAGCGTGGTTTCCTCGGGCTCGGTCATGGCAGGTCCAAGGGGCTGCGGGGCTCGGTCATGGCAGGTCCAAGGGGCTGCGGGGCTCGGGCGCCTGGCCGAGGTCGAGCGACCCGCCGGAGGACGCGTGTCCGAACTTCTCCTGCAGGAACCGACCGTGGGCGATCAGAGCGTCGGCGTCCACCCGGACGACGGCGTCGAAGATCTTGTCCATGGTGGCCCCGAGCAGGTCGAGCTGGTCGATCAGCAGCATCAGCGACGTCTTGCCGTTCTCGACAGGGCGGGAGTCGGCCCACTGCCGCGGGAGACGGAGATAGCCCCCGATCGCCTCGGGCAGGTAGTCGGTCGCGGTGGCCATCACCGAGTAGGCCTGCGGGCTGCCCAGACCGAGGTTGCGCAGCCGGGGCAGGGTCTCCCTCAGTGTCGACGAGACCCGCTTCACCCGGGACAGCACCGGAGCCGGCACCACCCCGCCGCCGACCAGGCCTTCCACCCGGTCCAGGGCGCCGAGGATGTCGGCTTCGGTCGGAGCCGCCGGCGTGACGAACTCCGGTACGGGGTCCTCCCGCCCGATGATCTTGGCGAACCAGTCCCGGAGCGCCATCAGCTGCTTTCCTGTGCCGCGTAGCCGAACGCGTTACCCGTGCTCAGCGGAGCCCACCCGGCGCGCCACCCTCGATGTCGAGACTGCCCGAGGCCAGTCGTTGGTCCGAGTTGGACACCCGGTCCAGATACTCCTTCGACTTGACGACCTCGGCCTCCAGCGTGCCGATGGTCGCCGCCATGTTGTCGAGCGCCTGCAGCTTGAAGGCGTCGATGGAGTCCATCGTGGCGTAGATGTTCTGGAAGGCGGCCTGCAGCTGCGGCAGGCCGATCGTCGCCGAGGCGGCCTGCTGCTGGATCTGGGCCGAGTTGTCGCGCATCATCTCCGACGTGCGCTGGATCAGGTCCGAGGTGGTCGTGTTGAGCGCGGTGATCTGGTCGAGGACGAGCTTCTGGTTGCTGAGCGCCTGGGCCACGATCACCGCCGTGCGCAGGGCGGAGACGGTGGTGGTGGACGCGCGGTCGACGCCCTTGATCAGCTCGATGTTGTTCTTGATGATGATGTCGATGGCCAGGTAGCTCTGGATCGAGACCGCGAGCTGGGTGAGCAGGTCCTGGTGCTTCTGCCGGACGTAGAAGAGGACGTCCTGGCTGAGCGCCTTGGCCTTGTCCGGGTCGCTGATCTCCAGCTCGGCGATCATCGCCGAAAGCCGCGCGTCGAGTCGCTCGGCGATATAGACGTACTGGTTGAGCCGGCCCATGTTGGCCCACAGCGACTGCTTCTCCATGTTGAGGCTGACGTTGTCCTTGGTCAGCTCGTCCTGGCCGTTGCGCAGGCTGTGCAGGATGCCGTTGAGGTGCGACTGGGCGCTCTGGTACTTGCGGAAGTAGTCGGTCACCTTGTCACCGAACGGGATGATCCCGAGGAACTTGCGGACACCGGTGGCCTGGCTGGGATCCAGCTGCTCGACGGTGCGCCGCAGCTCCATCAACGTCGTTCCGACCTTGGAGCCTTCCGCGATGCCGCCCTCCTGCAGCGCCTTGACCGGGGTCTGCAGGAGCCGGTTGGACGTCTCCGCGGTCCTGCGGATGTCGGCGTCACCCATGGCCCGTACGTTGTTGGCTTGCGCGGCGAACTCCGGTGACCGGGGTTGTGCCGTCGTCAACGCGGTGATGAACCCCTCGACCTTGCCGTCCAGCGCGGGAAGGACCCCCGGGTCGACCTGCGGAGCCATCGCCGGCGCAGAGGTGGCGACCACCGCGGCCGGCGGCGCGGGAGCCGTCAGCGTGAGCACGTTGGCCGCCGGCGGGGCCAGCGGTGCGGGTGCTGCGGCGCCGTACGACGTGGGCTCGGTCATCCAGATGTCCTCTCGGGGGTCTGGACGGCGGCGGGGCTGGAGGATGCGCACCGGCTCAGACGGTTCGGGCTGGGCACAAATCTACTCGGTCGAGGGGTCTCGGTGTGGACTCAGCCTGAGTTCGGTCGCGCTGTGGTCGACGCGGGGGAAGCCACGGATGCCCCGCCAGGACAGGCTGCTGACCAGCTGCTTGGCGTCCTCCAGCGGGATCTGGTCCGGACCGGCCGAGACCCAGTAACGGGCACTGACCTGGGCGATACCGACCAGCGAGATGCCCAGCAGCTTGGCCTGCTCGGGCGCGAGGTCGGTGTCTTCGGAGATGACCGCCGCGATCGCGTCGGCGATCTCGTCGTTGACGCGCCACAGACGCTTCTGCACCTCTCCGTCACCGGTCAGGTCGGACTCGAACACGAACCGGAACTCCCCGCTGGCCGACGACACGAACTCGTAGAACGCGCCCATGGTGGCCACCACGCGGTCGGCGTTGTCGTCGGTGGAGGCCAAGGCCTCCTCGACCACCTCCACCAGCCGGTCACAGCTGATGTCCAACAGGTCGAGGTAGAGCTCCAGCTTGGACGGGAAGTGTTGGTAGAGCACCGGCTTGGACACCCCGGCCATGTCGGCGATGTCGTCCATGGCCGCGGCGTGGTAGCCCTTCGTGGTGAACACGTCGTTGGCCGCATCGAGGAGCTGGGCGCGGCGCTGGTCGCGAGGCATCCGCGAAACCCGAGGTGTGGCCACGGCGTCATGTTACTCACCCAGGGCCGGTGGAACGGCGAACCGGCACGACCTGCAGCCGTCGGCCCCCGCTCGGCCAGGCCGACGGGTCGCCGCTGTCCTGGGCCTTGCCACACCCGGCGAATGGGGTCACGATGACGACATGGCTGTCTGGCTCGAGAAGCATCTGGTGGCGGCCCTGCCCAGCCTGAGGTACCAGCCGACGCCCAAGCGGGTGCGAGCCTGGTCATCCGGCTCCCTGCTGGCCGACAGCACCACCGCGATGCTGGTCTGGGAGCCCCGGCGCATCGTTCCGTCCTACGCGGTGCCCGAGACCGATATGCGAGCGGAGCTGCGTCCCGTACCGAGCGCACCGTCTGCAGACGTCCGGTCAGTCGGCTTCGGTGTGGGTGGCCCACCCCTGCTGGACCCCTCGGTGCCGTTCACCGTCCATACCGCCGAGGGCCAGCCCCTGGGCCTCGTCGACCGTGGCCCGGGCGTCGCGTTCCGGTTCGAGGATCCGGACCTGCAGGGTTTCGTGGCCCTCGACTTCGCGGCCTTCGACTGGGAGGAGGAGGACGAACCCATCGTCAGCCACCCACGGGACCCGTTCCATCGGATCGACATCCGGCGCACCTCACGGCGCGTTCGCCTGGAGGCCCAGGGTGCGGTGCTGGCCGAGACCACACACGCCCGGGCGCTCTTCGAAGGCTCGTTTCCGTTGACCCGGTTCTACATCCCCCGCGCCGATGTCCGCGCCGAGCTTCGACCCGGCTCACTGGAGACCGCGTGTGCCTACAAAGGGCGCGCGACCCACTACACGGCCGTTCTCGGTGACCTGGAGCTGCCGGACATCGCCTGGAGCTACGAGGACCCGTTGACGGACGCGACCGAGGTGTCCCAGCTGGTGGCGTTCTACCGGGAACGGCTGGATGTGCTCATCGACGGCGAGAAGCAGCCGCGCCCGCACACGCCCTGGTCCTGAACCGCACCGGAGGGTCGTTCCTGGAGGAGGCGCGGGTGGTCGCGGTCATCGCGCCGGATCAGCCGGTCGTGACCTCGGGCAGCGGCGGGGGATGGTCGGTGATCAGGTCCGCAGCCAGGTCCCCGAGGGTGTCGATGCGTTCGAGCACCTGCTCGGGGCTGAAGCGCAGCTCATCGGGGTGGCTGACCGCACCCACCTCGTCCCAGGTCAGTGGGGTGGCGACCGCCGGCCGCTCGCGACCACGCAGCGAGTAGGGGGAGACGGTGTTCTTGGCGGCGGCGTTCTGGCTGTGGTCCACGTAGATCCGCCCGGCCCGCTGCGCAACGGTCATGGTCAGCACGAACAGGTCGGGCTGGGTCTGCTTGAGCAGCCGAGCCAGGCCGCGGACGTAGGCGGCGGCCTCAGCACTGCGGCACGGGGCGACGGCGGCGTAGACCTGCATGCCCTTGCTGCCGGAGGTCTGGGCCACCGGGATCATGCCGTCCGCGGCCATCAGCGAGGCCACCATCAGGGCCGCCCGGGCACACTGCACGACGGTCATGCCCGCACCCGGGTCCAGGTCGACCACCACGCGGTTGGCCAACGGCTCACCGCGACGCCGCTCGGAGCCGGGCAGCCGGATGGCTCGGCCCGCTCCGGGGTCGGCGCTCGAGACCGTCCACTGCGGCACGTGCATCTCCAGCGCGGCGAGGTTGGCCAGCCAGACCAGAGTCGCCGGCTCGTCGGCCACGACGTAGTCGATGGGCCCGTCGCTGGTCAGCACCGGCACCGTGGTGACCCAGGCGGGCGTCCCCTTCGGCGCGTTCTTCTCGTAGAAGGAGAACGCGCCATCGCCGACGCCGTCCGGGAAGCGGATCCGGGTCAGGGCCCGGTCGCGGAGGTGGGGGAGCAGAACAGGGGCCACGGTGGCGTAGTAGTGGATCACCTCGGCCTTCGTGTAGCCCGTCGCCGGGAACAGCACCTTGTCCAGGTTGGTCAGGCCGAGGGTCCGGCCGTCGACCACCGTCCGGACGTCCGCCGAGTCGGGCACCCACCCAGTGTCGCGCATGGCTCGCTGGTCGACGGGCTGCGGTCAGCCGAGCTGGCCTGAGACGACGTCCCACCATCCGGAATAGTGCCTCAACCGGAGGTGTTGAGCAGAGGATCGTCAGAGCACGCCGGACATCCCGCAGCTGAACATTCTGGAGGAAATCGTGGCCTTGTCGCCGCTCGTCGAACCCGCTGAGGAGCTGACGCTCGAAGAGGTCCGTCGCTACAGCCGTCACCTGATCATCCCCGACGTGGGGATGGACGGGCAGAAGCGGCTGAAGAATGCGAAGGTCCTGGTCATCGGAGCCGGCGGTCTCGGCAGCCCGGCGTTGCTGTACCTCGCCGCCGCCGGGGTGGGCACCCTCGGCATCGTCGAGTTCGACACCGTCGACGAGTCCAACCTGCAGCGACAGATCATCCACGGCCAGTCCGACATCGGTAAGTCGAAGGCGCTCTCGGCCCAGGAGTCCATCGCCGAGATCAACCCGCTGGTGAACGTGGTCGTGCACGACGTCCGGCTCGACAACGACAACGTGATGGAGCTGTTCGCGCAGTACGACCTGATCGTCGACGGGACCGACAACTTCGCCACCCGCTACCTCGTGAACGACGCCGCCGTACTGCTGCACAAGCCGTACGTGTGGGGCTCGATCTACCGCTTCGACGGCCAGGCCAGCGTGTTCTGGGCCGACCAGGGCCCGTGCTACCGAT
>JBBRYD010000180.1:0-6998 GCA_038238065.1 Propionibacteriales bacterium | reverse complement strand
GTCCGGTCCTGCTCGACCCGAGCAGTGATCAATCCCAGGATGCTGACGGAGGTGGGGCGGTTGAGAATGCTCATGGCGTCGGACCTTTGGCTCATCCCCGAGCTTCTCTTATTGTGCGCCTAGGTTGGAATAAACCAAAATAAAAATCTGAGGGAATGTTCCTGACGTTATAAAGAATTCAGCACGGTGTCGATACCTGGCCAGCCGGGTGTCGACTCGCGGAGACCGGCGCGGGTCGATGGGGTGCGGTCGAGTCGGCCGACGCCTGTCCTAGAGCAGCGGACGCAGCGGGGTCAGCACGGTCTCGGAGAACTTCACCATGGCGTGACGGCGGTGCCACGCGGTCGAGGTCAGCTCGATGGTGTTGGAGGAGTCGATGGCGAAGATCTCCTCCATCTGCCGCGCCACCGCCTGGTCGTAGACCTCGATGTTGATCTCGTAGTTCCCGCGCAGGCTGAGCCGGTCGAGATTGGCGGTGCCGATGGTGGACCACTGCCCGTCGATGGTCGCTGTCTTGGCGTGCACCATGGCCCCCTGGTAGAGGAACAGCCGGACCCCGGCTCGGAGGAGCTGGTCGTAGAACCCACGGGACAGCCAGTCGGCCACGATGTGGTTGGACTCCGCCGGCACGATGATCCGGACGTCCACGCCCCGCTTGGCCGCCTTGGTGAGAGCACTGATCATGTCCTCGTCCGGGATCAGGTAAGCGTGGGTCAGGTAGACGTGGTCGGAGGCACGGTCGATGGCCTCGAGATACATGCCCCGGATGGGGTAGACCATGTTGCGCGGCACGTTGCGGTGTACCCGGATGTTGGACTGCCAGGACACCGCACCGACGTCGGGCAGCCGGGAGCGACGACGCCCCGCGGCCAGGTTCCAGTTGTCGACGAAGGCGTTGTGCACGTCCCAGACCACGTCCCCGGTCAGTCGGGCATGGGTGTCGCGCCAGTCGGTGGCGTAGAGCGAGCCGATGTTGAAGCCGCCCAGGAACGCTGCGTCGCCGTCGACGACCAGGATCTTGCGGTGGTCCCGGCCACTGTTGCGTGGGACGCTCAGGCTCTTGGCGATCAGCGGGTGGCGGCGGACCTCGATGTTCTTCGGGAAGGTGAAGAAGACCGGCGGCACCACCAGGTTGGCGAACTCGTCGAAGACCACGTAGACCTTGACGCCCCGGTCGGCCGCCTCGATCAACGCGGTCTTGAACGACTGCCCGACCGTGTCGGACTTCCAGATGTAGGTCTCGAAGAAGATCTGCTGCTTGGCCTGCTTGATGGCCCCGAGCATGTCGTAGTAGAGATCTTCGCCGTAGGTGTAGAGCGTCACCTCTGAGCTCCCGACGGTCACCGACCGGGGCGGCAGCCGGGGAAATACCGCCGGTGCCCGGAGCTTCTTGCGTCGATGGTCGACCACCATCAGGGCGCCGATGGTGGCAGCCTGCACCGCAGCCACGCCAACCGCGGTGCGTCTGATGATCGTGCGCCACCGAATTCGCCGGAACCACATGTCACCAACCTACGCCGGGTGCAGCGGCCAACCAGCCAGCGCCGGACGATGAACGGCGGCAGCGGCGAGGCAGACAGGAAACTGTCGCCGGTTGCGTCTAGGGTGGTTGAGGTCATGACTAGCGCGCCCCAGCTCGGTTCCAGCAGCCCGACGGCCGCGATCCCCGACGACCTGTTTCCGGAGGTGATCGTGCCTCGGCCGCGTGCCCACAAGTCCCGTCTGCGCGGCGACAAGCTCCTCGAGGGGCTGAACCCGCCCCAGCGTGAGGCGGTGCTGCACTCCGGCGGGCCGGTGCTCGTGGTTGCGGGTGCCGGTTCGGGCAAGACCCGGGTGCTGACGCGGCGGATCGGCTACCTGGTCGGCGAGCGCAACGTGCACCCCGGCTCGATCCTGGCCATCACGTTCACCAACAAGGCCGCCGCCGAGATGCGCGAGCGGGTCGTCGATCTGGTCGGAAACCGCGCCAAGCTGATGTGGGTCTCCACCTTCCACTCGGCCTGTGTGCGCATCCTGCGCTCCGAGATCGGCCGGTTCAACATCTCCCGGACCTTCTCCATCTACGACGACGCCGACCAGAAACGGCTGATGCAGCTGGTCTCGCGTGACCTCGACCTGGACCCGAAGCGGTTCCCGGTGCGCTCCATCATGAACTGGGTCTCCAACCTCAAGAACGAGCTGGTGGACCACGAGTCGGCCAGCGGTCGGGTCAACACCAGCGTCGAGGAGACCTACCTCGAGGCGTACCGGGAATACCAGCGTCGGCTGACTGCGGCCAACGCTCTCGACTTCGACGACCTGATCATGACCACCGTGCATCTGCTGCAGGCCTTTCCCGACCTCCGTGAGCAATATCGGCGGCGGTTCCGGCACGTACTGGTGGACGAGTACCAGGACACCAACCACGCGCAGTACATGCTCGTCAAGGAGCTCTGCGGCACCGAGGTCACCGACGCTCCCGAGGTGTCTTCTCGGGGGGGTCAGGGGGGGTCGTCCCCCCTTCCGAACCAGGTGCTGGCCGATCCGCCCGAGCTGATGGTGGTCGGTGACTCCGACCAGTCGATCTATGCGTTTCGCGGTGCCACCATCCGCAACATCCTCGACTTCGAGTCCGACTTCACCGGCGCCCGGACGATTCTGCTGGAGCAGAACTACCGGTCCACCCAGACGATCCTGAGTGCGGCCAACGCGGTGATCAAGCAGAACGAGGGACGGACCGCCAAGAACCTGTGGTCGGACGCCGGAGACGGCGCGCTCATCACCGGGTACGTCGCCGACACCGAGCACGACGAGGCGCAGTTCGTCTCGCAGGAGATCGACCGGTTGAGCGACGCCACGGAGAGCCGGTACGGCGATACGGCCGTGTTCTACCGCACCAATGCTCAGTCCCGCGCCTTTGAGGAGGTGTTCATCCGGGTCGGGCTGCCGTACAAGGTGGTCGGCGGGGTGCGCTTCTACGAGCGCCGCGAGGTCCGCGACGCCATCGCCTATCTGCGGGCCATCGCGAACCGCACCGACGACGTGTCGGTCCGTCGGATCCTCAACGTGCCCAAACGTGGGATCGGTGACCGGGCCGAGGGCGCGGTGGGAGAGTTGGCCAACCGATTGCGGATCAGCTTCGGGGACGCGCTGCGCCGGCTGGACGAGGTGCAGGGTCTGGCCACCCGGTCGGCCAAGCAGTTGCAGTCCTTCGTGGACCTGATGGACAAGCACGAGACGATGGTGGCCGAGGGGGTGCCGGCCGACCAGATCCTGACCAGTGTGCTGCAGGACTCCGGGTATCTGACCGAGCTGCAGGAGTCTGTCGACCCTCAGGACGAGACCCGGCTGGAAAACCTGGTCGAGCTGGTGGCGGTGGCCCGGGAGTTCGTCGCCGGTGCTGCTGCGGTGGCTGACGGTCTCGACCTCGTGCCGGACGTGCTGGACTTCGACCCAGAGACCGGTCAGCTGGTGGAGCCTCCCAGCATCCCCCGTCCCGTCCGAACCGGGACCCTCAGCGTCGCGATCGCCTTGGAGGACACGCCGGAGTTCGACCTCGCCTCGGGCGCTCCTGAGCCTGACCCGTCGTTGGGTGCGTTCCTGGAACGAGTCGCCCTGGTGGCCGACTCCGACCAGATCCCGCCCGCTCCCGACACCGAGGATACGGGCGTGGTCACGCTGATGACGCTGCACACCGCCAAAGGGCTCGAGTTCGACACAGTATTCCTCGCGGGACTGGAGGACGGTGTCTTCCCCCACCAGCGCGCGCTGGCCAACGCCGCGGAGCTGGAGGAGGAGCGCCGCCTGGCCTACGTAGGGATCACCCGGGCCCGCAAGCGGCTGTACCTGTCGCGGGCGGTGGTCCGCTCTGCCTACGGGGCGCCTCAGCACAACCCCCCGAGCCGGTTCCTGAGCGAGATCCCCGGTCACCTGATCGACTGGCGTCGCACCGAGAGCGCCTTGACCAGCTGGCGGAACACGTCGGCGACCGGAACGGCCAACCAGACGTGGCGCAACTCGGTCGGCTATGGGGCACGGACCAAGACGCGGGACATTCCATCACTGGTGCCGGGCGACCGGGTGCTGCACACGACCTTCGGGATGGGGACGGTGGTGGCAACCTCGGGGGCCGGCGACCTGGCGAAGGCCGACGTGGACTTCGGGTCGGTCGGCCTGAAGCGCCTGGCGCTGCGACACGCGCCACTCGAGAAGCTCTAGCAGCGGCTCGAGCGACAAGGTGCCTCCTGCGCGGGTCGAGGCCGGCGGCGTGAGCCGGGATCAGAAGTGCAGGCCTCGGGCGCGCAGCCACGGAGCGGGGTTGATCGCCTCGTACGGGGAGCCGACCTTCGCGCCCACGGGGTAGATCTCGAAGTGCACGTGGGGACCGAAGGTCCGGCCGGTCATGCCCACCGCGCCAACCCGCTGCCCGCCGGACACGTGCTGACCCTCATGCACCGACACCGTGGACATGTGGGCATAGAGCGAGGTCTTGCCGTCGGCATGCCGGATGGTCACGTAGTGACCTGCCCAGCCGGCCGAGCCCGAACCTGCGTGGGTGACGGTGCCCGAAGCCGCTGCGTGGATGGGCGTGCCCATCCCGGCGGCGAAGTCGAGGCCGGTGTGGTAGCGGGACCACGAACCGGTGTCACCGAAGCGAGCGGCGATGTGGTACCCGGAGGTGATCGGCAGCGACACGGAGCCGGAACCCGAGCTGGAGCTGGAACGCGAGCTGCTCCTGCTGGTAGTCGAACTCGAGCTCGAGGTCGAGCCCGAGTCCGACTTCTGTGCCGCCCGGACCCTCTTCGCACGTTCGGCTTTGGCCTTCTCCGCCTTCGCCTTGGCCTTCGCCTCCTTGGCTGCCTTCTTGGCCTCGGCGCGGGCCTGGTGAAGTGAGGTGTCCTTCTTCTCGGTCGCGTCGGCGATCTTGATCAGGGTCTTGTCGCGCAGGGCCACGGCTTTGGCTTGAGCCGACCGCTGGACCGCACCCGAGCCGACGAGGAGTCCGAGGGCCCGGCGGTCGGCGTCGCGGCTGGTGGCGGACGCCGCCAGCGCGGGACGGCCGGCGGCGCGACTCAGCGGGGCCGCGCGACGGTCGAAGGCGGAGGGGACACTCACCCCCGGCGCCACCGAGGTCGACACGCTGGGCTCGGCGGCGGCGGTGGAGACCGGCCGGCCGCCCGACGCTGTCGCGTTCTGGGCGTTCCCGGTCACCGCTACCGACCCGGCGACGCCGAGTCCGAGGACCGTGATCCCGAGAACGGCCACGCCGCGCTGAGTCCAGTTCGAGGTGCCGGCGTCGTCTTCGGGGAGGGCGCGGCGCGCAAGGGCGTGCTGAGACGGCGTGCGTGACAAGGGTGAACTCCTCGGACGGAAACAGGTGGGCAGTCACTGCCTCACGATGTCTTCGCTGAGCACGAAGAGTTCCCCGAGAAGCCCGTCAACCCGAAGGGTTGGAACGGCGGACTCCACGAACAATAACGGAATGGTAACGGAGCATCAAATTGTTGCTACCCCGGTGTACCCGGTGGTATGGGACCTCAGTGTGTGCTGACGCCGTTCGAACGGAGCCACGGGACCGGGTTGATCGCGCTGTAGATGTCGCCGTACTTGACGCCGCGGGGATATACCTCGAAGTGCAGGTGGGCGCCGAACGCCCGTCCGGTCTGCCCGACGCGGCCGATGATCTGGCCGGCGGTCACGGACTCCCCGGCGTGCACCGCCATCGACGACATGTGCGACGACATAGTGGTGATGCCGTCTGCGTGCATGATGGCCACGTGGTTGCCGGACCAGTTACCCGAGTTGCCGGCGTAGAGCACGACACCGGACGTCACCGCTCGGATCGGGGTACCCTGCGCGGCGCGGAAGTCAAGGCCTGTGTGATACCGGGCCCAGAGCCCGGTAGCTCCGAACGGGGTGCCGATCACCGCCCCGGGCACCGGCGAGTGTCCATGGCCGGTCGAGGTGATCGGGCTGGGGTCCGGCTGGGTCGCGGTGGTGGTGGTCGGCTCTGTGGTCGTGGGGGTGGTCGTGGACGTGTGGTCGGCTCGAGCCGCGTCCGCCGCTGCCGTTTGCGCCACCCTGCGGGCCACTTCGGCCGCGACGCGGAGGGCGGTGGCGCGCTGTCGGCGCTCGGTGGCGATCCTGACTGCCGTCTCCCGGATCGCCCGGTCGGTGGCGGCCAGCTTGTCGGCGCGAGCCTTGCTACCGGCGGTCCGGGTCACCCGGGTGGCGTCCTCGGCGGTCTTGGACAGGTCCTCGGCTCGTTGAGCGGCCCGTTCTTTCACCACGGCGGC
Organism: Propionibacteriales bacterium; assembly: GCA_038238065.1. Classification (GTDB taxonomy): domain Bacteria; phylum Actinomycetota; class Actinomycetes; order Propionibacteriales; family Propionibacteriaceae; genus Microlunatus. The sequence continues at coordinate 723 of JBBRYD010000180.1, read as the reverse complement.
GCGAACCCTGTCGTCGAGCGTCTCGTTCTCGTCGGCGCTCTTGGGGACGAAGGCCTGCAGCGCACCGCTGGAGGTGAGCGCCGATGCGTCCGCGCCCTCGAGCGTCGCGCCACCCGTACCGGGCACCCGCAGCGGGAGCCGTGTGGCCGACCTGGTGATGCGAACGTGGGCAGCGGTGCCGCCGGACGTAGTTTCGGCGCTGGTGGTGAGGGCCATCGAGCCGGCGATGGCGAGTCCCAGAGCGGAAACCGCGAGCGCTGCCAGCCCGTGCGACCACCAACCGCGGCGGTCGTCAGCCTGCAGTCTGGTCATCAACGCCCGAGGCGCGCGGCCTGACGGGTGCGGTGACACTGACACATCTCCTCGTTTTCGACTCACGCTGGTACGGATCCGCCGTGGCCGCTCGTCGGCTCGAAACAGCAATAACCACGCAACCGCGCAGCCCCCAGGATGCCTCGTCGCCCGTGCCCCTCATTCTAGCGGCAGATCAGGCGGACGCGATGCCATCAGGATCGAGCTGACGCAGCAGCTCGGCGATCTGGAAAGCGATCCGGGTGCTGTTGGGCAGGGACAAGTGACCGAGTCCGCTGACCGCCACGTTGCTGGCGTCCAGGTCCGGATGGTCGATCCGGCCGTTGCGACTGGGCACCACCAACTGGTCGAGATCGCTGTAGAAGGCGATGAACCGGGTGCTGCAGTCGGGGGCGGGCTGCCGGAGCTCGT